>JAAXXL010000011.1 GCA_013334485.1 Chlorobiaceae bacterium | reverse complement strand
GGCGCCCCGACAGGAAGATGTTCTGGCGCCGAGACTCGAACTCGGGACCTCCTGCTCCCAAAGCAGGCACGCTACCAACTGCGCCACGCCCCGTTCATTAACGGAAGGCCCAATATACCACAAGAAGATTAATTACAAAAAAATATTTTCCTCAAAAAAGCTGGAATTACAAGAAAAACAAAGAATTGAACGCACGAAAAAATCCAGCTATCAACCAACTTCGAAAAAATTCGAAATCACCTTGCGAAGTTCGTCGTGACACACCATTTCAATCGCTTCAGCGGGAGTTACCAGCCTGCGCTGACGCTCATGCATTTCATCCCACTCATCAAGCATGGTTTCAATATAGAGCGGGTAGAGCTCAACCGAAAAGTGTTTGCCGAACTTCCGGTAACCGAACTGACCTGCCTGCTGGTGGTGAACCACGCCAATCAGACCGGCCTCTTCCAGTGCCTCTTTTGCTGCAGAGTCTGCCGGAGATAACCCTTTTTCAACATGTCCCTTCGGTATAATCCACCGTTCCGATTTTTTTGCTGTAATGAGAACGACCCTGCCATCGAGGACAGGAATCACCCCTGACTGCCGGAATAACCGTTGTTTAAACCTTACTTCCATAGCCCTTTTCTCTGTATATCTGTTACTGCTTCTCCCCTGTGTCGAGAGACTTCCCGCCTCAGGGAGATCTCTGTTACCTTACGCCATCACCACCCGTCGGAACTCACGACGATTTATAAAGATGCCCTGATGGAGTTACCCGTAAAATACATACATCAAACAAATGGCAAAATACAACTCATTTTATCATTTAACTGCCGATTAGCCTCCGGATTATTTTAATATTTACAGCCGTTTTTAGTAACATGAATAGAGAGCGCTGCAGAAACGCAAGACGGTTGCATGGTCGGGGCCGGTTTAATGGTAATCTGAACTGACTGCCCCACTTGCCGAAAAAAAAAGAGACGTAAATCAGGATTTCACAACCATAATCACCTATTAAACATGAAAGCAATCATTCCGGTTGCAGGTGTAGGCTCCCGTTTACGGCCCCACACCTTCTCTCATCCAAAAGTATTGCTTAATGTTGCCGGCAAGCCGATTATCGGCCACATCATGGACAAGCTCATCGCCGCAGGGATTGATGAGGCGATTGTTATTGTCGGTTATCTGGGCTATATGGTGGAAGAGTGGCTTCTGAAGAACTACTCCATAAAATTCACCTTTGTCAACCAGCCGGACCGGCTCGGGCTTGCCCATGCAATCTGGATGTGCAAATTGTTTGTGGATAAAGAGGAGCCACTGCTGATCATTCTTGGTGACACCATTTTTGATGTAGATCTCGATCCGGTGCTGAAAAGCAAGGAATCAACGCTCGGAGTAAAAGAGGTTGAGGACCCGAGACGGTTCGGCGTCGCTATAACCGAAAACGGAAAGATCCTGAAGCTGGTCGAAAAGCCTGACACTCCGATCAGTAATCTTGCTATTGTCGGCCTCTATTTTCTCCTCAAGGCCGGACCGCTCTTCAAAAGCATCGACCATCTTATTGAGCACAGTATCATGACCAAAGGAGAGTATCAGCTAACCGATGCCCTCGAACTCATGATTGAAAGGGGGGAAACATTCACCACCTTTCCTGTATCGGGATGGTACGACTGCGGCAAACCCGAGACCCTGCTCTCGACCAATGAGATTCTGCTGAAGAAGAATAATCCGGTTACCGCATATCCCGGATGCATTATCAATGAGCCGGTGTTCATTGGCAAAAAAGCAACACTTGAAAATGCTGTTATCGGCCCCAATACCACTATCGGAGAGGGCGCCATTATCTCAAATGCCATTGTCAGGAGCTCTATTATCGGCAATGAAGCCCGCGTAAGCAATATCATGCTGGATCAATCCATTGTGGGAAACAATGCGGTCATTACCGGCAACCCGCATGAAATAAATATTGGCGACTTCTCGGAAATCCGTGTTGGCTGATAAATATGACGATTTATGATAAGCCTCCATACGAGGAGTTTGCATAGAAGCTTTTGAATTATTACATTTGAACTTTATTTTTCTCTCGACACTCCCATTACCTATGGACACGGTGTCGCAAGCTCTCAACAGGGTCTCTGCACCCGAGCTTGTCGGAAGTTTTTCCGTGTCCAGGTCGTTTCCCCGTGAAATCCCCTTCACTCGAAAAGCTCTCCATTGAAGCAGTTTTTTTCTGTTGTTGCTGTTTTTCGTTTAACCAAAACATTATCGAAACATGTCACAGACAAGGTATTTCTTTACCTCAGAATCCGTATCAGAAGGTCATCCGGACAAAGTAGCCGATCAGATTTCCGATGCAGTACTTGATGATTTTCTCCGTCAGGATGCCAACTCCCGCGTTGCCTGTGAAACCTTCGTTACAACCGGCCAGGTTATTGTTGGCGGCGAAGTCACAACCAAAGGAATTGTTGATATCCAGAAAATCGCCCGTCAGGTAGTCAGCGAAATCGGCTACACCAAAGGTGAGTATATGTTTGAGGCTAACTCATGCGGCGTTCTTTCTGCACTCCACAGCCAGTCACCTGATATCAACCGTGGCGTTGACCGCAAGGAAGAGATTGCTGACGAGTTTGACCGCGTTGGAGCCGGTGACCAGGGTATGATGTTCGGCTATGCCTGCACAGAGACTCCTGAGCTGATGCCTGCTGCAATCCAGTTTGCCCAGCAGCTTGTCAAAACACTTGCCGAGATCCGCAAGGAAGGCAAAATCATGACCTACCTTCGTCCTGATGCCAAAAGCCAGGTCACACTGGAATATGAAAACGAAAAAGTAAAGAGGGTGGATGCTGTTGTTGTTTCAACCCAGCACGATCCTGAACCTAAGGGTGTCAGCGAAGCCGAGTGGCAGGCAGTGATCAAAAAGGATGTTATTGAAAATGTTATCAATAAAGTGATTCCGGCCAACCTGCTTGATGAAAACACCAAGCTTCACATCAACCCGACAGGTCGTTTTGAAATTGGCGGACCACACGGCGATACCGGCCTTACCGGTCGCAAAATCATTGTTGACACCTACGGTGGTGCAGCTCCTCATGGCGGCGGTGCATTCAGCGGAAAAGATCCGTCGAAAGTTGACCGCAGTGCAGCCTACGCTTCACGTCACGTCGCAAAGAACATTGTTGCAGCAGGCCTTGCAGACAAATGCACCGTTCAGGTATCCTATGCTATCGGTGTAGCTCGTCCGGTATCGATTTACATCAATACCCACGATACCGCTAAAAATGGTCTCAACGATGCCGAGATCCAGGAAAAAGCCGAACTGATCTTTGATCTTCGTCCGGCAGCAATCATCAAGCATTTCGGTCTTAACAAACCAGAGGGATGGAGCTACCAGCAGACTGCTGCATACGGACACTTCGGCCGTGATATCTTCCCATGGGAAAAAACCGACAAAGTTGCCGAGCTGAAGAAAGCCTTCAACCTGGCCTGAGCAATTTCAACACTATTAAAACCTGAAGAAGATATGACAACAGTCGCAGAGGTGCTTGATTATAAAGTAGCCGATCTCTCCCTTGCAGAATTCGGGCGCAAGGAGATCGATATTGCAGAAAAAGAGATGCCGGGTCTTATGGCTATCCGCAAGAAATATGCTGGCAAAAAGCCTTTGAGTGGCGCCCGTATTTCCGGTTCCCTGCATATGACCATCCAGACCGCAGTGCTGATCGAAACCCTTGTGGACCTCGGAGCCGAGGTTCGGTGGGCAAGCTGCAACATCTTCTCCACACAGGATCATGCTGCTGCGGCTATTGCCAAAGCAGGTGTACCGGTATTCGCGTGGAAAGGCGAAACCCTTGATGAATACTGGTGGTGTACCCGCCAGATTCTCGAATTTGAAGGCGGAAAAGGGCCGAACCTGATCGTCGATGACGGCGGTGACGCTACCCTGATGATTATTCTCGGCTACAAAATCGAGAACAATCCGGAACTGCTTGAAAAAGCTCCCGGCAATGCCGAAGAGAAGGCTCTCTACCAGCAGCTCAGGGAGGTCTTTGAAGAGGACAACCAGCGCTGGCACAAGGTTGCAGCCGAAATGAAGGGTGTTTCGGAAGAGACCACCACCGGTGTTCACCGTCTCTATCAGATGATGGAAAAGGGTGAACTGCTCTTCCCTGCCATCAACGTTAACGATTCGGTTACCAAGTCAAAGTTTGACAACCTCTACGGCTGCCGCGAGTCACTTGCTGACGGCATCAAGCGTGCAACCGATGTTATGGTTGCAGGCAAGGTCGTTGTTGTGCTCGGTTACGGTGACGTAGGCAAAGGCTCTGCACGCTCCATGCGCGCATATGGAGCAAGGGTCATTGTAACGGAAATTGATCCGATCTGTGCTCTGCAGGCGGCCATGGAAGGCTATGAAGTTGCCACCATGGATGATGCAGTCGGCGAAGGTAACATTTTTGTAACCACAACCGGAAACAAGGATGTTATCACGCTTGAGCACATGAAGCAGATGAAGGATGAAGCTATTGTCTGCAACATTGGTCACTTTGACAATGAGATCCAGGTAGAGCAGCTCAACACCTTTGCCGGAGCGAAACGACTCAACATCAAGCCACAGGTTGACAAGTACACCTTTGAAAACGGCAACTCCATCTACCTGCTTGCCGAAGGTCGTCTGGTAAACCTTGGTTGCGCTACCGGTCACCCATCTTTTGTCATGAGCAACTCGTTCACCAACCAGACGCTCGCCCAGATTGACCTCTGGACCAACGAGTATGAAGTTGGCGTATACAGACTCTCGAAAGCTCTTGATGAAGAGGTTGCACGACTGCACCTCGGTCAGCTCGGTGTTAAACTCACAGAGCTTACCCCTGAACAGTCCGAATATCTCGGTGTAGCTGTTGGCGGTCCCTACAAACCGGACCACTACCGCTATTGATTATCGGTTGATATTTCAACATGAATGCAAAAAAGGCAACCTTCGCGGGTTGCCTTTTTTGTTGCTGGGGCGGCAGGATTCGAACCTGCGGATGTCGGCTCCAAAGGCCGATGCCTTACCACTTGGCGACGCCCCAACTTGCGATTGCGACACAAGAGTCTCAACCGGTGCCGAATATACGCACAATATGAGAATCACACAACACAATAGCAGTTGAGAGTAGCCTCTCCATGAGGGTTTTGCTATTTAACCGTATATTCAACCACCACCCATAACGGAATAGAACCCGCAAAAAATGGTTAAAATTAAAATCTGCGGCATAACCCGCCTGCAGGATGCCCTTGATGCCTCCCTTGCCGGCGCAGATTGCCTCGGCTTTAACTTCAGCAAGAGAAGCCCCAGGGTGATCACTGAGGATAATGCAAAGGCAATTATTGCAAAACTGCCCCCGTTTGTTCAGTCAGCGGGTATATTTGTTGATCACTCACCTGAAGTGATCAACGAGATCTGCCGTTTCTGTAACCTGCAGATAGCCCAGCTTCATAGTGAGCAATACACTCCAGAGGATGCTCGAACAGTTACTTCTGCTCATGTTATAAGGGTCTTTCGGCCCGAAGAGACGTTTGATAGTGAGTGTGTCCGCTCGTACGCCAGAGAGAGCGGCACAAACACCTTTCTCTTTGACGCCTATCGACCCGGCATGGAGGGCGGAACGGGAGAGCGTATAGGAGCTTCGCTCGCCTCTCGAATTTTCAGTGAACTCGGAACCGCCTGTTATAGTATTCTGGCCGGAGGCCTGAATGAATCGAATGTCGCTGAAGCTATCCGTCTTACCCGCCCCTATGCCGTAGACACCGCAAGCGGCGTTGAATGTGAACCGGGCATAAAAGATCAAAAAAAAGTAACCGCATTCATTCAGGCAGTACGCAGCGCCTACGAGTTGCTGTAAGCCGCTACCTCTCCAAGAATAAGCTCCGAAGCTGTATCGGGAAGCTCAACCGTAATAAGGTGACCGCACTCAGGCACAGAAACAAATCGCCCTTTTCCGGCCAGCTCTGTGAGCTTTCGCGCGTTCTCGCTCGTCATGATCGCATCCCCTTCACCGGCAACAAAGAGCATGGGCCGCTCAACAGCGCGGACCATATCAGGTACCGACTCTGTAATGTCAAAGGAGGTTATCTGGCGGGTGGTCTGATCAATGGCTTCCGGCGCACAAAACCCCAGACTTTTAAATCCGATAAGAATATCGTGAAGCAGCACCGTGTTCTTGGCAAGCACAAGGCGCGCAAAAATGTAGGCCGGGAGCCACCAGGTCAGTTTGCGCAACAGATTGTTGAAGACGAAGGTGATGGTCGAGGTGGCAAAGGCCTGGATAAAGGCACTGTTCGGAAGGTAGCCGAAATTGAAAAAGGTCATTGAGCGAATCAGCTCGGGATGAGAGCGGGCGTAGTCAAGAGCAACGAAAGGGCCAAAGGAGAAGGCCGCTATATGAAACTTTCCGAGTCCGAGTTTGGTGACCAGCTCATGCAGGTCATGAGCAAAAAAATCGATATGGTAGTGGTTTTTCGGATCATTATCTGACCATCCATGACCGCGCATATCGTATGCGATGGTTCGTATCCCCTGTTTGTTGAGCGCGGCGATTTGATGATGCCACCACATCCACCAGCAATCCCATCCATGAATAAGCACTACCGTCTGTGCTGCATCTTTCGGGCCGGAATCATGATAGTGATGCACAATACCGTTAAGTTCCACAAAATGGCTCTTCTCCATCAAGGAAAGCTCAAAGGTCGCACGCTTTGCTGCGGCTGAATCAGAAGAAGCCTGAAGCGCAAGAAGTTCTTTTCTGTAAAGGGAAAATTTCTCTGTCGGGGGTAACTGCTGATGTACCATAACTCGTATCAACTAATTATGAGAAGATATATGGCCGTAAACAATAAATATACGAAAACTTGACCCTCACACTCAACTAATGCTCTCAACCACCTGATTATTGCGATAACCGAGATCTTCTTCGGCTCTTCTGATAACATTTTCGACTGCACTCCTTTACAAAAAAGGGGAATATGCGTATTCTTCGTTTTTATAAACCGCAATCGACAGAAAAGGGATCGCACAACACTCCGGATACCAGAGATCAACTTTTCAGAAACTCATCCAGAAAAAAACAGATAGGGCCATGAGCAAAAACATTGTTGCAATTGTCGGCAGTTACCGCAAAGGGGGCACCGTTGATCAGGCTATTGATGAAATTCTTGCTGCCGCAAGAGCGGAGGGAGCGGCAACAAAAAAACACTACCTGATCGACAAAAACCTTTCATACTGCACGAACTGCCGAAGCTGCACCCAGCAGGAAGGCCTTCAACGAGGATCGTGTGTTCAGGATGATGAGATGGAGAGCCTGCTTAGCGATATTGACAGGGCTGATGCCCTTGTGCTGGGCTCACCAATGAATGCAGGCTCCGTTACCGCCGTGATGAAAACATTTATCGAGCGGCTTATCAGTTTTGCATACTGGCCATGGGGTCAAGGTGCTCCGAAAGCGAGAAATCCCGAAAAAAAGAGAGTGGCAGTGCTTGTTGGCTCATCTGCCGCTCCGGCTTTTTTCGCAAAAAGGACCGGCGATGTTCTTCGGCTGCTTAAAACGGCAGCCAACCTGCTTGGTGCCAAACCTGTAGGAACACTCTTTATCGGGCTTGCTGCCCAGCAGCAGCAGAAGGAGATCAGCAAAGGTTCAAAAAGCAAAGCCAGAGCTCTCGGAAAACAGTTGGCTGCATAGATTTCTCAGGCCGTATGCGAACAAAGAAAAATCTTTTCGCATTCTCGCCTGATAACCTCCTGCTGCTCAAGAATCAGTTCCGGATCAACCGTAAAGTGGTTGAGCAGTTGGGAAAAGATCTGAATGGATGTTTCAAATTTTTCGGTAACGACAACATCAGCACCCTCTGCGTAAAGGGCGGCAACATCATCAAGGGTTCTGGCCCTGACAATAATGAACGCTTTTTTGTTGATTTCACGAATCATCGCAATACTCTGTCGCACGGCTGTGGAATCGGAAATACCAAGCACTACAGCGCGGGCATGATTGATTCCTGCTCGAAGCAGGGCCTTTTTTTCCGTACAGTCACCATAAAAGATCGGCTCCCCTTTTCTTCTCATAACTTTAACCGTCTCCCGGTCAATCTCAAGCACCGAGTAGGAGATGTTGGTGGCATGGAGCACTGCGGCAACATTCTGGCCGTTAACACCAAAGCCGATAATGGCCGCATGAATCTCCCCCGCGCAGATTATGGTAGAGTCGGGAGGACGAACACCCGGTGAAGAGGACTGTCTTGATGGAAGCGGAATAAATCCAAGCGCCGGCACAACCTGGTCGGCCAATTTCGGAGCAAATGCGATCATTGCCGGTGCAACCGTCATCGTTACAACAATAATTGCGAGCATGGACTGAAAGATCTCATGATCAATCAATCTGTTCTTCAATCCCGCCTCGGCAAGGACAAAGGAGAACTCCCCGATCTGGGCAAGCGCCATGCCTGCCATCATGCTGACACGGAGAGAGTTTCCGAGAAAGAGGGAAACGCCTCCGACAACCAGACCTTTAACAAGGAGTACCATCAGGGCTATGGTGATGAAAAGGGGGAGATTGATCACCCTGACATCAAGCAAAAGCCCGACGGAGATAAAAAAGACACTGGTAAAGGCCTCACGAAAAGGGTCGATAGTCATGCTTATCTGATGGCTCTCATCGGTACTTGCTATAATCATACCGGCAACAAACGAACCGAGGGCCAGCGACAGACCGACAAGGGATGTCAGATAAGCGGCACCGAAACAGATCACCAGCGCTCCGATAACCAGAACCTCTCTTGCCTGCAACGAAGCAATAAGACGGACTATTCTCGGCATAAGAATCCTGAAGCCCACAAAAATGCCGGTAGCAAAGAGGACGATGAAGCCGATTTTTTTAAAAATCAGCTCGAAAGAGGGGGCTGCATCCGGATGCAATAAATTGATGCCGATCATCAGTGGCACCACGGCTATATCCTGAAAAATAAGGATCCCGAGGGCAATGCGGCCATGTGGCAGCCCGAGTTCGTCGCGTTCAGCAAGAATCTTCAAACAGATCGCTGTACTGCTGACCGAAAAGGTAAATCCAAGAAAGAGTGCTGATGAAGGTGTAACAACGCTGCCGATTGCATACAGAAACCAGTAAGCAAGAAGACTGACAACCACGCCTGTAACCAGAATCTGGACAGCACCCCCGACAAGCACGATCTTCTTCAGCTTTTTCAAGTCATCCAGAGAAAACTCAAGCCCGATGGTAAAGAGCAGCAGAATAACGCCAAGCTCAGCCAGAGTGGAGATAAGCTTTTCGTCATAGACCGCACCAATACCCGATGGACCTATCAGGATACCCGTAAAGATCAATCCGATTACCGGCGGAATTTTCAGGCGCTGAAAAACAAGAATAATGGCAATAGCCAGCGCACCGATAAGCACCAGTTCACCAAGAAAATCGTAATCATGCATAGCGTTCTACCTGGTCAGGATGTACAGTTCATTATTCCACAAAGAAAGAGCAGCCGATCTTCACACGAAAAGCTCCAAAAACGGAAAGAGTGCCACTGATAAAATAGTAAAACTTTCCTCGTTGAAAGACCACTGCTGAACGTCAGTAAGTGCAAGAACGGCCGCACTATAAATTGGAGGTGCCAACATATTGGTCGCCCGACAGACAGGAAGAGTAGATTTCAGAGTCCCGATATTGCATACTATTGTTAATTAGAGTAAACTTCCTTGAGGAATCAGACAATGGGTGACTGATGACCGAAGCAAAACCTCGCGAAGAATCCGGTTTTTTTCCCCCAAGCCATAAACACTCATGCCTGTTCAAGTAGTCTATATTACAGCAGCGCTTCTCTTCCTTGGTGCGTTGCCGCTTCCGCTGCCTCCCGCATTCAATGAATTTCTGAAAATGGTAGCCTTTGGCACTTTTGCATGGGGTGCTTATACCAATTTCGGCAAAACCAATCTGCTCCTCCCTTTGGCATACAGCCTGCTGGCCATTCTGTTTAACCCGATCATGGAAATCACTCTTCCCAGGGAGTACTGGATTGGAATTGATCTTGCAGCGGCAATACTGCTGCTTGCAACAAAACGGCGGATTGCACCATAAAAAAAGGCGGTTACAGAAAACCGCCTCAAAGAGATATCCATCAAGACCAAATCAAACCTGCACGTAGAGAGATGCTTTGGCACCGCAGATCGGGCAGTTTTCAGGTGGAGTGCCAAGCTCGATATGGCCACAAACCGGACAGAGCCACACCTCGGTAGCAGAGATATCCTTGCCGCTCTTTACTGCTTCGAGCGCTTTTTTATAGAGATCAGCATGCTGCCGTTCAGCCTGCATGGCATAGGCAAACATCTTCTTTGCCGGGTGGTTATCAGCTTCAGCCTGGGCAAGCATCGGTGGATACATCTCGGTATGCTCAAAGGTTTCGCCGCTGATTGCTGCCTGCAGATTTTCAGCAGTCGTACCTATCCCTCCAAGTGCAACCAGATGCCCTTCAGCATGAATAAGCTCAGCCTGTGCTGTGGTACGGAACAACTTGGCGATATTACTGAATCCCGCTTTTTCCGCCTCTTTGGCAAAAGCACGATACTTCTGGTTCGCCTGACTTTCACCGGCAAATGCCTCTTTCAGATTCTCTTTCGTTGTAGCCATAGTCTATCTTTCTCCTGTTTTTTTTATTAATAAGGACACCTCTATTAGTGTATTCCGGGATTCGATTGCTTCGTCAGGCGGTGCTCGATAGTATGTTCAAAACGTACAATACCTTTTCCGACGGCTATCGACAAAGCATTTCCGTCACTTTTGCAACAAGCACCTGCATGGAAAACGGCTTCTCAAGAAAATCTATGCCTTCATCAAGTACTCCTTGTGAAGAGATGATATCACCAGCATAACCTGACATATAGAGCACTTTAATATCTGAATGGATCATTCGGATTTTTTCAGCCAGCTCCCTGCCGTTCATCCCCGGCATAACAACATCAGTTACAAGCAGATCCGGACAAATTTGCAGTTCATCAAGAAGCTCCAATGCCTCCGCCCCTCCTGATGCTGCCAGAACGGCATGACCCTGCCGTTCAAGTGTCTTGACAACAAATCTTCTAACCTGGTCGTTATCTTCAACAACCAGTATACTCCCTTCAGGTTTTTCTGCGATGCACTGTTTCACCTCATCGTTTTTCATGACCGTTTCAGCAGCAAACAGAGGCAACCAGATTTTGAATTGTGTCCCTTTTCCGGGCTCACTGAACACCCGTATGAAGCCTTTATGCTGCTTGACAATACTGTAAACCGTTGCAAGTCCGAAACCGGTACCATGACCCCGTTCCTTGGTAGTAAAAAAGGGTTCAAAAATGTGTGTCAAGGTTTCGCCATCTATACCCTCTCCACTATCGCTTACAGTAATTCGGGCATAAGCTCCGGGTGTCAGTTCGCTCAGAGGTTCTTGCTCAATGACTTTGTCGGTCTCAATCAGCACCTGCCCACCATAAGGCATGGCATCCTGTGCGTTGACAGAGAGATTCATCAAAATCTGCTCCAGTTGACCGGAGTCTGCCTGGACAGGAAGTGTTTCCTCGAACAAGATGTAAGAGATGGTAATATCTTCTCTGAGTGTCCGTCGGAGCAGGTGTTCAAAGCCTTTTACCACCTCGTTGAGGTCCATCGATCGATATTCAAGGCTACGGCTCCGACTGAACTCCAAAAGCTTCCAGATAAGGGTTCTTGCGCTTAAACTTGCCTGATGGATCACACTGGCCGCTTCTTGCAGGCTCTCATCACCGGCAAGCTGCTCCTGCATCATCTCTGAATAGCCGAGAATCGGAGTCAACAGATTATTCAGATCATGAGCAATACCGCCTGCCAATTGCCCGATCGACTCCATTTTATGCGACTGAAAAAGCTGAATTTCAAGCTGAAGACGTTCCTCCTCTGCCTTTTTGCGGGCAGTAATATCACGAACAAAAACCAGGGCACCCTGCATGCTCTCATGAGTAAACGGTACGGCTGAAATCTCTGCATCAACCGAGGTACCGTCACAACGAAGCAGCCTCTTTTCAAGCGCCGGAAGAGAACGCCGCTCTTCATTGAGCAAGCGCATATGTTCACCTACAAGAGTGCGGAAATCGGGGTGGACCATGTCAAGTACAGCTCGACCGACCAATGCCTCCTCACTGGATGCACCAAAAAGGGAGATGGCTGCTGGATTCAGATAAACAAAACAGCCACCGGCCTGTATAAATATTGCTTCCGGGGCTGACTCCACAACTGAACGAAACCGTTTCTCACTCTCACGCAATGCAACTTCAACCTTTTTTCTCTCAGTGATATCCTGAACTGTTGTAATATGATAAAGCAGATTGCCCTCATCGTCCGAAATATTGACGATATCCATCTGAACAGGAAACCGGGAACCATCCTTTTTAAGCCTTGTGGCTTCGAAACGAATAACCCCTTTTTGCTTTAGTTCCGCAATTTTTTGGCTGACGCGCTCATGCTCCGACTCGGGATAGAGGTCAAAAAAATGCAGTCCGGATACCTCGTCAATACTCATGCCGTGCATGGCTGCAAAAGCAGGGTTACAGGTCATGATGCGTTTTGTGGAGGGTATGCCAATGGCAATGCCGTGAGCACAATAGGTAAAGGTATCAGCCCAGAGACGAATCTGTTCTTCAGCCTCTATACGGCCGGTAATATCACGAGCAGTAGCATATACAAGGTCGCCATCCCCGGGAGTCGCATTCCATTCCAGCCACCGGTAATCACCACTCTTTGTGCGATACCGGTTGACAAACCGTATGATCTTCAATCGAGCCTGCTGCCTCAGATCCTTTCGGGTTTGCTCTCTGTCATCGGGATGAATCAGATCAAAAAAAGGAATTGAGAGAATCTCGGCAGTCGTATAACCGAGAACCCTTTCCCATGCTGCATTTATTTTTTTGAACGATCCGTCTGTCGAAGCAATGCAAACCGGGTCTGGTATAAGGTCAAAAAATCGCTCGGGATCGAACGGAACTATATTTTCATGATGTAACATCAGTGGTCATTTTTACCGGAAGGCAAATAACGATCTGCCGGGCACTTTACCTGCACAAGCCTGAAGAACAAGAGTTGCAATGAGCGTTCACATCTGGAAATCATACCGGTCATAATAGCTGAAAAGCTGTCAGGCGTTCTACGCCTTCCAGTAATGGTAAATTTTAATCACAAAACCGGGAAGCAGATTGATAAGGTCGAGAATCTCTTCCTCGGGAAGGTTTTCGAAATCGTCCGTGATTTTACCAAGAACAAACATCGGCAGAACCAGCATGGCACTCTCTTCATCAAGCAGAAGCGGAGACCATGACTCATGCTTCAGCTCCATACCGACTGTAAAGCCGAGAGCCCAATCCTCTATGGCTATATTTTTCTCCTCTTCATCATTATAGGTATACTGCTCAAAGATCGGCAGAAACTCCTCAGCGGCATCATTGAACTGTTTTGCAATGGAGTTCATATGGCGAACGAGCAGCTCCCTGATCATCTTCTCTTCCTCCTCCGACGAAAAAACGGGGGCTGCGGCATTCTCCTGGTCCCAGATAAAGGGCATCCAGAGGTCAGGAGCTATCTCCTCCGGACCGACAATGAGCGCAGTCATATAACCATCGAGCATCTCGATAGAAGAGAAGCTCTCAACAGGTGCCGAGTCAGAAATAAAAAACCCCTCAAGAAGGCCAAGCTCTTCGTGTGTGAGCGGTTGCGAAAGCTGTTCAGGTAGGTTCATTTGAAGGTGCCGATTCACATTTAAAAAAATTAAAACACTCACACAAGCAGTCAAATCTCAAAAAAAGGAGCTGGAGTGCTGAAAGAGAAAATCACATCATACGCATAATAGGCAAAGGCCTGCATTGCAGCAAACCCTTAAAGAAAAACAACAACATCTTCTTCAATATTAACGCAGTAACGGACTATTCAGCAACCGGGAAATGAATGTTCCTGCCAATAAAGTTTTGCATACCGGATTACTGCAACGCCTCGCGGCATTGGCCTCAATATGACTCTTTATTGATAAACCAATTCAAAAATCTTATATAGAAACCGATACATTCAAAGGTTATTCATTTTCTTTTTCTGAAGATCGCCATGTTCAAACCAAAACTCTTCACGATTTTCCGTGAGATCACTCCAGAACGGATAGTGAAGGATATCATTTCAGGCATTCTTGTCGGTATTGTTGCTCTCCCGCTGGCAATTGCTTTTGCCATTGCTTCCGGAGTTTCGCCGGAAAAAGGACTTATCAGTGCCGTTATCGGCGGATTTCTTGTCTCTTTTCTCGGAGGAAGCCGGGTACAGATCGGAGGGCCGACAGGTGCCTTTATTGTCATTCTCTTCGGAATTGTTCAACAATACGGCATAAACGGCCTTCTCCTGGCAACCATGATGGCCGGTGTTATCCTGTTGATTATGGGATTCGCCCAGTTCGGCTCCCTCATCAAGTTCATCCCCTATCCGGTTATTGTCGGTTTTACAAGCGGAATAGCTGTGATTATTTTTTCAAGCCAGATCAAGGACTTTCTCGGCCTCTCCATTGAAACTGTTCCTCCTGACTTTATCGGCAAGTGGAGCGCCTATGCCTTCAACATTCAGACAATTGACCTTCCAAGCCTTTTGATCGGCCTCTTGGCGCTCTTCATTATCATCTTCTGGCCTAAACTTTCGCACAGGATTCCAGGCTCTCTTGTAGCCATTGTTGTCACCACAACAATAGTGCAATACTTTAACCTCGGCGTAGCCACCATTGAAAGCCGTTTCGGTGAGATCCCTTCGATGATTCCCGCACCGGTCCTGCCTGTATTCGATTTCGCAACTATCCGCCAGCTCCTTATGCCCGCAACCACCATTGCCCTGCTTGGAGCTATCGAAGCCCTGTTATCGGCAGTGGTGGCTGATGGTATGATCGGAGGAAGGCATAAGTCAAATATGGAACTGATTGCCCAGGGAGTGGCCAATATCATTACCCCGCTGTTCGGCGGACTTCCGGTGACCGGAGCAATTGCGCGTACCGCCACAAACGTCAAGAACGGCGGAAGAACTCCGATTTCGGGTATTGTTCATGCCTTGACACTGCTGTTAATCATGATGCTCTTCGGCAAATGGGCCAAGCTCATCCCGATGCCGGCACTTGCGGCCATCCTGATTATTGTTGCCTGGAATATGAGCGAAATCAAGGTGTTCCGCCAACTGCTGAAGAGCCCGAAAAGCGATGTCATTGTGCTCATGACCACCTTCGGGCTGACCGTTATTTTTGACCTGACGGTGGCAATTGAGATCGGCATGCTGCTTTCGGTTATCCTCTTTATGCAGCGCATGGCCGAACTCTCAAACGTAGGGCTGATGACGGGAGAGCTTAAAGACAGTGATGAAGAGGAGGATCCCAACACCATTGTGACCCGAAAGGTACCGGAAGGGGTCGAGGTGTTTGAAATCAGCGGCCCGTTTTTCTTTGGTGCAGCAACCAAGTTCAGGGACGCCATGCATATTGTTGAAAAGGCACCGAAAATACGGATCATCAGAATGCGTAAGGTACTCTCGATTGATGCAACCGGACTGAACATGATGAGAGAGTTGCTCAGGGACAGCAACAAAAGCACAACCCGGTTGATACTTTCAGGAGTTCATGCACAGCCGCTTTTTGCCCTTCAGCAGTACGGACTCTACGATGAAATCGGTGAAGAGAACATTTTCGGCAATATCGACGATGCTCTCGACCATGCCCGTGAGATTCTCGGCCTGCCAAAGCTCGGACGGCAACGGAACTTTGTCCCTACGGTGAAGCGGGAGATGACCACGCCGTAGGGGCGTATGCGATACGCCACTACACCCATCCCCCCCGTAAGGGCGAAAAATGTTTCGCCCCTACACACAAATCAAATACGCCCCTACATTATTCCTTGCTGCTGTAGGTACGAATGCTTGAAACCGCCTTCATATCATAATAGGTGTTCACGCTCACACCTCCGTCCTCTCCGGTAATGCGGAGAAAAAGATCGCTGATAAAGAGTACCGCATCTTCATAGATAGCCCCTTCGTTAATTTGCAGCTTGACCCCTTTGCGGATTTTCCTTGACATGGTGCCATGCAACGGCACTGAAGAGTACTCCAGAACTTTTTCCCATGCCTGCAGATTGCTCTCAGCCATAACGCCCCTCGCTTTTTATTTATTATCGAAATAACACACAAATACCTTACACATAAACGTATTATAACTATTTCATATTATTTATTTAGTTTTTAGATTATTATTTCCTTAATTAAAGTAAACAATAACAGTCGGGAGAACTAAAAATTCGGGATCATGGCAACCATACTCTTTTACGAAAAGCCCGGGTGCCAGAACAATACCCGGCAAAAGGCTCTGCTGGAACATTCGGGACATAGTGTTGACGCACTCAATCTGCTTGAACACCCATGGACTAAGGAGGAGCTTGAAGAGTATTTCGGAAAGAAGCCTGTAGCAGAATGCTTCAATGTGGCGGCACCGAGAATAAAATCGGGAGAAGTCAACCCTCTTCTCTTCACAAAGGAGGAGGCAATTACACTGATGATAAAAGAGCCGCTCCTGATAAAACGACCTCTGATGAAAATCGGAAGCCGCTACTTTCAGGGATTCGACATTGACGAACTGAAAAAACTGATAAGCCTTGATTCAATTGAAAAATCAATAGAGTTGGGAGAGATCAACTCATGCCCTCATAACAACAACTATTCATGTATAACTAAGGAGCACTGAACTATGGAAACATCATTACGACCACTTGGAACCGTCATACAGCTTCTCGAAGAGCTTGGCCATGAGGTAACCTATGCCTATGAAGATCTGGTTTTTGTCAATCATAACGGCTTCCTGCTTCAGTTTGAGAATGCCGGCCCGACATTGAACCTCTTCTTCAACCGGAATTTTCCAAAAACCGAGGCTGACAGCATTGAACAGAGCATCATCCCGGCAGCAGACAAATTAGGTCTGGCAATCAACAAAAAAGGGCTGTACAACCTGACGGAGCAGGATAATGAAAACCTGAAAATCGAGTTTTTTGACAATTGACAGCAAACTGACACAACGGGGCATTGCTGTAAACAGAACCTTGCCATCTCATCTCTCTGCATACAGATCACTGTAGGGGCGAAACATTTTTCGCCCTTACCAGGAAAATTTTTCGCCCCTACATCCGGGAACCATTTGGCCGGGAAATAATGTTTTCTCTTCTGTGTGCAACTGAAAACAGTAGTAATATCTGAATGGAACAGAGCGGAGAGAACTCATGAGTACATGGTATGAAGGGTTGAAAAAGCCTCACTTGACCCCTCCGAACAAGTTTTTCTGGCCGGTCTGGATTGCCATTTATCTCTTGATTTTTGCCTCTTTTGTGCTTTATTTCATTGCCCCTTCGCATCCTCATCTCTACACCACTTTAGCGTTGCTCGCTATCCATTTTACTGCCGCCTTTAACTGGACCGGAATTTTTTTCTCCAGAAAAAAAATACTGCTTGCATTTTTTGACCTCCTCTTCATAGACATCACCCTTATTGCAATCATTCTGCTTTTTCTGCAGGCGAGTCTTCCTGCTACCCTTTTTCTGATCCCCTATCTCGGCTGGGGACTCTTTGCTACCTATCTGAACTGGCATATCTACAGGCTAAACCGGTAGGAGTCATATTCCAAATGAGTCGGGAGCTAAAAAGCCTTGCTCTGCACTATCGGGTTTTACTACATTGAGAGTAACTATCCAGCAGACGGACTGTTGAATCCGGATTGCGGTAAATAAAACATTGAGGAGATGAAATATTCAGAGGCCCGGGAGGGCAGAACCTTTGTCATCAGGCTTGAAGATGGTGAAATTGTTCACGAGAAACTTGAGCAGTTTGTAAAAGATCATGCTGTTACGAGGGCAACGCTTATTGCAATTGGCGGGGCTGACAAGGGCAGCCTGCTTGTTGTGGGGCCTGAAGAGAGCCGCTCACAACCGATAACGCCAATGACTCATGAGCTTTACGATGCTCATGAAATTACCGGTACTGGAACCATCTTTCCTGATGATGAGGGCAACCCGATACTCCATATGCATATGGCCTGCGGACGGGAGGAGAACACGGTTACAGGATGTATCCGCAAAGGGGTAAAAGTGTGGCTGGTGATGGAAATAGTACTGACGGAACTGCTTGAAAACAGTGCATCCCGTCAGTTTGACCCGCACTCAGGATTCAAGCTTCTCGTACCCTGAAGCGAAAAAGCAGCTCCATTATCAGGCAAACGGATTCTCATGAAAGGGCTTTCCCAGTGATTGGGCAAGCGCTTCATGGGTGACGTTGCCTTTCCAGATATTCAATCCTGATGAGAGAGCCGGCATCATAACCATGGCACTCTCAAGGCCGAGATCAGCAATTCTTCTGATATAGGGCAGTGTGGCTCCCGTCAGAGCCTCCGTTGATGTTTGCGGATAGGCTGCAGGCATGTTTGCCACACAATAATGCACAACGCCCTCTTCCACATATACAGGGGATTCATGGGTTGTCGGCCTGGTGGTTTCAATACATCCGCCCTGATCAACAGCGATATCGACAAGTACCGCGCCCGGCTTCATGTTGCGGAGCATTGCCCGGCTGACAAGTTTCGGGGCAACCGCACCCGGAACCAGTACTGCACCAATAAGCAGGTCAACCTGTTCAAGCTGCTCTTCAATATGCTGCTCGGTGGAGTAGAGGGTATGGACCTGCGAAGGAAGCGCCGTTTCCAGGTAGCGCATTCGCTCCTGATCAACTTCAAGTACCGTCACATCTGCACCAAGAGCAGCAGCAACCTTGGCGGCATGCATACCGGCCAGTCCTCCGCCAAGCACGGCAACCTTTCCGGGCAAAACACCGGGAACTCCTCCCAGAAGCTTCCCTTTGCCTCCCTGGTGATTGCTGAGGTAATATGCTCCCATCAAAACGCTCATCTTCCCTGCTATTTCACTCATCGGAGCAAGCAGCGGCCGACGGCCATTCTCCTGAACCGTTTCATAGGCAAGAGCTGTAACCCCTGACTCCAGAAGCTTCTCCGCAAGAACCGGTACCCCTGCCAGATGCAGAAAGGTAAAAAGGATGAGATCCTCCCGAAAAAAGCGAAACTCCTCTTCAAGGGGCTCCTTGACCTTGGCCACCATATCACTCTTCCACACCTTTTCCGTTGAAGCGGTAAGCTGCGCACCTGCCCGACGGTATTTATCATCACTGAAACCGCTACCGACCCCTGCTCCGGCTTCAACCACAACACGGTGACCGGCTGCAACAAGATTACGGACTCCGGACGGGGTGCAGGCAACCCTGTTCTCACCGGATTTTCGTTCCACTGGAATTCCAATGTTCATGGCTTGGCTTTTACAGGTAAATAAAGGCGACGCTGGCGTCATAGAAAAACAATCTACGAATTTACCCTCTCAGAAAAGCATGAACAACCAGCTTCAAGCCTGCCGGGCAGCACTATTAATTGTCATGAGCCCTGCCCAAGCCAGGCCGGGACATACTTCCATGCCGTCTTCATCTCCCGGTTGTTGCTTTGGCACAAGGGATCGTGCTGATGAACCAGCGACCAGAAGGCACGGGAGTGATTCATGTGCACCGTGTGGCAAAGCTCATGCACCATGATGTAGCGAACAAGGTGCTCCGGCAGAAAGAGCAGCTTGCTGTTCAGGGTTATCGAACGGCGGGATGAACAGCTCCCCCACCGGGAGTGCTGCAGGCGAACAGTTGCAGAAGCATAACTGAAATCATGAGCTGCGGAAAGTTTTTCAAGAGCGGGAAGAAGGTGCACCTGAGCCCGCTTTTTCAGCCATGCAGAGAGCAGCTTTTGTGTAAGCGCTGTGTCGGCAACTTCACCTGACACAAAAAGCGTGCTGCCCGGCTTCTCCTTCAGCTCTACCTCTCCACTACCGCCATGAGTGTAGGTAACTGACCACGATTCAGCAAACTCGGGAAAACTGATGGAAGATGGCAGCCCGTTTTCTGAAAGAGCAAGGGAGGGCTGGCGATGGGCATCAAACTTTGCCTGGATTTTTTTTATCCACGGCTCATGATGCTGCAGCAGCAAAGCAATCTGTTTTTTATCGAATCGTGGAGGAACCACCACCACAAGACCACCATGCGGAGTCATTTTCAATCGCGCCGACTTGGCTCTCGGGTTCACCTTCAGGGTGTAGGGAAACGGGTCACTTCCTGCAGAAGGATTCGGACTTGTAAATAACGAGAAGGGCATGTTCAATTCCGGTAAAAAATTTCCGGCAGATGAAATCGTGCTTCATCTGCCAGAATTAACATTCATGCCTTAATGTAATGAAGAGCAGCAAAAAATAACCGTCAGCGCACTTCAGCCAAGCGCACTCTTCAGATCGGCAATAAGGTCATCAACATCTTCAATTCCAATCGAAAGCCGGATAATGGTATCGGTAATCCCCGCTGCCTGGCGGTGATCACGATCCATTGAGGCGTGGCTCATGGTTGCAGGATGCTCAATCAATGACTCAACACCGCCAAGGCTCTCAGCAAGAGAAAAAAGCTTTGTACCGATCAGTACACGATTAACGTCTTCGATTTCGCCTTCAAGCTCAAAGGAGACCATACCGCCAAAACTTTTCTGCTGTAATTTGGCAAGCTCATGATGCGGATGTGCAGGAAGACCGGGATAGAATACCCGCTTCACTTTGGGGTGTTTCTCAAGATATTCTGCTACGGCAAGCGCGTTCTTCTCATGCTCTCTCATACGAACCACAAGAGTCTTGATACCGCGAAGTACCAGCCAGCAGTCGAACGGCTGGGCGCAGGTACCAAGAGCATTGACAATAAACTTCAGGCGGGCATCAAGATCTTCACTGTTGGAGAGCACTGCCCCGCCGACCACGTCTGAATGGCCGTTGAGGTACTTGGTAGTTGAATGCACCACAATATCTGCTCCAAGCTCGAAGGGTTTCTGGCCGTAAGGCGAGAGGAAGGTGTTGTCAACAATAGTCAGCAACCCGTGGGTCTTTGCAAGCAGGGCAACCGCATGAATATCGACCAGATTCAGGAGTGGGTTTGATGGGGTCTCAACCCATATTGCTTTCGTATTTTTATTGACGAAATGAACGAGATCGGCCGCCTCCTGAAGGTTCACAAAGTGCACCTTGATGCCGAAATGCTCCTCAACAGTTTTCATAAGGCGTGAAGTGCCTCCATAGCAGTCATCGGTGCAGATAATCTCGTCACCGGATTTGAAAATGCTGAGTGTTGAGGTGATAGCCGCCATACCGGTAGTTACCGCAACAGCAGAAGAGCACCCTTCAAGCGCACAGAGATTGTCTTCGAGCGCCTTGCGAGTCGGGTTACCGCTCCGTGTGTAATCAAATCCCTTGTGTTTTCCGATATCCTCAAACACAAAGGTTGAACTCTGGTAGATCGGGGTCATAATAGCACCGTAAGCCTTGTCAGGACCTACTCCAGCGTGGATCGTGTCAGTCTGAAAACTCATGGATAATGCCTTCGTTAAAAATTTGATGAACAGTAATAAAATGTAAACGAAAGAGATAAAACAAAAAAGCCCCTTCCCTGATAAGCATGGAAGAGGTGATCTGATTGTCAGGGCATGGCCCTGTACTACAAATATTCGCGCTCCTCCCGAGCTGAAGAAAAACCGCTCTTGACAACGTTCTGGAGGCGCCTGTTGGTACCATTGTGATACCTGTTTTGAAAAAACGCTCCGAAAAGCATCTTATTCACGCATCGTTCTTCCGCTTTCATCCCTACAGTATCGGATGTACAGAGCACAGAAGTAGAATGTGGCACCGTGTCCCGCTGTCAACAGGATCGGTTGTCAAGGCTTCGCAGGGTCTATTCCCTCAGCCTTTCTTGATGATCAGCAATGGTGTGAAGAACACTGTAACAATCGTTAAGGTAAGATTTCAGCAACAATAATACAAACCGATCGGCCATATTATCATCGGATTTCTACGCCTCCATCTCATTCGAGCTTCCGGTATTTCAGCATCATGTAGGTCGGATAGGTCAGGCCGGGAACAACCTGTTCGCTGGCGGGAAAGTCAGTTTTCTCTTCAAACAGCTCAAGCGAGGCTGATTGCAATACAGCCGGGTCGAGATAGTCCATCATGGTGTGGCCGTTCTCGATCAGTTTTATGGACTTGTTGAAAATGTATGAGGTAACCTCTCGCTTGGCATAATAGTCCGAAACCCCGTCGTTGACAAAACTCTCAAGCAGATTTCGAAAGGGGTGTTTGGCCAGAATGGCAATGGTGCCACCGGGTTTGGCAACACGAATCATCTCAAGAATTGAGTGCGCCACATCCACTGTATGCTGGATGGCATAGAGGCTGGTCACCACATCGAACATCTCAGCATCATACGGAAGAGACTCCATTGCGGCTGTCACAAACTCTCCGCACCCTCTCTCCTGCGCCATCGCAATCTCTTTTTCCGAAACATCCATACCATAAACAACCGCCCCCTGTGAGGCATAGTATGCCCCGTCATGACCACATCCGCATCCGACATCAAGAAGCACCCTCCCCTTCAGCTCGGGCAGACTGGAGTAGAAATCCCTCCGTGTCTTCTGCTCCAGATCCTCTGTACCCGAAGCATACTCTTTGGCAAATTGATCATACTCTTCCATTGCTATACTCTCCTTTCCCTGAAATGTACCACATCCCCGTTACAGAAAAAAACAGGGCTGAGTGGGAATATCCTACTATGCCGGGAACGCCGAGCTCCAGCTCGGCATTATGTTTCATCACCCAGCGCCCTGTAAAGGATTTCCATGACTGCACAATCTTTCCCAACTCAATCAAAGGCTCAACAAAAATATGCACATGGTTCGGCATGATACACCAGGCAATTAAATGATATTTCACACCATCAAATGCAAAAAAGGAGTTCTGTACAATATCTGCTACCACAGGATGTTGTAACGCACAACAACCCATGCCCGAATCCATATATTTTTCTATCAATTTCCGGCGGCATTGCTCTCGCCGATCTTCCGCTACAGAAGCTATCTCGAGTTCAAACTGCGTTAACACCTCTTGTGGAAGACTATCAGCCAAACGAAAGGTGATTGACTGAAGCAAACCTATGCGGTCGCAATGAGGAAGATAGCCGCGAGAGTACCACTCCAAGTTAGATCGTTCCCCGATTGGGTTCTCTCTTTCTGACTTGCCGAGCTGGAGCTCGGCGTTCCCGGGCGTTGGTATGGCGTTCACGAATGGACTCTGTTCAATCACCATAATTGTGCACTCCTGCTAACGTTCTTATGATCATTGAGATTTACTGAATAACAGAGAATACAACAAGACTACGCTTTGTGCGAAACAAAAAAGCCCGAACCGGAGTACCGGAACGGGCTTATTGTGGAGATGGCGGGAGTCGAACCCGCGTCCAGAACACTGCTCAATAAAGCTACTACACTCATACCAGGTGTTCAGTGTTTCATGAACCGGTGCTACACCTGTAAAGTTCGGTTCACTATCCCTCTTTGTATCACCCGCATGCCTTTTCAGGCAAAAGCAATTGGGGCTTACTTGCGCGAACCGAGGCTCAAGCGCGGGTTATGCCATCCGGTGGCTTCAGAGTAAGCGCCTCCCCCATCGGACGATGGCTGATTAATTAACTTGTGCTAATCAGGCAGCCATTGCATACGAATAATCGTCTGCATGTAAGGTTTGCATAGACTTCTTTAACGAGTCCATCCATGCTGAAACTCGGAGTGCAACTCCATCTTACACCTGCCCTGTCGAAAGCCTGTCATCCCCATTTTCGACAACGTAGAGTAAATCTTGAAATGCAGTGGTATATATGCATTTTGAATCTCAAGAACAACAAAAATAACCGGTCGGTTCATTGCCGCATCTTTTTCAGTTCAGACCCGGGAGTTCGGGCGCGTTGGCAACAATCTGGTACTCGCCTCCCTTTGAGCGTACTGAACGACTCCACATCCGCTCGTAGGCGTCACTGAATATCAACTCCTTCGAGGCATCAGCGATGTACCATGATCCTTCGTCAAACTCCGCCTCAAGCTGCCCGGCACTCCAGCCGGCATAGCCGAGGAAAAACCGGATTTCAGAGGCCATCATGACACCGGTGTTGAGCAGGTAGCTCAGCTCGTTTTTGTCTCCACCCCAGAAGAGTCCGGGAAGAATTTCAAGCGAATCCTCCAACAGGTCTCCCCGTGAATGGAGAAAATGGACGGTATCGACCTGCACCGGCCCTCCCATGTGGAGCAGCTCCTCTATATCTTCAAAACCGGCAATGGCTTCACATACCTTGAACTCCATCGGACGGTTCAAAATAAAACCCAGGGATCCTTTCTCGTTATGCTCGCAAATCAGCATCACCGTCCGCTTGAAGTTCGACTCAAGCAGATTGGCTGAGGCGAGAAGAAGTTTGCCTGCTTTAAGCTTTTCAAATTCGTTTACCATGCTTTGCTGTCAGGATTTTTTCCGCAAATAGTCAAGCAACTCCTCCGCATGTTCTGCCGGAGCTACTTTCGGCCACACTTTTTCAATTTTACCCTCTTCATCAATCAGGTAGGTTACCCGACTGGTTCCCATATATTCGCGTCCCATGAATTTTTTCTCTCCCCATACACCGTAAGCCTCAACAATGCTTTTTTCAGGATCGGCTACCAGTCTGAAGGGCAACTGATACTTCTCCTCGAACTTTTTATGCTTCTTCTCATTGTCAACACTTACACCAAGAACTTCAACCCCTAATGATTTAAAGTTAGGGAAATTATCACGAAAAGCACAAGCCTCCTTTGTGCAGCCCGGAGTATCATCCTTCGGATAAAAATAGAGTACAACCTTTCGGCCACGGTACTCTTCAAGGGTTACCGGTTTTCCGTTCTGGTCAAGTGCCGAAAATGCAGGAGCCGTAACTCCCTCCTCAAGTATTGAAATTGCCATGAATGAAACTTATTCTGGTTAATAAAACGTTTTAGCATCTAAATCACCTGACACAACAAAAAGTTTCTTCACCGCAATAATGAGATCATATACCTTCTGCCCGTTATGCACAAAAACTCTTGAAAAAGCCATGATTGAGGGGCGAGAGAGAATGTTCTGCCCATCCTGCTCATGGATACACTATATCAATCCCCTTCCTGTTGCACTGGCCTATACGGTCAACACCAGGAATGAACTGCTTGTGATTCGCCGGGCCCAGGAACCGGCACTGAATGAGTGGGCACTTCCGGGCGGGTTTATTGAGGCTGGTGAAGAGCCTCACGAAGGGTGCCTGCGGGAACTGATGGAGGAGACGGCACTAAACGGCAGAATTGCGCAGCTTATCGGTATCTATCACCGGGAGGTAGAGATGTATGGCTCCCTGCTTGTGGTTGCCTATAAAGTGATTGTTGATGATGACACAATCCAGATCAATCATGAACTGTTCGACGCCGGTTTTTATCCGCGCCATTTGATTCCCGAAGTGCGTATTCCCCTGCATGTACAAATCATATCGGATGCCGGAGAGAGTTAAAAGCCGGTAAATGCAAAACCATCCATTTCTCTCCAATACTTCCAGACAACGATCCGCTCCCGAGGACGCAGGAGGTCCCATATGTAAAACTTTGCTTAAAAATAAGTTAACATCTTGCTATTGACTCCTCTCTTCTGCTATACTGACCAGAACGATGACCACGCCAGATTTGCATTACCGTACGTATTTTTACAAGTGATAACGACAAAGAGACCATGATGAACAGAACACAACTCAGGAGAAAACTGAAAAAAATTACATGTATCACCTCACTTCTGGCTGCATGCAGCGGCAGTGATGTTTTTGCCAGAGAGGGGGTCGGTGTCGGCCTGATAGTCGGTGAGCCTACCGGAGTGAGCATGAAATACTGGCTCGACAAATCGACAGCTATTGATGCCGCCCTTGCGGTATCACTTTCGGACAACAACCCGTTTCAGTTTCATGCCGACTATCTGGTTCACAGCAAAAAGTCAATTACCCCTTCCGAACTGAAAGGGCGTTTTCCCTGGTACTATGGCATAGGGGGACGGATCAAAAACAATCATGAAACGACAGTCGGCGTTCGCATTCCGGTAGGCATCACCTATCTCTTCGCCGATACCCCCATTGACCTTTTTGCAGAAATCGCACCGGTACTTGACGTAGCCCCAACGGTCCGGCTCGGACTTAACGGTGCTGCCGGCATCCGCTTTTACCTGCCCTGATTACAAAAAAATGCTGATCTCTTTCTCCAACAAATGGGAAAGGGATCAGACATTACTTTCTGCACTTTCGGATGCAACCGGAAAGAGAACCGTGAAGACTGAGCCCTGGCTGACTCTTGAACGGACCTCAACATGACCTTTGTGAGCAAGAACAATGTGCTTGACAATGGCAAGCCCGAGCCCTGTTCCACCAAGCTCCCTGGAACGGGCCTTGTCAACCCGGTAAAAGCGTTCAAAAATCCGGACAAGATCGTGCTTCGAGATTCCGATACCGTTATCATCAACATCGAGCTGCACATATTCGCCGCTTCTGAATGCTGATATCCTGATCCTCCCCTGCTGTGCGTCTACATATTTTATGGCGTTATCAAGCAGATTGCGAACCACAATTTCCAGATAGCCACTGTCCGCATAGAGCAGCGGCAAGTCATCGGCAATGTTGACATCAAGGCGTACTGACTTCTTTTCAAGCGCAAGACGAAGCTGATCAACCGATTTTGCAACAACCGTTTTGAGATCAACGGCAGTGAACTGGTACTCAATGCGGCCCGACTCGATTCGGGAGAGATCAAGTACATCATTGACAAGAGCCGTAAGCTGCTCACTCTCCTGCAGAATGATCTTCAGAAACGCTGTCGCATGTTCCGGCTCATGCATGGCCCCTTCAAGCAGAGTTTCGGTATAACCTTTGATGCTGGTAAGCGGTGTACGCAGTTCATGTGAAACACTGGAAACAAAATCCCGGCGTACCCGTTCAAGGTTGCGGAGCTTAGTAATATCGTTCAGCACAAACACGATTCCGTCAAACCGATCACCCTGCATAACCGGCATTGAACTGATCTGCATGATGCGATGCCCTTTGGCTGTATCCAGCGCCATCTCCTCCTTGAGCAAAGCCAGACGGTTGCTGTGCACTCTCGAAAAAAGATTTTCAAGCCGACGGTCGGAGAGATGGCGGAGAGGGCGGGATTTAAACATTGCCCCTTCAATACGGAAAACTCGGGATGCAGCCGGATTAACAAGAATGATATCTCCGGCAGCATCGGTAACAATGATCGCCTCACGGATTCCTGAAAAGACAGCCCGGAACCACTCTTCACTCCGCCTCATTTTTTTTATCTCATCCGACATGGTGTTGAATGCCCTGGCAAGCATACCGATCTCATCCCTGCGTTCAACGGGCACGCTGCCCGACAGGTCATCATTAACCCTTTTCCAGGCAATCTCTGCAAGAGCGCGAAGAGGCCTTGCAAGAAAAAATGCCGCCAGTACACCCGCAATAAGGGAGAAAAAAAGAGCAAAAAAAAGGCCCTGCTCGATGCTTTTCCGGATCCCTTTCTCGAAAATACCGATATCATAGAGCGGTTTGGCAAAACGAAGAACGGCAAAGGGTTTTGGCTTTCCGACAGGTACTGCCATATAGAGCATCTGCTCCTTCACCGTCTGGCTATACCGGGACTCCTCTCCATAGCCGCTCTTCAGTGCAGCCTTGACTTCCGGACGGTTGCTGTGGTTTTGCAACAATGAGCGTTTTGATGCGGGCATATAGGAGTCAGCAACTACCCTGCCCTGAAGATCGATGAGGGTAACTCTGATTTCAAGGGCACTTCCTGTGCGGTCTACCCACGCTGCTGCACTGTCCGACTTGATCCATCCCCCGGGTTTCTCCTCAAGCAGTTGGCGATTGAGCAGAATATCGCGGTGCAGCTCCCTTCTGGATGCCGTTCTCAGCAACTCGGTCAACTGCCCCCCGAGCGAGAGATAACTGATAAATACCGTGACAAAAATAATCGTCCCGATAACCGCCCCGAGCCTGAATGATACCCTTCCCTGCATCGATTTAAGCCTCTTCCTCAAATTTGTAACCGAACCCTCTCACTGTTTTTATCATGCGGCCGGTCTCCCCGAGCTTTTCACGGAGCCTGGTAATATGAGTATCAATAGTTCTGGTGTTGATAGAGCGATCAACATCCCAGACATCACTGAGAAGCTTTTCGCGTGATTGTGCCTCACCTTTTCTTTTAAGCAGCGCAGCAAGAAGTTTGAACTCCATCAGGGTAAGAAGTAGGGTGCTGCCATCGAGGGTAACGAGATGGCGAACAAGATCAACATCGAGCGTACCAGCTTTGAGCTGCTCAGGCACCTTGCCACCCTGACGCCTCTCACGCTTGAGAACAGCCCGTATTCTGAGAGTCAGCTCTCTGGGGCTGAACGGTTTGACAACATAGTCGTCAATGCCGAGTTCAAAACCAAGAATCCGGTCAATCTCCTCGCCCTTGGCCGTCAGCATAATAATGGGAAGATCTTTGAAAAGCTGATTCTGCCTGATCTGCCGACACACTTCAAAACCGTCAATTCCCGGCAGCATGACATCAAGAAGAACAAGATCAAAACTCCTTCGCAAAAGCTGCTCAAGAGCCTCTTCACCGGTTAATGCCGTTTGACATTTAAAACCCGACCGCTCGAGATTGTAAGCAAGCAGTTGCGATAGATTCTGGTCATCCTCAACAACAAGAAGCAGCGGATCCGACATGAGGAACAAAGTTTAATTCATTAAACGGCACCTGCTTTCCAGCAGGCGGCTTCGTGGCCGGGCTCGAAAGAGAGGAGTTCAGGTTGCTCGTTGCGGCAATGAGCATCGGCAAGCGTGCATCTTCCGGCAAACCGGCACCCCTCGGGCAGATTGACCGCGCTGGGCACATTACCTTCAATAACGTGAAGGCGCTCTTTCGAAGAGCCCAAACGGGGAATGGATTTCAGGAGACCTCTGGTATAGGGGTGAAGCGGATTACTGAACAACTGCTCAACTGATCCTTTTTCAACAATCCGTGATGCATACATGACAATAACATCCTGACAAAGTTCGGCAACGACACCGAAATCGTGGGTAACGAGCATCACACTCATGCCTGTCTCACCCTGAAGTTTACCTATCAGATCAAGAATCTGTGCCTGAACGGTAACATCAAGCGCTGTAGTCGGCTCATCGGCGATCAGCAGCGCGGGGTTGCATGAGAGCGCCATGGCAATCATAACACGCTGTCGCATGCCGCCCGAAAGCTCGTGAGGATAAGATGAGAAGCGTTCTGCAGGGTTCGGAATCCCGACAAGATTGAGCAGCTCGATCGATCTATTTTTTGCTTCAGCCTTGCTGATGTCGCGGTGAATGAGAAGCTGTTCTGCAATCTGGCTTCCACAGGTGAAGACCGGATTGAGCGAGCTCATCGGCTCCTGAAAAATCATGGCTATCTCGTTGCCCCTGAGTTTGCGCATCTCCTCTTCGGAGAGCTTCAAAAGGTCCCGCCCTTTCCAAAGAATCTCCCCGCCGGCGAAATAGCCTGGCGGCATTGGAACCAAGCGCATAACAGAGAGAGATGTCACCGATTTTCCGCATCCGGACTCCCCGACCACACCAAGTGTTCTGTTCCTCCCCAGTGAAAAGCTCACACCATCAACCGCTTTGGCGATGCCATTTTCGGTAGAGTAGTATGTCCTGAGATTTTTCAGTTCAAGAATTTTTTCCATATATAGCAATTTGCCCGCCAGTGCTTGTTTCGAGGTTACACGTTTTGCCGGGATCAAGCATGAAAATATGTTTTGTAAGCTTCATATGAAAACGTTATCAGATTCTGATCTCCAAAGTGCTTCGGTCACCAAAAGAAATCCCGGCTTTCTTCTTGAAATCATCAGGCAGTCGAACCCTTATGTTCTCCTCAAAAAGGCTTTACAGGAAAAACCTGTAGCAAAAGGTTGTTTTGCGCCAATTGAGATAACCGGAATACAGGGGTCACTCCCTGCCGTGCTTGCCGCCCTCCTTTTTACTGACCACCCATCTTCGATCATGGCGCTGTGCAGTCAGAACAGCTTTGAACTCTATGAGAACGATTTTGATGCCCTTCTGCCAAAAGAGAGCATCTGCAACACCTCGGATGAGCTGTCACGATCAATAGGCGCACTGTTGCGAGGCGATAAATCGGCCATTCTCTCCTATTTCGATGATCTCGATGCCGCGCTCTGCAAACCGGCTGAAGCGAAAAACCGGATTCTGCATCTGAAAACCGATGAAACAGCAGGCTATGCAAACCTCAAGCAGTTTCTTGAGAGAAACAGCTTTGAACAACGGGAGTTTGTCGAGGATGAAGGGGAGTTCTCCATTCGAGGCTCCATTATCGACGCCTTCCCTTTTGGAGCCAGAGAGCCGTTACGCATAGAGTTTTTCGGAGATACCGTTACCTCATTGCGCCTGTTCGATATCAACAGCCAGCTCTCGGGAAAAGCAGTAACGGAGGCATACATCACCTCCGGCTTTACTAAAACAGAGGGTAGTGATACCGAAGCCGGAACAACGATACTCGATTATCTTGACCCCTCAACCGTAATCATTGTTGATGACACCATTGATTTTTCCGGGCTTGAAAATCAGGAAGATCTCTCTATGGCACTTTCACGATTCCGGTGTATAAAGATTATGCACTCGGCTCCTTATGGAATTGATTTCGGTTCAGGCCCGCAAAAAAAGCTCAATGCAAACTTCCGCGTGCTTGCCTCACTGTTGCAGCAGGAGTCGGACAAAAAAAGAAAACCGCTCTTTGCAACCAGTTCACGCCGCGAAATCGGAGAGCTGACCGACTTTCTGGCTGAGGAGATGATGCAATCGGGGGGCAAGGTTCTCCATGATGCAAGCTGGCTTCCACTTAACCTGCACACCGGCTTTACCTTCGGTTCTCTTGACCTCTACACCGAATCAGACATCTTCGGCAAGCTGCACACCCATAAAGCTCACCGGAAAAGAAAAATTCGCGGAATATCACTCAAGGACCTTCAAAAGCTCAAAGTGGGTGATTATGTTGTCCATGAGGATTACGGCATCGGGATCTTCAAGTCCCTTGAGACCATAACGGTGGGTAATTCCGAACAGGAGTCTGTACTTGTTGAGTATGAGGGCGGCGATCAGCTCTTCGTCAATGTGCAGAACATTAACCTGCTCTCAAAGTATACCGCATCAGAAGGCACCCTTCCCTCGCTCTCAAAACTCGGCAGTTCGAAATGGGCGGCAAAAAAAGAGAAAGTCAGGGGCAAGCTCCGTGATACAGCCATAAATCTGATCAAGATTTACGCCCAGAGAAAAATGCAGGTCGGCTTTCCTTTTGCTGCAGACTCTATTTTCATGCGGGAGTTCGAAGCCTCCTTTATTTTCGATGAGACCCCCGATCAGCACCGGGCAATTGTTGAGGTTAAAAAAGATATGGAGGCGCCTCACCCGATGGACCGGCTGATTTGCGGTGATGCCGGGTTCGGGAAAACCGAGATTGCCATGCGGGCGGCATTCAAGGCGGTTGAGTCAAAAAAACAGGTTGCCGTTCTGACACCAACAACGATTCTTGCGCACCAGCATGCCGAGTCATTTATCCGGCGGTTTGAAAATTTTCCGATTTCTATAGCGGTACTGAGCCGTTTTGTTCCCCGCAAGGAGCAGCTTGTACTGCTGAAAAAAATTGGAGACGGGCAAATTGATATTGTTATCGGAACCCACCGTCTGGTATCGAAGGATGTGCAGTTCAAGGATCTCGGACTGCTTGTCATTGACGAAGAGCAGCACTTCGGCGTTGAGGTCAAAGAGAAGCTGCGCGAGCAGTTCCCCGGTGTTGACACCCTTACCATGTCGGCAACACCGATACCGAGAACCCTGCAATTTTCCATGCTGGGAGCCAGAGACCTGTCAATTGTTTCGACCCCTCCGAAAAATCGCCAGCCGGTGGAAACCCTCATAACCGATTATGATACTGCCCTTATACAATCAGCTATCAAGAGGGAGTTGAAGCGCGAGGGCCAGGTCTTCTTTCTTCACAACCGGATTTCCGGCCTTGAGGAGGTACAGCTCACGCTGCGGGAGCTTGTCCCCTCTGCCCGCATTGTCTTTGCGCACGGCCAGATGCCTCCCAAAGAGCTTGAAAAGGTGATGATGGACTTTATGCAGAAGGAGGTTGATGTACTGATCTCTACCACCATCATCGGCTCTGGCCTTGATATCTCCAATGCAAATACCATTATCATCAACCGGGCAGACATGTTTGGCCTCTCAGACCTCTACCAGTTACGAGGCAGAGTTGGCCGAAGTGACAGGAAAGCATACTGCTATCTGATCACGCCGCCGCTGCACACACTGAAACGGGATGCTGTCCAGCGGCTTGCGGTCATCGAGAGTTTCACCGAACTCGGTTCCGGATTCAATATTGCCTTGCGAGATCTCGATATACGCGGAGCAGGCAATCTGCTCGGAGCAGAGCAGTCGGGTTACATCCATGAACTCGGCTTTGACCTCTATCAGAAAATGCTTGAAGAGACGGTTGCCGAACTGAAATCCACCACCTTCAGTCATCTCTTTACCACTGACGGAAAACCGGCGCCTAAACCCGTAAAAAGCTGTGATCTGCTCTTCTTTTTTGATGCGCTTATTCCAGATTACTACATCCATGCAATCCATGAGCGATTTGCCTTTTATGAAAAAATCTCAAAAGCTCCCTCAGAAGAGGCGCTTGAAGCCCTTTCCAATGAACTCAAAGACCGTTTCGGTGCCCAGCCTGAAGAAGTTGCCACACTGCTGCTCCTGACAAAACTCAAACTTACAGCCTCAATGCTCGGGTTGGAAAAAATTGACATCCAGCCAAAAAGCTTTACCCTTCTTCTTCCCGGTCAGGACAATGAACACCTTCAAAACCGTGAGTTTTTCCAGTATCTCTTTGTATCAGTACAGGAGCCCTGGATGCAGGAGTACAGACCGGGATTTAAAATGGAGAAGAAAATAAAGCTGGTTCTGCACCACCCCGCTTCGGCAGAAACATCCCCCTGCAAACTGCTGGAGCGCTACACAGCGCTGCTGAAAAAACTTGACATGGCTTCAAAAGAGCTGACGGTGTGACCCCAGCTCTTTATGCGGGTTACCACGTTGTAAACTCTTGCCACAGCAAAAAAAGCGGCTTCCCTGCCGCTCGTTTTGCACGACAAAAAGCAACTTTTTTCTATCAAATACCATAATCATGTCACCATGAGCAACTTTTGCTTCAACTACGGAGTTAATAAATAAGACTGTTTTAGTTCACATTTAATTTTAAACAATGCAAACCATGATTATTGTTATAAATGGTAAAAGTTATGAAGCAAAAGCGGGAGATCGGCTTATTGATGTTGCCCGCATAAACCACGCTCATATTGGCTACTTCTGTGGTGGCAACGGGATATGCCAGACCTGTTACGTTACTGTTAAAAAAGGGAGTGAGCTGCTCTCGCCCATCAGTGACTCCGAGAAGGCTTTGCTTTCAAATACACTGATTCAAGAGGGTGCACGAATGGCCTGCCTCACTACAGTAGAAAAACCGGGAACTGTAGAGATTGTTACTGCGGTTGAACAGGTCAAGGAGATGTTTGACACAAATCCGCTTCAACTGCCTGCATATGCCGGGAAAATGGGATGGGAAGCACTTGTAAAGTTCCCCGATACCATGCAGTTACAAGCGACGAGAAGTTTTGATCTCTGGCAGTTACTCTCGGACATTATTGGAGGAATCGGCAGTGCACTGCAGCTCGTAGCTGACGCATTTCAGTCATCCTGCCCAACCAGGGGGGAGTGTAAAATAATCGGTCATATTGACCCGGTTAACAATCAAAGCAAGCTCAGCGGAGCAACTGAACCAATAGCCCCTGCGGTTAAACAGGGTGCTCAAGGATGAGAAGCGGGAGTTACCCCTTCAAATCTTTTTCTTCCGGGAGGAAGTAAGAAGGTTTGAGGGGTGCTACCATGAAATTGATTATATTTTTACAACCTATTGATCAATGGAGCTTTCTCTTCACCTTTAACTCCGACAACCATGATCATCACCATTAACGACCGGCCTTGCGAAGCATCTACTGGTGAGCTGCTGCTGAAAGCTGCTCAGAGAAACAAGTGCCACATAGGGTATGTATGCGGAGGAAACGGTATCTGCCAGAGCTGTTTTGTTTATGTAACAGAGGGTGCAGAGACCCTTTCAGCACCGAACAACATCGAAAAAGCCTTTATTTCTGAAAAACTTTTTCAGGAGGGCGGGCGACTCGCCTGCCAGAGTGTTATTGTCAAAGAGGGACGGCTACGGGTGCTTTCACGGGCTGAGCATCTCCGGCGCACAATACTCGGACTCAATGTTCCAGGATTTGTCTCCTATGCTCAAACAATTGGCCATAATGTGCTCAATAAACTTCCGGATGGTGCAGGTTCGATTGTTGACAGAATCAAAAAAGGGCAAATGAGCCCTGGTGACTCCCTGTCAAAAATCGGTAATGGACTCGTTCAGGCATCGCTTCTTGTTTCTGACACCTTTATGGAAACCTTTCCTTTCATGCAATACCCCGCTACCCTGCTTGCTGAGGGAGTAAAAGGCACATTGAAAGGAGCAACAGATGCGGTATGTTCAATTTCAGGTGGTCACCTGCATCTCCCTGGAACAAGCTGCTCCTGCTGCGAACCCGGAGGATCCGGTGCCATTGAATCAGTAAAAATAAGGGTGAAGTAGTCTTTTTCCTTTTTTGAAATCGGCCAATGGCAAGCAGTCACCCCTGTGAATTTTCAAAAAAAATAGGCAACCGGTATAAAACCGTGAACTCCTGATGGGATACTCATCTGATATTGAAAGCATTGAGTTTGAACTTGGCGCAAAAACGCTTGAACGCTGGCTGATCAAGCCCGAAAAAACCATGAGCATTGTTCTTGGAATCCCCAGAGAACGTGCACAGGATGAGCGCCGGGTAGCTGTTTCGCCGCCCGGTGTTCAGATACTGATTGAGCATGGAATCAAGGTTATCATCGAAAAATCAGCCGGTCACTTCTGTAATTTCACCGATTACGACTACGCTGAAGCGGGAGCGATCATAGCTGAAACACCCGAAGCGCTGTTTGAGCAATCGAATGTCATTGTCAAGGTTTCACCGCCCCAACAGGAGGAACTGGGACTCTTTATGCCCGGCCAGATGCTTATATCCGCACTCCATCTTGGAACAGTCAGCCCTCAGTTACTGAAAACCCTGCTTGAAAAAAACATCACCGCTCTCGGATTCGAGTTTATTGAAACAAGGGATGGCGAACTGCCAATTGTCAGAACGCTGAGTGAAATAGCCGGATCTCTGGCCATTCAGACGGCTGCAAAATACCTTGAAACCGGCTATGGTGGAAGCGGCATCCTGCTTGGAGGAATTGCAGGCGTTCCTCCGGCTCATGTTACCATTATCGGAGCTGGAACCGTCGGGCTTTTTGCCGCTCAGGATGCTCTCGGGCTTGGTGCTCAGGTTACCGTTATTGACAAGGAGATCAACCGGCTGCGAAGGTTTGAGGCGTTTTTCAATCGCCATCTTGTTACGGCTATTGCCAACGATCACTACATTTCAGAGCTTGCCAAAACCTCGGATGTCATGATCGGAGCATTAAGCCCGAAAAAGAAAATCACCAAGCCACTGGTCAGCGAACAGGTCGTAAAGTCAATGAAGCCGGGATCAGTAATTATTGATGTCTCGATTGATCAGGGAGCCTGCTTTGCCACCAGCCGCCACACCTCACATACCAATCCGATCTATGTGAAGCATGGTGTTACCCATTATTGCGTACCGAACATCCCTTCTGCCGTAGCCAAAACCGCCTCTTTCGCCCTGACCAATACGCTTTTACCCTTTATCCTCAAACTTGCCGATCACGAAACCATCTCGGATATCCTCTGGAAAAGCCACAGTCTGAGGAAAGGAACCTATATTTTCAGGGGCTACGTCACAAAGAAAATCCTTGCCGAACTGACTGATTTCCCCTATCGGGAGATTGATATGCTGCTTGCTGCCTGCTAAACAAGCTCTTCGAGCGGAGTTCCGAATTTCCTGGCAATATAGGAGGCACACGATACCCCCGAGTAGGTTACGGCAATAACTCCCTGGCCTGGAAAGGTACTGTCACCAACCGCAAAAAGATTTTTTACCGGCGTTCTGTTCTGGGGTTTCTGCAGAATACTCTGACCCGGCTTGAGCAACGGGCCGTATGATCCTTTAAATCGGTTAAGATAGCGTTCATGGGTCAAGGGCGTTGCAAGAATTTTCAGTTCAACTGCTTTTGACAGACCCGGAAGGATACGCTCGGTCTTTGCAATAATCTCATCAGCTAACCTCTCTTTCGCTTCACGGTATGCCTGCCCTCCCCTGTCGAAATGCTGCCACATATCAATCTCGGATGTAACAAAAGCATGAACAATGTGCTTGCCGGGAGGTGCCAGCGATGCATCAAGCAGGGTGGGCGCAGAGAAATAGATTGTACCACCCGGCTGATTATAGCTTTGCCAGTCATCTACAAGGATATGGTGAACGGAAAAATCAGCAGGAATCACAGAGCCCTCAACTCCAAGAAAGAGCTGAAACCAGCTTGGGGCCTGCTGGAACCGATCTTTTTCAACATGATATCGCAAATCAGTGATGAGCCTGTTAAAGGTATCCCAGACCGTAGCGTTACTGATAACCGCTTTTGCATAATGTTCTGAACCATCAGCAAGTCTTACGCCGCGAGCCTCTCCGTTTTCAAGCAGAATTTCACTCACTGCAGAGTGAAAACGTATCCTGCCTCCGAACTTCTCAACGCCCCTGCACAATCCCTCGGGAATAGCTCCGGCACCGCCAAGAGGATAGTTTATGCCCCCGTAATGACGATCAGCAAGGCAGATACCTGCATTAACAAGCGGTGTCGATACGGCATCCTGAACCGCCCAGGAGTAGGCTTCGATATCAATAAAGCGAAGTAACTCCTCATCACGGATATAGCGACGGGCAGTTTTGCCCATTGAGCGGAAGCACTTCTGTGCAAGCGAGATGGCCTTGAGCGGATAACCCGACCCTACCGCAAGCAGATGTATCACATCCTCAAGAGAACCGGCAGGAAAGGAGCTGATAATATCATAGACATCATCAAGCTCGCGGTAAAAGCCTCTGATACCGGACTCTTCATGCGGAAAACGATTGATCAGCGTACCAAGAAATGCCTCGCGATCATAGGATGCCAAAACCGTAAAACTGTTTGGTAGATGGTAGTGAATCTGAACCGGATCATGAATCGTGGGAACATCAATCCCAAGTTTCCTGAAAACCCTTGTATGCAGATTAAGGCTTCCACTGCTGTCGTTTTCACCAAAGCCATAAAAAACCGAAGCTCCGGCATCAAAAGAGTACCCTTCGCGTTTGAAGGAAGAGCAGCTTCCCCCCGGATAACGATTCTTCTCAAAAACAAGTGTCGAAACGCCCCGCTCCTGAAGCAGCGCAGCGGCTGTCAGTCCTCCGATACCGGCACCGATAACAATGACATCGGCAGATTGATTTGAGGCTGTCATGCATCAAAATTTTGTCCGGAAGTTCTTGAATAACGTTCAGGGTAGCGGTTAATTTATTATCCCGACACTATCGGGACTTATAACAATAAATAAAGGCACCCTATAATTGACCTAAAATATATTTTTTATAATTATTTTGCGAAGACGGTGATCAACACGTTATGCAATGACAGAAACAGGAAGATGTGAGCACATGAAGAAACAGGAACCGATTCATCAGATACAAACAAAAAAGGACTCCCTTTCACGGGAGGAACAGCAAAAACAGCATGAGTTTCAAAAAGAGGCTGTCGTTCATCTCAACTCCTTATATAATTATGCACTGCACATGACCATGAATCCTGACGATGCAGAGGATCTTGTGCAGGAAACCTATCTCAAGGCATATCGTTTTTTTAATTCTTTTGAGCGGGGAACAAACTGCAAGGCATGGCTGTTTAAAATCCTGAAAAACAACTATATCAACCGTTTTCGTAAAAACTCAAGGGAACCGGGAAAGGTTGATTACGATCTTATAAAGGATTTTTATCACTCAATCAAGGACACCAGAAGTGACACCACTGAAGCAGAGAGCGATTATTTCCACTCACTCCTGCATGAAGAGGTTTATCAGGCGCTTCACTCTCTTCCCGAAGAGTTCAGAGAGGTTATACAGTTGTGTGATATGGAAGGGTTTACCTATGAAGAGATTGCCAACATGGTAGAGAGCCCTATCGGAACCGTCAGATCCAGATTGTACCGGGGAAGAAAACTGCTTCGGGGTCAGCTTGAAGATTATGCAAAAAAATTCGGTTTCAATACGAATAACAATACTGAACAGTAAATATCAATACGCACTATCTTTTTTTTATTATGAATTGCAAAAAAGCCCGCGTACTTATGAGCGCCGCAGTTGATTCAGAGCTTGCTCTGAAGGAAGAGCAGGATTTTCTTGCGCATCTCAAGCAATGCAAAGAGTGCCATGAAGAGTTTGAGGATGCAAAAAAAACCAAGATGATCATAAAAGAACGAATTGTTCAGTTTAAAGCGCCCCAATCGCTCGTTGATGCGATCATGCAGCTCACCAGCCTGACCGCCATAGAGCATGAAGACACCCTCCTTTTTGAATGACCCTGCGTAAGCTATCGGCTTGATCACAAGCGATAGCATTTTCCATAAAAAACTGCTCGTTATAAACCGGCACTCCTCCAATCCCAGGGGAGTACCGGTTTTTTTTGGCGTTTGTTGCCCCCCTGTAGAGAGAGCACAAGAGCTGGCCTTTTCTGTTTTTGTCGTTCCTGACCACACGCAGGGCTCCTCTCATCAAGCTGCATCTACTACATGTATCCCCTCTGACAATTTGTCAGCATGACGCCCCCAAAGTATGACACTATTGACTCTGTTGTGACATTTTTACCTTCCAACATGCCTGCACAGCTCAAATTCAAGCATTGGCACGGTTATTGATAATTACTAATCATGCAGCGAACTTTTCACCCGCTGCCAATAATCACACTACTCTTAACAAGCAAGAAGTTACAAGGAGAAAAACATGCTCGTAAAATTATCAAAAGATCCGATGAAACTGTTTGAGGATATCTGGACAGGCTCACAACTTCCGGCTGCACCAGAATTCAAGGTGGATGTTTCCGAAGATGACGCGGAATTTCATATTGAAGCCGAACTGCCGGGAATAGCAAAAGAGCAGATAGGACTCAATATTGAGGATGATGTACTGACCATAAAAGCTGAAAGAAAACAGGTTGCAGAAGAGTCCAAAAAGGAGTACCACCGTATTGAGCGGAGTTATGGGACCTTTTCCAGAAGCTTCAATCTTGGCGAAATAATCGATCAGGATACCATCCAGGCTGACTTTGAAGCAGGAGTGCTTCACATAACACTGCCAAAAGCACGTCCGGCAGTAAAGACAAAAGAGATTTCAATCAATTAACGCTATTGCTCGTATTCGGTTTTTGAGGCTATCTCCTCCAAAACCCATTGTTTTCATATAATCTCAAAGAAAAGGAAGAACCATTATGGGAAAAATTATCGGCATTGACCTTGGCACGACGAACTCATGCGTAGCAGTCATGCAGGGCACACAGCCTACGGTTATTGAAAATTCGGAAGGTAACCGTACTACGCCATCCATTATTGCCTTGACCAAAACGGGTGACCGTCTTGTCGGTCAGGCCGCAAAAAGACAGGCTATCACCAATCCGAAAAACACCATTTTCTCGATCAAGCGCTTCATGGGTCGCAAATATGAGGAGGTTCCAAACGAGAAAAAGCTGGCACCTTACGAGATCATCAACGAAAGTGGTGAAGCAAGGGTAAAAATCAACGATAAGGTATACTCCCCACAGGAAGTCTCAGCCATGATTCTGCAGAAAATGAAGCAGACAGCCGAAGACTTTCTTGGAGAGAAAGTAACTGAAGCAGTCATCACTGTTCCGGCATATTTCAATGATGCCCAGCGGCAGGCAACCAAAGATGCAGGACGCATTGCTGGCCTTGACGTCAAACGCATTATCAACGAACCTACAGCCGCAGCTCTGGCTTACGGCCTTGACAGGAAAAAGGAGAATGAAAAAGTAGCAGTCTTCGATCTTGGCGGCGGTACATTTGATATCTCCATTCTTGAGTTGGGAGATGGTGTTTTTGAAGTCAAGTCAACTGATGGCGACACCCATCTCGGTGGAGATGACTTTGACCAGAGAATCATTGACTATCTGGCAGATGAGTTCAAAAAACAGGAGGGTCATGATCTTCGTAACGATGCTATTGCACTTCAGCGTCTGAAGGAAGCGGCAGAAAAAGCCAAAATAGAGCTTTCATCAAGAACGGACACAGAAATCAACCTCCCCTTTATCACAGCTACACAGGAGGGTCCGAAACACCTTGTCATCAATCTGACCAGGGCCAAATTTGAAGCCTTGAGCGCTGACCTGTTCGACAAAATTCTTGATCCCTGCCATCGTGCAGTCAAGAACTCAAAGGTTGACATGAAGGATATTGATGAAGTCGTGCTGGTCGGAGGGTCAACCCGTATACCTAAAGTTCAGGCACTTGTCAAAGAGTTTTTCGGAAAAGAACCGAACAGAAGCGTTAATCCTGATGAGGTTGTTGCTATCGGCGCAGCCATACAGGGCGGCGTTCTGAAAGGTGATGTTACCGATGTGCTCCTGCTTGATGTCACCCCGCTCTCTCTGGGTATTGAAACCCTTGGCAGTGTCATGACAAAGCTTATCGATGCAAACACCACCATTCCTACAAGAAAGCAGGAGGTATTCTCAACGGCAGGCGACAACCAGACTTCTGTTGAAGTCCATGTGCTGCAGGGAGAGCGCCCGATGGCGAGTGACAACAAAACCCTTGGAAGGTTCCATCTTGGTGACATTCCTCCTTCTCCAAGAGGCGTTCCACAGATAGAAGTTACGTTTGACATCGATTCAAACGGTATTCTGAGCGTTTCGGCAAAAGACAAGGCAACCGGAAAAGAGCAGAGCATCAGAATTGAGTCGAGCAGCAAACTCAGCGATTCGGAAATCGAAAAGATGAAGCAGGATGCCAAAGAGCACGCTGCTGAAGATCAGAAACGCAAGGAGGAGATTGACACAAGAAACGTGGCAGACTCCCTTATTTTCAGTACGGAAAAGCAGTTGAAGGAGCTGGGTGATAAAATACCGGTAGAGAAGCGACCAGTGCTGGAAGGTGCCCTCGATAAACTGAAGGAAGCCTACAAAAACGGTACCATTGAATCCATCAAGAGTGCCATGGAAGAGGTCAACAAGGAGTGGAGCGAGATTGCCTCCCAGCTCTACCAGACACCTCAGTCAGATGGGTCTCATTCCGATCAGGCTCCACCCTCAGGTAGCGACAGCAAAAAAAGCGGCGGAGATGGTGAAGTTGAAAACGCCGAGTATGAAGTAATCGATGATAAAGAGAAGTAAAACATCGATATATCCCGTACTGTTCTAAACAGCATATACACGATAAAATCAAAAGCCCCAGGGAAAACTAACCGGGGCTTTTGATTTATTCCGCCATTAACAGGACTGTAACGGGTTCTCAACAAAAGAGATTAAGAGCAGTTACTGAATTCAATGAATTCCCTGAAAAGCCAGAGAATTATCGAGGGTTGTCCCTGTGATGGTATATTCAGCGGTTCTTGAGTTCCCTTTTTCGTATTTAAAAACCTCCTTAGCCCGGTTATCATTCCCCCAAACCACAAAAACATACGGAGAGACCTCAGAACCATTCGGGACACCATGATCGCCAGGGTCAATCACCACTTTTTGCAAAATCGGAATACCGCCTGATCCATCAACGTGGACCCATTCATCGTTATTCTTGTACACCGCCTGCAACTTGGCAACAAACCATCCATTTTGATTGAGAAGTATTTTTCCTATTGTTTCCATCATAAGCTCCCATTTTAAATGTTTCTTTTCGTTTTTAAATGCACGAATAACAGAACTTGACTCTATTTGTTATAGGTCAATGTATTGTTAAGAGTAGTTCCGGTAATAGTATAGTCTGCTACATTCGGACTTCCGGGAACATAGTTAAAAATCTCATGCCCCTGTTGATCACTACCCCATACAACAAAAACATATACAGACATCATTGCATTGTCTGGCACCCCATATGCACCAGGGTCAAGTGTAACAGAACATCCGATTGTAATACCGCTTGAGCCATCAAGATGAATCATTTTTGAGCCATCCTGATAGACAAATTGCAATTTCGCAACAAAAACCCCTTGTTGATGCAATGTCACTTTTCCTATCGGTTTAGTAACCATGAACCCTCCATTTTTAAGTTTTATACATCAAGACACCAAACATATCAGCATGCTTGGCTATAAAATCAGGCCCGAGCTTGTAACAAGTATTTACTATGTGTAGGATCAGGTTTGGGCTGTGAGTCAAAATATGCATGAAACAGAGAATTGAGTATTGACTATAACTGCACAAAGTATTATGACAATATAATCATGTGACTTCACATAATCTTCACATGTACTTCTCAAAAAATATACGCACACAACAAATCATAACAAGAAAATAAACTGATAACCAGACAATAGTTTGCTACTATGTAAAGGATTTAAGGTCAGATATCAAGCCGATGACCGCCCTTAACGACAAACTAAAACAACAATAAAATCAGAAGGCCTCAGGAAAAAAGTCCGCAGAAACGACATGAACCAAGAGATCTGATTTTGTGGTAAATATGGCTAATGTGAGCGTTGGCTTAAAAGTCAAGGGAAGTGTAGAATGGCTCGTCTTTCAACCAGTATTAATCCAAGGCATAATCAGGGTGATCAAATAATCAGAAAAGCCACCATGGAAAGTTTCAGTCTAACAAAGGGATTCACCACGAATCCCTTTGTTATTTAACCTTGATTTGCTAATTTAACCATGTTGAACGCGGAACGCGAAAAAGCGTTCTATTTGCAAATTTTAACCGTGCAAACGATGCGATCTCAGCTCAGCCGTCCATTTACCGCAGAAAATCAGGTCAGGGTCTCTACAGCAGGACCATGGTCTGGCAACGCTGCGCATAAAACACACAAATATTTTATTACCTCGGCAAAAAGGGACAACTACGGAAAACTTCAGATCCAGATAAGCCCTGCATCCGGACGCAGAAAGTTGTCACCAACTCAAGAGATCATCAATCAAATCATTTCCGGTGAAATCTCACTCTTTGTTCTTACAACACAGCCGGACATCGGCATTGACATGAACAAGAAAGTTATGGACAATGAAAACCGGTATGTTATTGATTTTGACAAGCGTGGAGTAAAATGGACCATGAGGGATATCCCTGTATTTTATGACTCACTGCACAAAGAGCTCGCAGTGGAGATTGACCGTCAAGTCTATACCCTGGATAAATTTTTCAAGTAGACGGCAGCCTGAACATGCTTGATCAAGCTTGAACCCTTTTAACACAAAACCCCGGCTCTGCCGGGGTTTTGTGTTATGGGAGTTTCTTTTTAGCGAGCTTCGACTCAGGAGCCGCAGGATAGACACTCACAAGACTGCTGAAGCGTGCTTTGGCACTGGCGGGATCGCCAATCTTCTCAAAACAGAGCGCCTGTTTGTAGAGCGCTGCCGGGCGCTTGCTGCTTTTTGTATATTTTGCAATAACAACCTGATATTCAAGAATGGCTTTTTCATACCACTTCTCATCAAAATAGCTCTCTGCAAGATAAAACTGTGCGTCAGAAACCAGTGGTGATTTGGGATAGGTTTGCATGATTGCCGTGAAATTTTCACGAGCAGCAGAATAACTCCTTTTCGCAAGTTTCTCAACACCCTCATTCAGCAGTCTCTGCTCAGGCAGTATTGCCGGTTTTGTCGTATCTGCCACTGCCCCACTCTTCTGTATCACCGCACTCTGGGAGGCGACTGCATCTTTATCAATTCCAAGGTAGCGTTCGATTCGCTGCAATCTCGAATCAAGATCATCTGCTTTGTGCACAAGAAGAGAGTCTTCCATTCCAAGACGTCCGAACGTCTGGTGGTTATTATGCCTGATCTCTTCTATACTTCCCTGCAAACGTGAAACCTCATCACGAACCTGCTGCACATCCGAATAAGAGACCGCAGTCTGCGTTTTAATGGTTTCTGAATCCGTTTTCAGTTTAAGCAGATCATCTTTAACAACAACAAGTTCCTGTTTTGAAGCACAGGACGAGAGCAGCAAAAAAGGAATAACAAGAAACGGTTTAATCTTTTTATTCATGGATATCGACAGGATTGATGTATTGATAATCAGCAGTCATAACCGCTTGACATTGCTCTGCTCCCGGCCCGTGCTCAAACACGCATTAAAATCTGCTGTTATTTTATAACGAAATGGGCACGACGGTTTTTTGACCAAGCCTCTTCATTCTGGGCTGAATCGAAAGGACGTTCTTCGCCGTAGCTGACGGTTTCAATACGGGATGCTCCAACACCAAGCTTGACAAGAAACTCCTTTGCCGTTGAGGATCTTCGTTCACCGAGAGCAAGGTTATATTCTGCTGTGCCTCTCGAATCACAATGTCCTTCAACCAGAGCACCTTTCGCTGCATTGGAGCCAAGCCACTCTGCATTCTTTTTCAGTTGCTCCTGGGCTTCAGGGGCGAGAATTGAACTGTCATAATCAAAAAACACATCACCGAGCGGCCCGGTCTGATACTTGTCAAATCCATAGCCAACAGGTGCTGTTGGAACATCCTGAGTTGAGGCTGCTGAAGGTGCAGATGTCTGGTTGCTTCCGGTACCATCTGTTGAGGTTACGGCACTTTTTGAGGAACATCCTGCCATCGTCATCAAGGCAAGAACAAAGATGCCGTTTATTTTTTTTCTCATTGTTGTCAGACTCCTTTTCGCATTATTAAAAAAGGGGACTGACCTGATTCAGCCAGCCCCCGATAGTTCAGTAAACAGAGAGCAATACTACTCAGCCACAAAATGAGCCCTTCTGTTCTGCGCCCATGACTCCTCATCATGTCCCACAGCAAAAGGCCTCTCTTCACCATAGCTGACCGTCTTCAGGCGGGTTGAGGAAGCGCCCAGATTGACGAGGTAATCCTTCGCACTCATCGCCCGACGCTCACCAAGAGCAAGGTTATATTCGTTTGTTCCCCGCTCGTCACAATGGCCTTCGATCACAAGATTTCTTGAGCCATTTGACTGTAACCATCCGGCATTGGTCTTAAGCTGCTCGACAGCTTCCGGGCGAAGCTCTGATTTATCATAATCATAAAACACATCGCCAAGCACAACTGCTGCAAAGGCTGGTGCCGGAGGGGGCGGTGGTGGTAGTTCCGGTGCTACAACAACATCTTTCTCGCAGCAACAGGCACCAAGAAACAGCATTGAGGGAATCAGCAGGTTTCGGAATAACATTTTATAACTCACCATACAATCCTCCTTTTTAGTTGTTTTTCAATACTCCCTGTTATCGAAATAGTGACCAGAATGGCTGCATTTGCTCACCTTCGACCTGCAATAAACGCCTCTGGTTTTCTCCAGTTGAACTCATGATGTACAATTTTTTCGACCCCTGCCTGTTGGATGAGAACACAATCATCTCCCCGTTCGGAGACCATGATGGCGCCTCGTTTTCAGCAGCATTTTTGGTCAACTGCCTTAAGCTGGAGCCGTCCGGATTTATAACAAATATATTGATTTCCCCATTCTTTTCCCATGTAGAATAGGCAATTTGATCTCCCCCTGGTGACCAGGAAGGCTGGGTATTATAGCGTCCGCTGAAGGTAAGCCGTTTGACATCACCTGACTGCATATCCTGGATAAAAATCTGAGGCAATCCGTTACGGGAAGAGACAAATGCCATTTTACGGCCATCAGGAGAAAATGAGGGAGAAACATCGATCCCCTTGCTGTTGGTTACGCGACGGGAGACGGAACCATCCGGTCTGACGAGATAGATCTCCTGATCACCCTCATAGGATAGTGTAGTGGCAACCTCGTTGCTTCCTCTCCATCCCGGATCAATGCTGATTCCGCTTTTGATCACAGAGCTTGTTTTTCTGTCCGAGAGGTCTCTGATATGGAGAGCCGGGCGACCAGAGATAAAATCAGTATAGGCAAGATACTTTCCGTCAGGAGAGAATGCGGGTGAAAGGGAGATTGATTTGGAGTTGGTCAGTTGCTCAAGGCCATAGCCGTCAAAATCACACTTATAAATCTCCTTGAAACCGGTTTTATTGCTGACAAAAACAATCTTGCTGCCGAATACCGACTTTTTCCCGGTCAGCAGCTCAACAAGGTCAGCGCAAAATGCCTGGGATACTGAACGAAGCTCATCCTTACGCCCCTGGTAGGTTTTTTTCAACAGTGACTTTCCACCAGCAGTTTCGAATACCTCCATATCAAGTGTTATTAAACCTGATTTTTCGAACACCCTGCCACCGGCATAGACTTCAGCACCTACAGAGTTCAGTGCTCCGAAATTAATAGTCGTACTGTTTTTGTCAACACTCTCGCGGACATTAAGCGGCGGCTCTATGAGTGAAAAGAGATTGGTGAAATTCAGACCTTCATGGATAACGGCATCAACAGTAGCTGCCCACTCACCCTCTTTTCGACCCTTTGCATCCGGACGATTCAGCACAAGTGCAATTTTGCTCGAACCCTCTTTACGGATTGTGATATACTCCCCCGGCTCAGCAGCTTTGAGTTGGTGAGAAAAAGCAAAAAGGCAGGAGAAGAGAACAAGAATACCGGAAAAAAAAGATCGGATTTTTCGCATATATAGTCACCGTTATAATTTTTAAAAGATCGCCGGAAAACCGGCAGCTTCCTTATTTATTTACCATACCACAGAGCATCAATCCAGGCTCTTTCATCGCAAGTGTACACAAAACATCTATTCGGCATTGCTCGACAAATATACATCAACCGGCCTATATACTAAAAGTATTTTTCCTTGCAGGCGACCCCCGGTTTAGCCCTCATAAATAGTTGAAAAACATCAGGGCACCGCTATAAATTGTTATGAGCGATTTGAGTGCGAGGCGGACGGAGCACAGAAACCGGAATGTACACGTAGTACTTGAGGATTTCGAGCACAGCCCAACAAAGTAATCGGATCGCGGAATAGATTTATAACGGTGCCCTTTACTTTTCAATACCTTCAGGAGTAAATACGAATCCAACCCACAACTCACTTGCACGTTCATCTTTAGGAATAGCCGGAAGAGAGGAGCGCTCAAGTGCTTTTTTAACAGAGTTGTTCAGGTATTCACTCGGAGCCCGTCTGTCGAAAAGAATCTGCTGTATCGTTCCATCAGCAAGAATGTGAATACGAACGTAAACCTCCATACCGTAACTGCTTTTCAGCATCTGCCGTGAAAACTCCCAGTTTTGCTGAATAATGGAGGCAATGACCGCTTTGTAAGGGCCGCCTCCACCCCGTCCACTCCCGCCGTCTCCACGGCCACTCCCTGAAGCCTGACCTCCGCCTCCAGGATATCCCTGAGCCTTCACTCTCTGCTCAAGCTGCGCCAGCGCTTTGTTCAAATTACCCATACCCCCTGCCGGAGATGGTTTGGACGGCGCAGGGGCATTCTTTGCAACGACCTGCTTGAGACGCTCAAGAGCCTTGTTGATCTGTTCCTGTTTGTCGACAGGCTTGGTCTGCGCAACAGAGATGCTTTTGGGTGTGGCGGGTGGAGGCACAAGCATCTTCTGCTGCATAGGCTGCACAGCTTCCGGCTGGGCTTGGGATAGTGCTGCTGTTTCGGGGAGAGAAGCAGGAATCGTGGAAGCCTCGCCTGCCGGTTCTTCAGAAAACCCGGATGGGCCTCCGGAACCGGGCAGAGAAACAAGCGATACGCTCACTATTTTAGGTGGTTTGGCATGCCGCTCTGCATCCCAGCGCTGAAGATAGAGCGCAAAAACAAACAGCCCGACATGCATGCCTGCTGCCACGACAAGCCAACGGAAAAACTTTTTTTCAGCAGGATGACTCTGAGCTTTTTTCATACTCCTCACTTATCTCCCGTCTTTGCGTGTTATAGCCGACGGTTCCGTCACCATGCCGATCTTTTCAATACCGGCATCTTTGATCTGGGCCATAACATCCATCACGAGTCCGTAAGGAAGCGATTTATCAGCTTTAAGGTAGACCTCTCCTGTCCGCTTGACATCAAGAATTGTAGGCAATTTCTGGCGCACCTCATTGGCATTCAACTGATACTCATTGATATAGACCCGACTTGATCCATCAATGCTGATCACAAGAGCCTTTTCCGAAATATCCATCTTCTGATGGGTAGTTTTCGGCGTTTCAACCTTGACTCCGTGAGTCATCATCGGAGCAGTTACCATAAAAATAATCAGCAACACAAGCATGACATCAACAAAGGGAGTTACATTGATGTCGCTCATCAAACGACCTTTTCCGGAACTCATCATATCCCTTGCTGAGTAGAGGGTTCGGCAGGGAATGCGGCAACAAATTCAGGAGAAAACTCCTCAAGGTCCCGCTCGATAATACCGATCTGCTGTGAAAAATAGTTATAGCCCATAACGGCGGGAATTGCAGCGGCAAGACCAGCGGCAGTTGCAATGAGAGCTTCTGAAATACCCGGCGCAACGATGGCAAGTGAAGCAGACTGAGACTGACCAATGTTCTGGAAAGAGGTCATGATCCCCCAAACTGTTCCGAAAAGCCCAATAAACGGGGCAGTATTACCGACGGTAGCAAGAAAAGAGATGAGGGAGGAGAGCCGTTTGCCTTCAAGATTCGCCTCACGCTTGATTGCCCGCGCAATTCGTGCCTGTGCCTGATGGATATCACTTTTACCTCCAAGAGCACGGTACTCGACATAGCCGGCACGAAACACTCTTGGAAGAGAACCATGCTTGTACTGTTCACTCCCGGTAAAAGCCTTGTCAACATTGTAGACATCGAAAAAATAGTCAAGAAAGGCTTTCGACTCGCCGAGTGATTTGCGGACATAACCAAACTTGTAGGCAATAATAGCCCAGGAAATTACCGAGAAAGAGAGGAGCACCAGAAGAACAAACAAAACAACAGGTCCGGCATCCGAGAGCAGGCCAAAAATCCCGATTTTAGAATCAAGCATCAGATAGTATGACTAATTAAGGTTCATTAAAACAATTGCATATTCTCAATTACAGTATAGGCCAGCGCCGAGCCGGAAAGCGCACAGAGTGTGTTAACAAGGTCGTTATTGATAATAGGAATACCCTTGAGAAGACGATTTTCAACCATCAAACCATTCTGAGCAAGGCTGTGGGTCCTTTCTGTAACCTTTTCACGTATCGGATCAAAATACTGGGCCTGAACCGTTGCACCAAAAAAACTGTCAACAAGACTTGCCAGAAGCCCTGAAAAACCGATAAGAAGAAACGACTGGACCAACCCGAATTCACTCATCCATCGCACATCCACAATCATTGCGCTTGCACAGATAAAAAGCGAACCAAGAAATGCGCCTGATGTACCAGGAACAGAAACGCCTCCGGAAGTCCCGACAGGAACCTCTTTGAAGGTCGTTACAAGCCTTGCTTTAGGGTTTGGCCACATGGTGCCGATTTCCGTTGCCCAGGTATCGGCCTGCACGGCAGCAAGGGTACCAAGGTATGCAAAAAACAGTGCCGGATCGTTCGTCAGTGAAAATACGACCATCAGAATCCATGCAATTCCTCCGTTAGCATATACCTGACCGGCATCACGCTGTGAACCTTTTTCAAAAACCAGATCAAATTTCGCCTTCCGTTTTTTACCGAGTTTGGACAATACCGAAGAGAGAAGATAAAAAGTCAGGAGTGGAACGGTCCACGCCATCCCGCCTATTCCGAATATCGTTGTCCCCAGAAGAAATGTGGCCGTTGCCCCGCTGTTATTGAGGAATTTAACCTTGATTGAGAATAACGCAAGAAGAAACGCAAAAAGTCCGCCAAGAAGAAAATGCTCAAGAAGAACAGTGTTGTTCATTTCAAGAACATAGAGGATATATGCAATAGCGAGCGGAATAAAAAAGTTATCCAGACCATAGGAGAGCAGAGCTTCAACAGCCGTAGCGACAAGCGAAAGAAGCAGCGCAAGCGCAAAAAGGGAGATCGTTGTTTTATCAGCAAGACCACCGCTGAATTGCGGGCGAAAGAGCATCATGGTCGTGGCAAGCAGCAAAAAACTGCTGAAAAACATGGTAAGCGATCCTTCCACTGTTTTAGGGTTTTTTGTCAGATGCTCTATATGTTTTTTACCGACAGAACTGCCCACAAGAGCTGCAAGTGAATCACCTACCCCCATGACCAGTACCGAGACCTGCAAGATCCATTTATGGGATTCCCAGAGAAAAAGAGCCAGAACCAGAAAAACAAGCGGCAAAAGAAGTGATCCGTAACCCGGAACGGTCGCTGCTGGCTGAAGTGCACTGCTTTCATTGCCTGAGAGCAATGCACGGAACCATCCGAGGCGCATATTAAGTGCATTAAGCAGCAGAAAAAGCAGGGCAACTGTTACAGGATAGAAGTTTGACTGAAAATAGGCGGGTATAAAAAATATTACGACCCCCATCGAGAGTTGAACAAGTTTTCTGACAACCAGAGGAGTGATTCTGAATTTTCTGGTGAGCAGCTCTGCGAGAAAAACAAAAAGCAGCACAAGGCAAAGTGTCAAAAAAAAGACCGGTAGGTCCTGAGACAAAGGAGCCTGAAGGTTCAGCATGATTCTTTTGTTTGTTTTATCCTGCGCCGGCATCAGCACAAAAAAAAAGATTATGACTGCTTAAAAAATATCATTTTAACTGCACACATTAAACAGCAAAAATCCAGGCTCCTTTTATATTTTTATTGCTTGTATAAATAGAACATTAAGCGTAAATTATTTTAGTTTTTCTTTTCTTACGAAGAAACATCTATGCAATCAATGTCCGCATGTAATCGACATATCTTCCGCACAAACCACGGTTCCGACAAACCGGCACCCGAAAATCAGGCTGTTTGCGGTGGTATGGTCGCGATTTTGCTGAGCTCCTTCAATTCCAGGATCGAAACAGTGCACTCTGTGGTGATTCCGCAGGTGAGCGCTGTTGTGCTCTAAACCAGCAACCGGTCCCAAGTCCATCACTCTCTTTTCAGACCTTTCATTTCAGTGGCTTCGGGAACGGCAGTCCGGGAGATTTTTTTTATAATTGGCAAAAAACCAATCTTTACCTGCCATGAGATCTGATACCATAAAGAGCGGATTTGAAAAAGCACCGCACCGCAGCTTGCTGAAAGCCACTGGCTCAATAAAGTCAAACAGTGACTTTAAAAAACCATTTATTGGCATCTGTAACTCCTTTAATGAGCTGATTCCCGGCCATGCACACCTTCAGGAGCTGGGCAGAATCGCAAAGGAAGAGGTACGCAAAGCCGGAGGTGTACCCTTCGAGTTTAATACGATTGGCGTGTGTGATGGTATTGCCATGGGCCATATCGGTATGCGCTACTCGCTTGCAAGCCGCGAACTCATTGCCGACAGTGTTGAGACCGTTGCAGAAGCTCACCGCCTTGATGGACTGGTCTGCATTCCAAACTGTGACAAAATCACGCCGGGAATGATGATGGCAGCTCTGCGCATCAACATTCCTGTCATCTTTGTTTCAGGCGGAGCAATGAAAGCCGGCCATACCCCGGAGGGGAAAACAGTTGACCTGATTTCGGTTTTCGAAGCTGTCGGTCAGTTCAGCAACGGCAAAATCACTGAGGGTGAACTGGACTCAATCGAGGATAGTGCATGCCCCGGATGCGGCTCCTGTTCCGGCATGTTCACGGCAAATTCGATGAACTGTCTGAGCGAGGCTCTCGGTTTTGCCCTTCCTGGAAACGGTACTATTCTGGCCGCTGATCCACGGCGCAATGAACTGGTAAAAGAGGCTTCACGCCGCATTATTGATCTGGTGAACCAGAATATCCGACCAAGGGATATTCTTACAAGAAGTGCCCTTTTGAACGCATTCGCCCTCGATTTGGCCATGGGTGGCAGCACCAACACCATTCTGCACACCCTTGCCATTGCCAATGAAGCGGAACTTGATTTTGACTTTTCGGAGCTGAACGCTCTTTCAGCAAGAACACCCTATATCTGCAAAGTCAGCCCTGCGACTATGGCTGTCCATATCGAAGATGTTGACCGGGCTGGCGGTGTATCGGCAATCCTTCATGAACTAAGCAGCATTAAGGGTCTTCTGGACCTCTCTGCATTGACGGTAACAGGAAAAACCCTGGGAGAAAATATCGCAGATGCACAGGTTACCGACCGAACCGTCATAAGAAGTGTGCAGGATCCCTACTCCGCGACGGGTGGTCTGGCAGTGCTGTACGGCAATCTCGCACCGCAGGGCGCAGTAGTCAAAACCGGTGCGGTAAGCCCTTCCATGCTGAAACATACCGGTCCGGCAAAGGTCTATGACTCTCAGGATGATGCTATCAAAGGAATTATGGAAGACGATGTCAAACCGGGCGATGTTGTCGTTATCCGCTATGAGGGGCCTAAAGGGGGCCCGGGAATGCCGGAGATGCTCTCCCCGACCAGCGCAATCATGGGTCGAGGACTCGGAGAGTCGGTGGCACTCATTACCGATGGACGATTCTCGGGCGGATCAAGAGGAGCATGCATCGGCCATGTATCACCGGAAGCAGCCGAAAAAGGTCCGATTGCAGCTCTGAACTCCGGGGATCTGATCACCATAAACATTCCGGAGAGAACGATCTCGGTCGAACTGACCGATGCAGTTATCAAGGAACGGCTTGCACTACTGAAACCGTTTGAACCAAAAATAAAAAAAGGGTATCTGGCAAGGTACTCCCAGATGGTCACATCAGCCAATACCGGTGCCATACTGAAAAACCCGGCATCCTGTGAACCTTGTGAATCAAAATAATCGATCTATGCACTCTTCAGGCCCAACACTTAATGGTTCAGAGATATTTTTCGAATGTCTTCGCCGTGAACACGTTGAATATATTTTCGGCTATCCGGGAGGATCCCTGCTGAAAGTCTATGAAACACTCTATGACGTGAAAGATATAGAACACATCCTTGTTCGCCATGAACAGGGAGCCACCCATATGGCTGAAGGTTATGCCCGTGCCACAGGCAAACCGGGTGTTGTACTTGTCACCTCCGGGCCCGGAGCAACAAACACCGTCACCGGTATTGCCAACGCCTACATGGACTCATCTCCGATGGTTGTCTTTACCGGACAGGTACCAAGTTCACTGATCGGCAATGATGCCTTTCAGGAGGCCGATATTGTCGGCATTACCCGATCAATTACAAAACACAACTTTCTGGTCAAGGATGTCAAAGAGCTTGCAATAACTATCCGCAAGGCATTTTTTCTTGCCACAACAGGCAGACCCGGTCCGGTTCTTATTGATATGCCAAAAGATGTGCTGAATGCCTCATGCCAGTTCCACTGGCCGGAAACCGTTGATATTCGAGGGTTCAAGCCTACGCTCATCTGTCATTTGAACCAGATTGAAAAAGCTGCCCAGAAAATTGCGCAGGCAAAACGTCCTCTGCTCTACATCGGGGGCGGAGTGATCAGCGCAGAGGCATCGGAAGAGCTTCGGGCGTTTGCCATAAAGCAGAACATACCGGTCACCATGACCCTTCAGGGGCTGGGAGCATTCCCTGCCAGCAATCCGCTCAGCATGGGGATGCTCGGTATGCATGGAACCTACTGGGCAAACCAGGCCGTCAACAACTGCGATCTTCTGATTGCTGTCGGAGCCCGCTTTGATGACCGGGTAACCGGTAAAATTGAGACCTTCGCTCCGCAGGCATATAAAATCCATAATGACATTGATCCTACCAATGTCGATAAAAACATCAAGGTTGACCTGCCTATCGTCGGCGATGCAAAAAACTTTCTGGCGTCACTCATTGAAGCTATGCCGGAGAAGTCGGAAAACCGTGACCCCTGGCTTGCCCGGATCAGCGAATGGAGAGAGAGTTGCCCGCTTAGCTACAGTCACGATGAAAAGACACTGAGAACCGAGTTTGTTATTGAAGAGGTTTCAAAACAGACTGCCGGAAATGCCGTAGTTGTTACCGATGTCGGTCAGCACCAGATGTGGACGTCGCAGTATTTCAAATTCATCAATCCGCGTTCAATCATCACCAGCGGAGGGCTCGGCACCATGGGTTACGGACTTCCTGCAGCCATCGGGGCCGCTTTTGGCATCAAGGATCGACCGGTTGTTCTCTTCTGTGGAGATGGCGGCTTTATGATGAATGTTCAGGAGCTTGTAACCGCTGTTCACCATAAAATCCCGGTCAAGATCTTCCTGATAAACAACAGTTATCTTGGAATGGTTCGTCAGTGGCAGGAGCTTTTCCACAAGGAGAAATACTCATTTACCGATCTTGGCGACAGTAACCCTGACTTTGTAAGGGTCGCCGAGGCATTCGGGTGCAAGGCACTTCTTGCGGAAACCCCGGCAGCGGCAACAGCGGCGGTCAAGGAGGCCCTTCTGTACAACGATGGGCCGGTACTTGTTGAGTTCAGGGTTGTCAAAAAAGATATGGTCTTCCCTATGGTCCCGGCAGGAGGCTCCATTTCAGATATGCTCCTGGCAAGGTTAAACCCAAAAACAATGGTTTGAATTGGACTATGAAACACCTTATTTCTGTATTGGTTGAAAACAAGTTCGGTACCCTCAACAGGGTTGCCGCAATGTTCAGCGCGCGGGGCTTCAACCTCGAAAGCATATCCATCGGTGAGACCGAAGACAGCGAAATCTCACGCATGACCATTGTGACTCGTGGTGACGACCAGATCATCAGCCAGGTAGTCAAACAGCTTAACCGCCTTATTGATACAATCAAGGTTACCGATCTGACTAAGCAGCCGCATGTTGAACGAGAGCTGCTTCTGATGACCCTGAAACTCAACAAGAGCGTGCAGCATGAGATTTTTGAGCTGATCAATGTTTTTAAGGGAAAAGTCGTGGATATAAAACAAAAATCAATTACTATTGAGGTCATCGGCACTCCCGACAAGATCAACACAACTATTGATATCT
>JAAXXL010000010.1:54737-55718 GCA_013334485.1 Chlorobiaceae bacterium | reverse complement strand
CTTGAGGTCGAGGCGCTCTTTATCGACCAGATGTACAAATACTATATGCCCCCCGAAGCAACGGCGGTCAATCCTGTTATCTCGTTTTCGCCCATGCCCGGAGGTGCCCTTACGGCAAACACCCAGATGATGCGCGACAACAACACGCTTCACCTGCTCCCGGATGTGATCAAGAACATGCGTGAGGTAGTTGTGAAGGGCGGTTTTGGCGCTTCGGTAACTCCGGTGTCGCAGTTCTATGTGCAGCAGGCATTTGCCAATACCATTCAGGGTGACTGGAAAAAGATCACCGACGGGTATGGCAAGATGGTGCTCGGTTATTTTGGTCGCACGCCATCCGCTCCCGATCCTGAAGTGGTCAGGCTTGCATCCGAACAGCTCGGTCTTGAGCCGACAACGGAGGATGTCCACGACATTAACGATCGTAACCCCGAGCTTGGCATTGAGTATAACCGTTCGCTGCTTCAGCAAGCCCATATTCCTCAGACTGACGAGAACATCTTTATTGCGGCAACCTGCGGAGCCAAGGGTATCGCCTTTCTTCAGGGTGATTGCTCAACCGGTATCCGCTACAAGGCCGATATTGCTGTTGAAATCAAGGCTAAAACCAAAGCCGAGGTTGTCGCTGCATACCACGAAGCGCACAAGCACGATATCCATCAGAAGGAGGTTAACCACCGCCTTGAGGAGCTCTTCTCCAAACCAGCTCCGGCAGAGCCTGCAGCGGTTGCTGCCGCTGCGCCAAAAGTTATCTCGATGGCCGGTAACTTTACCGTCTATGTCGATGGATCTCCTTTTAATGTTACCTTTGCCGAAGGCTCATCCATCAACCCACAGGGCGCAGCGCAACCCGCTGTTTCCGCACCGGAACCAACCGCCGCTCCGGCAGTTGCAGCAGGTACTCCGGTACTTGCAGTCATGCCCGGCAACGTTTTCTCAATTTCTGTGAAGGTTGGCGATGATGTGAAAGAGGGTGAAGAG
>JAAXXL010000010.1:0-54727 GCA_013334485.1 Chlorobiaceae bacterium | reverse complement strand
ATGGAAAATCCGGTCAAAGCCCCCTGCGCAGGCAAAATTCTCTCCATTACGGTAGCCAAGGGTGATACGATTGGCATGGGTGAGATTATGATGACTATCGGATAGCGAATCTACTGCGCGATTTGATGGTATCATTGGGTGGATATGACGCTCATGACGATTTATAACGATGCAGAGCAGTTACAAACGACAAAACCCCCTGAGATCGGGGGTTTTGTCGTTCAAGACTGGAAGTGAATCTATTTGGATGAGCAGTGGCTGAGTTTCATTCAGAAGTGTATGCGAAAGCAAAGCAACATCTTTTTATGGCTGTTACTTATCGGTATCTTTCCGAATGAGTGATGTTAGTAAGTCTTATTCGCAGATTGTTTTCACTCTTTTATTATTGGCATACGGGGCGCTATTGTTGAATACATTTTTGGCGAGATCAAAAAAATTTCATGACGAGTAGAGTGAAAAATATTATTTCAGGTAAAACTCCATTGCCAGCCAAGGCAAATGCTGAATTTGCCTGCAACGTCCGTAAAACTCCGAAGTATCACCTGCTAAAAGGGGGGAGCAGTAATCCTGATCAGTATTTTTATGTGATTCAGCGATCGCCTGGTACCGGTTTTTTTGCGAATTTCACCTATGTGCTGCATCATCTTAAAATTGCCGAACGTCTTGGAATGATACCAGTTGTCGATTTCAAGTGTTTCCCTACGTTATACAATGAAAAGGATGCAATCAACGGGACAGAAAATGCATGGGAATATTATTTTGATCAAGTATCCCCCTATACTCTGGAAGAGGTCTATTCGTCAAGAAATATTGCGGTAAGTGACGGGTTCTGGTATTTATCCGTTATGCCAAAATACATTACCGAAGATTCTGAATTGATCGATATTTTCGAAAAATACATTCGCATCAAACCGGAGATAACAGCACTATGCGACAGTTATGTCAAAGATTATTTTTGCAATGAAAAGGTTTTGGGTGTTCATTTTCGTGGACAGGAGATGAGAACCGCCGCGCGTCATCCGTTTCCCCCGACAAAAAAACAGATGCTGGGAAAAATTAATGAATTGGTTGCGCTGAATGGCTATACAAGAGTATTTGTTTCGACAGAAAGTCTTGATTATTTGAGGTTTTTGGAGAAAAATCTTGATAATCTTGTCTGTTTTGACAGTTACAGATCAAATAAGAACAGTTATCTGGAGTCTCCACGTCCTTTTCATCGATATCTTTTAGGAAGGGATATTCTTATTGATGCTTTGCTGCTTTCAAAAGCGGAAGCACTGGTTTGTGGTGGTTCAATGGTTTCGGAAATGGCAATATTTCTTGCCGGCAAGAAAGAGAGTTATCAGTACAGGATTGATAACGGTATGAATTCCGACTACCAGATTCTTGCGGGTTATCTTTGGTATCTGAAATCTATGCTGCCATCTTTTCTTGGTGGTTTTAGATGAACGGTAAAGATTTTTTTACTGGTTTGCTTTTCTTTGATCATGCTTTTTCGTAAATTTTTCCCCATGCTTTTATGAGTGAAATATCTTTTCATCCATTTAAATGGCCAGATCATGAACAAAAATTTTTGCAGCTCCTTGTTTTCGGTCGACAATTTGACATTGAAGTCAGGTACAAAAATGCCCTCCATGCACTGCGATACATGGACTCCAGAGCCTTCACCGGATCCAAATCCGCCTAAAGAAAGGCCATGTTTGGCAGTGAATGATAACTTTTCACTCTCTTTATCAAGCAGGCTTCCCAGTATGCATTGCGATACGTGGGATCCAAATGATAAGTAATTGTCCGGGTGCATTGCGGTGTGCGACCTTGTAGTTTCCTTTTAGTGATTAACCTTGTGTTTTGATGTAAAACAGGGTTAGTCACTTTTTTTGTCTGCTTTCTGTCGATTTACATTTTTGTCTTTATGGGTAGTTATTCCCTTGATATAGAGAGTCCTTTCACCTTCATAGCAGGAGAGGAGGGGGCTTTTTTTGTGGCACTTGATAACCGATACGGTAACTGGAAAATAGTCAGCGAGGAGTTCAGCCCGGAAAAGAAAACTGAAGCGATAAAACAGCTTCAGTGCCATGGTGCACATGATGCCCGAGCTGATGATTACATCGAAATTGTTATTTTCATTACCGACAATTGTAATTTGGCTTGTGTTTATTGCAAGTATGCCGAATTAACACAAACACACTTTACCCAAAAAACTGAAATCGAAGTAATACTGCATACTCTCAGCAAGCTGGTTTTCAACAAGAGACGAGTTGCTGTGACTTTTCAGGGCGGTGAGCCGCTTCTGTGCCATCGTGACTTGGAACGGATATGTGCTTTTCTTACAGGGACTTATCCAGATATACTCTTTTCATTTTCTCTCCAGTCAAACGGAACGGTTGTCAATGATGAGGTGCTTCATCTACTGTCGAATTATAATATGACAGTTGGAGTTACAATTGATGGTGAACAGCAGCTCCATGATCGTTCTCGTCCTTTTAAAAACGGGAACGGAAGTTTCAGCACTATTCTTGAGCATCTGCAATTGTTTCAGGATAGGAAAATCTGCTATGGAGTGCTTTCGGTAATCAGGGAGCCGGACACACTTATGGAGCTGTTCAGGTTCAACCATGAAGTACTGAAGCTTCGATCCTTTTATCTTAAACCGCTTGAATTTATCGATTTCGATATTTACAGGAGAGACGATTTTTCGGATTACTACGCGCGTCTTGCCGATGGGCAACTCAATCTGCTAAGGGAGATTATCCATCTGCACAAAACACGAGGAGAACTTGTCAGGGAGCAGATGCTCCTGACATTTCTTGGTAAAATGCTTTACCCTTCGGTATATAATGATGGATGCACACAGACACCTTTTTGCGGTTCCAATGGCAACTACAAGTGCATAAATAGTGATGGTACGCTTGAATGGTGTGCACACCTGAGAGGAGAAAATGACCTTGTACGGAAACAACAGACAAAAGAGCGCTATGGAATATGTGCAGCGTGTCCGATATCTTCCATATGCCTTTCATTCTGTCCGACAACCATTCCTGGTTATCATTACGGTAAGCTCAGTAAAACATTCAGTGAATATTCAAAGATCTATTGCTCATATCGCAGGAAGATGATTTTTGGATTGTTTGCAATTCTGCATGAAGATATGTCATCGGTACTCTCCTTTTTTTAGTTGGAATTGTTCATCAGGTACTAAAATCACATGTAACGGATATGGTTTCTGATGATCTTGAAAAGATGAAAAGTATCCTGCAAACTTTTGGTTTTGCAATAACGGAAACGAACAGAGCAGCAGCCTCACTTCCGTTTTTCTCAACCACGCTCACTATCAGCAATCCAGAACTTTCCTTTCTGAACATTTCTCTCTCGGGAAAAGGCTTAACCCGAAGAGGATCTATGGTAAGTGCCTACGGAGAACTCTTTGAACGCCTCCAGAACAACTTTCTTTTTACCGGCCATCACCATGCATTACAGGGCAGAAAGAACCATACCGACATGCCTGATCACTGTCTTTCAAGAATGCAGATTGCCGGCGCTCAACCTGAGTTTTATCTTGCGCCTGATGAGCGCTTTCAGTCGCTGGATGTGCTTACCGCTACTCCGTTTATAGAGCTTGTAACGCTGTTGCCTCATCATCTGGTTGACGATGATGGTTATGGTGATGTTTTCAAAGAGTATCTATCTTCTCTTCTCTGTACACCATTTTACTCTGTCCATCATGGTGAAATCGGTTACTGCCCTATGGAGCTGATGCTTTTTAGTAGCGGAAGCACAGGATGCGCGGCTGGTTATAGCCTTGCTCATGCTGTGCAGAAGTCAATTTTCGAAATCTGTGAGCGATATGTTTTTCGCCAGCTCTTTTCTGAAGACCTCACACCACCAGAAATTCCGCTTACCCGGCTTGAAGGCACTGAAGCGGAAAAAGTTATCCAAGAAATTGAATCTAAACATAAGACCGTAGTGCGTCTTCTTGACTGTTCATTCGGAGAAGGGTTTCCCGTTGCAGGAGTCATGCTGATCAATCGTGACAGGAATTTATACAACTGCAATCTTGGAGCAGCAGAAACGCTTTCCACCTCAGTAATCCAGGCCTTGACAGAACTCTATGATGGAAATGATGACTTTTACGGGCTGCCGATTTCAGGATACCGAAATCCTTACCAAGCCGATACTCCAGATTTAGCGAGTTTTTTTCGATACAGTAACTACTATACTGCCAAGGCCAACAGCACTGGATTGTGGCCTAAATCACTTTTTGGTACAACCGCTTCCTGGGAGCAAGAAAGTGAAAAGGTTTGGAATAAAAACCTCGCCTCAAATCCGCTGCGGGAATTACTTGATTTGCTCAGGAGAACAGGAAAAAAACTTTATCTCCGTGATGTTTCCTACCTCGGAATCCCTTCAGTATACGGTTACATTCCTGGTATGAGCAATGTGAACTACTGTTCAGGAAAAAATGAACTTATCGATATCCTTACACTCAAGGAGGCGAGCGGAAAACTTAACAAAAGCATCAATCGCACATCTGTCATTATGCAGCAGATCCTTGCTTTGTACAAAAAAACAGGCGAGACTGCTCTTCCTGCTCCTGCGTCATTTCTCTCAACATTTTCCTGCTGGAACTATCCGGGCTCAAGGAAGATTAGGGAAAGCATACTTCTGGCGGCAATCAGTCAACTATTCGGTCACACCGCCTTTGCGGACGAAGTTCTGCAACAACTTTTTCTTGCTGCCCGTACGGCATCGAACAGCACTCTGGCGCTGTTTGCCCATTGTGTAATTGACTACCACCAACTCATCGCAGATGAATGTCCTACCTCGGCTCTTTCCAGTCAGTTACTCAGGTTTTATAGGAGCGAGGTAGTAGAACAGGCAATGCTTTTCATTAATGATCCAATGCTGATGATACAGGAGGTTTTTGAAAATCATGATTTCCCTGATAATAAACCTCCTTGCACATCGTGCTCTTTTGTTGTTATGCTCCAGTATGTAAAAAAACTCCACTCTTTTTATAAAGATCACCAGCCGGATCAGGAAAATCTTGTTCATGTATTTTCTGTCGCGTCGATAATGTAATCAGTACCTCAATGGACATTGCGTTGACCATTTTCCCCTCTTTTTCAGACAAGACATTACCACTTGGTCTGGCTTGCATGAAAACTGTACTTGACAGGGAACAATGCGATGTTGCGGTTTTTGATTTTGACTACCAGCTTAGCGTTGAAGACAGAGATCTCTATTATGCGATTCATGATTTGGCTCTGCATTCTCGTTATGGCAGCTTTCCTGATATGATTAACTTTATTGGAGCTTCTCCCGAAATTATGTTTCCGGTGCTTTTTGATCGTTCCGAGTTAGATTCGTTGTTGCTTTCCGATGCGGAAATGAGGCTGAATCTTGAGAAAATTGACTCTTTTCTTGACCGGGCTGTTTCGGTAATGCTTGCCGAATCGCCTAACCAGATCTGGGTGTCCTCATACATCAGCAATATTTGGATTTCGTTACTTGCGGCAAAAAAAATTCGTCTGCGTTCTTCTGCATCTCTTGTTTTTGGCGGGCCTGCCGTTTATACAAGAGACGTTCACCTTTTTCTCCTTTTCAATCGTTTTGCTGATGCAATAATAGTCGGTGAAGGAGAACTTTCTGCAAAGGAATTTCTGCGTTCAGATGATGGTCATGTTGATGGGGTGGCATATCTTGATGGTGATCACTACCACTATATTCCACGAAAAGAATTGCTACGGGCTGATGAGTTTCCGATGCCTGATTTTAAAAATTTCCCTTTCAAAGGTCAGGGTATTCGGGAGTATTTGAAACGTCGGTTTGAGGGTATTCCGGTTTCTTTTTCAAGAGGTTGTGTCAATAGCTGCATCTATTGTTCAGAAAAAGAGTTTTGGAAATGTTTCCGCTACCTTTCTGTAGAGCAGGCCGTCGGGCGGCTTCGCTTTTATATGGAATCATACGGAATTTCATCGTTTTATATCTGCGATAGTCTTGTTAATTTCAGCCATGCATGGCTTTCTGATTTCTGCGAAAGGATTATCACTGAGGATCTCCAGCCGTTATTTACCTTTGCCTTTTGTGACCTTACACATCTGACCCCGGATCTGCTTGAAAAAATGTCCAAAGCCGGGTTCAGTAGAATAGCTTTCGGTCTGGAAAGCGCTTCGCCAAGGGTTCTTGAATGCATGAATAAAACTATTGACCTTAATCATGCACAAAGCAATCTTCTTGCCGCAGCAAAGAATGGGTTGCCTGTACATGTATCGACCATCGTCAATTTTCCTGGCGAAGAGATCGTTGATGTTCTTGATTCCATAAGGTTTTTCAGGGAAATTGATGAAATTCTTACCCGTGATGGCGTTCCGACAGCTCATTTTCCCCAACGAAGTCTGGGCAATAGTTTCCGCCTGGAACCATCAACTGATCTGTACATGAATCCCTGGAAGTATGGTATTATTATTGAGCCGATTAATGCTCCTTGGAGAGCGTATGGATTTTATACCGAAGCAATTACAAAGCAATGGCGGGTTCCCAACCATAAATTTGACAGAGCATGGCACCGCTACATTGTCTCAAGTTTTTCTAACAAAAAAGGGCCATGGCGTTTGCATGATTCGCAGTACAGAAAGCAGGCTGAGAGCTTGCGGGCGATTGTTGATGATGATACCTTTTGTTTTATGGTTGCAGAACACGTTGTTCTGCAACAAAATCTTGCAGATGGAGTAATTCTTCTGAAAGACCATGACATGGAGTTTGTGCTTGATGCGATTCAGTCGGATATGATGCATCTACTAAGCTCCGGATCTACACTGAAAGAGCTTTCCAGGGCATTGCAGTTTTACGATCAAGCTACTTTTCAACTGATGAAATCATTTCTGCTCTATCTTTACGTCAGAGGTATTCTTTGCATACAGGGATTTAAAGCGGAAAATCAGACATCTTAAGCGAAGCAAGGGTATAATAGTGCCATGCGGTATTTCGTCCCTCCGAATGAGATTTTTATCAATCATAAACAGAAAACGCGCTGATGAGGCGCGTTTTCTGTTGGTATGCGAAAGCTACTTTCTGAGAATCACTTCGCACTCGGGGTGGAGTTCAATGAAGCGTTCGAGCTCTTCACGGGGAATGTTGCCCGGCGAAAGCTCTACTTTTTCAAGGTTCTGAAGCTGCATCAGGGGGTTGATTGATGAGACGTGCGTGTTTGAGATGTCAAGCTCTTCAAGGTAGGTCAGCTCCTCAAGCGCTTCAATGGTCATCACATGGGTGTTGGCTATGCTCAGCTCACGAAGTCCGGCAAGTGAACGCAGCGGCTCGATATTTTCGATGGCTGTTTTGTTGCAGCGGAGATACTCAAGGTTGCTGAGTCCGCTGAGCGGCGAAAGATCGGTAACGTAGGAGCTGTTGATACCCAGTTCGACAAGATTTTCAAGATGCTCAAGCGCGGTAAGCGAAGAGATACCGGTTTTGTAACAGCTCAGTTTTTCAAGGTTGAAGAGCCTTTTTAGTGGTGCGAGATCGTTGATCTCTGTTTCGGAGCAGTAGAGTTCTTCAAGGTTGACAAGAGTGCTGATCGGCTCAAGAGTTGTGACCTGTGTGCTTGATATCCAGAGCAGTTTGAGGCTTGTCAGGTTGCGCAGGGGCTCAAGCGATGAGAAATCGCAGTCGAATGCGTAAAGGCGCTGAAGCTTTTGGAGATGAGCAAGCGGTTCAAGATTCGCAACAGGGGACTCATCACAGCGGAGCTGCTGAAGCTTTTCAAGCATTCTGACGGGAAGCAGGTCATGAATTCTCCGGTTGTCACAGCGCAGGTGTGTGGTTTCAAGAAAATCAAGCAGCTCCTGATCAGAGGGTTCACGAACAACCTTCAGGGTTGTTTTGATCACCTCTTTCCAGTCATCAGTCATGGTGTTCCACCATTTTTTTCGGGAAGTGCTCTCCTTGAGCAGTTCTGTTCTGGTGATGGTTCCAAGGTATTCTATTTCATCAGACTGGCAATAGGTGTGTCGTCCACTCACTTTTGGAGCTTCTTCAACCGGAGGGCCTGGCGGATGGTTCGGGCTACAGTTCAGTTTTTCGGTCAGGCATCGGGTATACCATTCCGCTTTTTTATTCTCTATATGGTGACGGTGCAGCTCCTGGGATTGCTCGTCAAGTGAGCTTATGTCTTCAAGTATATCATTTCCGCATCGAGGGCATACCGCACTTTGCAGATTAAGCGGATAACTACAGACCGGGCATTTGTTATAGGTGTTTTGCTCCAAAATTATACTACATCTTGCGTTGATTGAACGTAAAGGCTCGAATATTATTAAATGATAAGAAAAAAAAGTGTTACCGCCATACAAGTGCAGAGCATTCGTGACGATATTTTACGCTTTCTCCCACTCTGTCAAGCGCTTCAGGCCTGTAGTAAACTAATTAGTTTTTTGAGGCGTTCTTTGTTTATTAAAGTTAAACTTTTTCTCGACAGTTGAGCCGGTTGAAGTATTTTTATTACCCAAACGATGATTATTGAGAGGGTATTGCTATGGATAACCCTGCGCTGAAGCCGGGAAGTGCTGCCGGAACGGCGGCGGAAAAGCTGCTCACACTTTCAGGTGAGGAGTGGTTATTGAGGCGAAAGGGGTTTCGAAAATCCGAAAAAAGTATCCAGGTCAACGAGACCCTACTGACCATCGGAAACGGTTATCTCAATATCAGGGGAAGTCTTGAGGAGCTCCCTCCGGGCCATTCCGGTGGTATGTATTTGAGTGGTATTTATGATAAATCGGAGGCCGATGTTGAGGAGCTGGTCAAATGTCCCATGTGGACCGACCTGTCGATATGGGTCGATGGCCAGAAATTCTGTCTTTCAAGCAGCAAGGCTCTTTATCATGAGCAGACGCTTGACCTGAAAAAAGGGACACTACACCGCATTACCACCTTCAGGAATCCCACAGGCAAGATCATTACGCTTGAATCAATCCGTCTGGTCTTTATGCATAATGTGCATTTTGGCTACATGCAGGTAAAGATTACTCCCCGCAATTTTTCCGGTCCGATCCGGGTGCTGACAGGCTTGAACGGAGATGTCTGCAACAGGGGGTTTTTCCCCCGGGAGATGCTCAAGCATCTTCAGCTTGAGAGAATTGAGCGAGGCAGGGTTTTTATGTATCTGGAGATGAAAACCCGTGAGCGGGGGATACGGATTTCAGAGGCAGCTTCATGGCGTCTGGTTTCGCCCTCTTTTCACATCCAGAAGTGGGAGCCGAGAATTTACGGAGAGAAGTTTACCAGCGAAATTACTATAGAGGTCAACAAGGGGTCGAGCTATATCTTTGAAAAGCTTGCCGTAGTGACGACAAGCAGGGAGATAAAGCCTGAACAGATGTTCAAGAGTACGATTTGCAAGCTTAAAGACTATGTCCGCAGTGGTGCTGAACGTGAAATAACAGCTCATATTGCAGCATGGAGTGAAAAGTGGAAGCAGGCGGATATTGTGATCAAGGGAGACGAAGCGGCTCAGCATGCATTGCGTTACAACATCTATCAACTACTCATTAACGGTCCGGTACGTCCGGCAGGTATCGGGGCAAAATTTCTCAGTTCAGAGGGTTATCTCGGCCATGTTTTCTGGGATACCGAGATATTCATCCTTCCATTTTTTATTTACAATTTCCCGGAAATTGCCCGGAATATGCTCCTTTACCGATACAATACGCTTGGTGGAGCTATGGAAAATGCCCGGAAAATGGGGTATAAGGGGGCAAAATATGCGTGGGAATCAGCAGTAACCGGCGAAGATGTTACACCGAGATTTGCCTCAAAGCTTGAAAAGACCATTCGGTTTATTTATACCGGCACTGAGGAAGATCATATTGTTTCCGATGTCATTTACGGGGTGGAAAAGTATTTTCGCGTTACCGGCGATGTCAGCTTTCTTATGGATTACGGGCTTGAAATGGTTTTTCTTACAGCCCGCTTTTGGGCTTCCCGTGTTGTGAAAATCGGTGAGCAGTATGAAATCCAATGTGTTATTGGCCCTGATGAGTTTCATGAGCATGTCAACAACAATGCCTATACCAATTTTATTGTCAAATGGCATCTTCGTCTTGCTGCGATGCTCTATAAATATATGGGCCGCGACAATGAAGGTTTTCTGAGACAACTTTCCCTGAAAATAGAGCTTGGTGTTGAGGAGGTGGACTCCTGGGCGGATATCAGCCGTAATCTCAAGCTCTCCTATGACTCCGAATCAAAGATCTATGAACAGTTTGATGGTTACTTTTCACTCAAGGACTATGCGATCACGGCTTTTGATCGCAAGGGACATCCGGTACTTCCCCGTGGAGTGCATTACCGCAATATTCAGTCGACCATGCTTATCAAACAGGCTGATGTTCTGAGCATGATGCTGCTCTTTCCTCATGCATTCAGCGAAGAGGATAAAATGGCCAATTATGACTATTACGAGAGGCGTACTGTGCATAAATCTTCATTGAGCCACTGTATCCATGCCATGATGGGTCTTGCAACCGGCAGGCGTTCACGGGCTTACAGCTACTTTATGAAGACCGCTCTGTTCGACCTTGAAAACCTTCATGAGAACAGTGCTCTCGGTATTCATGCCGCTGCGGTTGGCGGCACCTGGCAGACTGCGATATACGGGTTTGGAGGGTTTTCGATAAAGTCAGATCGTCTGGTGCTCAAGCCGTGGCTTCCGAAAAAATGGGAAAGCCTTTCGTTCAATGTGAAGTGGGGAGAGAGAGAGGTTGCCGTTTCGATTTTTCATGACCGGGTGGAGGTCATGATTCGTTCCGAAGAGGAGACGCCAGTACCCTTGAGCCTCTACAGCAAAACCTATAAAATAATGACAAACCGGTTGAGCATTCTGCCCTATTGCTCTTCGTAACCGGTTGCGTCAGAAGAGTCAACCGGGAACTTTTTTCTGCCTCACTGATGAGGGTGATTGCGACACCAGATCCGGAAAAAATTGCTATTTTCATCTTCACAAGCTGGTGCCGCTGACCAGCTTTGTCTCCTCGCTATAATCAAACGCTGAAGGTATCTATCGTTATGGATTTTGTTCATTTGCATGCTCATACGCATTATTCAATGCAGAGCAGTCCGATTTTTCCGGGTGAACTTTTTTCCGCAGCGGCAGGGTTCGGCATGAAGAGTGTTGCCGTTACTGATTATTGTTCGATTTTTAATATGCCGGAGCTTTTTTATGAGGCTAAAACTGCCGGTATCAAGCTTATAATCGGTAGTGAACTGCTCTTGCTCGAATCCGACACCCATCAGCAGAGTCGAACTCCCTCTTCACCCTCTTTGGTACTTCTCGTCCAGAATGATACCGGATATCGCAATCTCTGTATTTTGCTCTCAAGGGCGGCAAAAGATGGTTTTGTCAACGGGATGCCACATATCGAGAGTCGTCTGCTTGAACAGTATCATGACGGTCTGGTATGTTTATCCGCATACAGTTCCGGGCGTGTAGGTCGTGCTCTTCTTGCCGGTTCAGCAAGTGAGGCGGAAACATTTGCCGCCTATTACCAGGAGATTTTCGGTGATAATTTCTATCTCGAACTCCAGCGGCACAATACTCCGTTTGATGACAAGCTTAACAGTGCTACCATGGCACTGGCCGAAAAATTATCTATTGAGCTTGTAGCGACAAACAATGTTCATTATCTCCAGCGAAAGGATGCCGGTTGCTACAGGGCTATGGTGGCCAACAGAACCAAGGAGAAGCTCTCCAGCCAGAATCTTCAGGCGCTTGCCGGTTCCGATCACTATCTGAAGTCTTCTGAAGAGATGAGCCGCCTTTTCACTGATGAGCATCGTGAGCTGAGCAATTCGCTGCTGATAGCTGAAAAATGTACCTACACCTTCTGCCAGAAAGATCCGGTTTTGCCGCATTTCCCCTTGCCTGAAGGCTTTAAGGACGAGTTTTCCTATCTCAGCCACCTCACATGGGAGGGAGCAAAGGAGAAATATGCGGACTCGGAATCTGAAGGTATCTCAAAGGAGGATGTTAATTCAAGAATAGAGCTTGAGCTTGGTGTGATTGAAAAGATGGGGTTCAGCTCCTATTTCCTCATTGTCAGTGACCTGATAGCAGCCTCACGCACGCTTGGCTACTCGGTAGGGCCGGGAAGAGGATCGGCTGCCGGAAGTATTGTGGCCTATCTTACCGGAATAACAAGGATCGACCCTCTGAGGTACAAGCTGTTGTTCGAGCGGTTTCTGAATCCTGAACGCTCCTCAATGCCGGATATCGATATTGACTTTACGCCTGTCGGCAAGCAGAAGGTTCTTGAATACACGGTTGAAAAGTACGGCACAGAGAGTGTAGCCAAAGTAATTGCTATCGGTACGCTCGGAGCCAAAGCGGCAATACGTGATGCAGGCAGGGTGCTGGAGGTACCCCTTCCCCTTGTGGATAAGCTCGCGAAACTTGTTCCGACCAAACCGGGTATTACGCTTGAAAAAGCGTTGAATGAAGGCAATGAGCTGAAGCAGTTTTCCGAAAGTTCACCGGAAATTCGGGAGCTTGTGCGTTATGCCCGTGCTCTTGAGGGCAGGGCCCGCAACGTTTCTATGCATGCGGGAGCAGTTGTTATTACTTCCGGCCCTCTCGAAGAGCAGGTGCCGCTCTATGTTTCTAACAAGATCGAGACCGAGGTTCGCAAATTTGCTGATGAGATCGATCTGGACGAACCGGCTCCGGGAAGTGCAAAGGGTGCTGACGCAGTTGATGAAAAGCAGCTCGTTACGCAGTTTGACAAGAACTGGATTGAAACGGCAGGGCTGCTCAAGATCGACTATCTTGGTCTTGAAACTCTTGCCGTTATTGATGAAACGCTTCGCATGATCAAACGGCGCTATGCTCTTGATATTGAGCTGGAGAAGGTTCCCATGAACGACCGTAAAACGTTCAAAATTTTCCAGGAGGGCAAGATGGCCGGCATTTTCCAGTTTGAGTCATCGGGGATGCAGAGCTATATGACCCGCCTTCAGCCTACCCAGATCGGTGATATCATAGCCATGAGTGCGCTCTACCGGCCTGGAGCGCTTAATGCAAGGATTGATGAGAAGCGTAACGCGGTCGATCTTTTTGTTGATCGAAAGCATGGTCGCGAAGCTATCGATTACATGCACCCCATGCTTGAAGAGATTCTCAAGGAGACCTATGGCGTTATTGTCTATCAGGAGCAGGTGATGCAGATCTCCCAGGTTATGGGTGGATTCTCTCTGGCCAAGGCGGATAATCTCCGCAAGGCCATGGGAAAAAAGATGCCCGAGATCATGGAGAAATACAAGGCGGATTTTGTGCAGGGGGCGATTGCGCAGGGTGTGCATGATACCCTTGCAACAAGGGTTTTCGAACTGATGGCCGAGTTTGCCGGATACGGGTTCAACAAAAGTCACTCTGCGGCATACGGGGTTCTGGCCTACTGGACAGGGTATTTGAAAGCTCATTACACCATCGAGTTTATGACGGCAGTCTTGAACAGTGAGATTGGTGATACCGAACGGATGAAACACCTGACCGATGAGGCCAAGAGCTTTGGTATTTCGACTCTGCCGCCTTCGATCAATAAAAGCGATGCTCTTTTTTCCGTTGAAGATTCAGATGATGGCCGCTCATGTGCAATCCGTGTGGGCCTGAGCGCAATCAAGCAGGTCGGTGGTGCAGCACGGGCGGTTGTTACCTCAAGGCTTCGCCGGAAGCGGGACTTTCAGAACCTGTTTGACCTGGCAGCATCGGTTGATCTGCGGGTCATGAACCGCAAGGCGTTGGAGTGCCTTATACTTGCCGGTTCTTTTGATGAAATTGACCTGCATCGGGCTCGCTTGCTTGCCAATGTTGACAAGGCAATCAAGTTCGGCCAGATGCAGAACAAGTCGGTGACGTTAGGTCAGTGCGGATTTTTTACTGCCGAAGAGGGCGCGCTTCTTGAAGAGGAGCACTATCCCGACATGGATCAGGCGGATCCTATGCCGGAAGCAGAAAAGCTGCTGCATGAAAAGAAGCTGGTTGGATTTTATCTGAGCCATCATCCGCTTTCACCATACCGTCGTGACTGGCAGGCATTTACAACACTCCAGCTCAATGCCAAGGAGGTTGTAGCCGCAAAGCAGTACAAGGTTATCGGTGTCATTGTATCCGTCAAGCCATATCAGGACAGGAAAGGCAAGCAGATGCTTTTCGGGAGTATTGAGGATTTTACGGGCAAGGCGGATTTTACCGTTTTTGCGAGTGTTTTTGAGCAGCACGGGCATCTGATTAAACCTGAAGAGGTGCTTATGCTTGTGGCTGAAGGTGAGGTGAGCGGTGGTATGCTCAAGTTGCTCGTCAGGGAGGTTGTTCCGATAAAAAAGGTAAGAAACTCCCTTGTCAAAAAAATCGTCCTGAAAATTGATGCCGATGACCAGCTTCAGCTCGAACGGCTGGTGGGGGTAAAAAAAGTATTTGAGGCCCATAAAGGCGGCACGCCGGTTGAGTTTGAGGTTAATGCGCAGTCGGGCGACAATATCGAAACGATAACGGTTTTTGCCCGCAATACCCCTGTTGAAGCCTCCGAAAGTGCCATTGAGCAGCTTGAGAAGATTCTTGGTCCCGACAATGTCAGGATTTCCGGGTAGAGAAATTTATTTTTTTTATTACCTTCATCACTTATGGGCTCTCTTGCAATGACGTTTAGAGTATCACTAATTAAAAATGGTAGATGAATAAAATGAGCGGAAAATATCTTGTAGCAACAGACCAGAATTTCCAGACCGAGATTCTTGATTCAACCAAAGTGGCTCTTGTTGATTTCTGGGCTGCATGGTGCGGTCCTTGCATGATGCTTGGCCCTGTTATAGAAGAGCTTGCCGGTGATTACGAGGGAAAGGCTGTTATTGCAAAACTTAATGTTGATGAGAATCCTGCTACTGCTGCCAAGTATGGCATCAGAAGCATCCCGAGCCTTCTTATTTTCAAGAACGGCCAGGTTGTTGACCAGTTGCTTGGAGCGGTACCGAAAAACCAGATTGCAAAAAAAATCGACGATCAGATTGCCTGATTTTTACCGAAGCTCATCGAAAATAAAAAAAGCCTCTTTTTCTGACGGGAAAGAGGCTTTTTTTATTCAATTATTTCCCGTATTCCGACTGCAGGTTACGGGCAACTTTTTCAAGCAGGCTCTGCCAGTCGCCAAAATGTTGTTGGCGGTAGAGTCTTGCGGAATCGTACCATGGAGAGTCCGCTCTGTCGAGTAACCACCGCCAGTTCGGCGTGAATGGCAGGAGTATCCAGACAGGTTTTCCCAAAGCTCCCGCTAAATGGGCTACACTGGTATCGATGGAGATGACCACATCCATCAGTTCAGAGAGCGCAGCCGTATCACTGAAATCTTCCAGTTCATCGTCAAAGTGCACTATCTCCGCGCTGATCTGAAGAGTTTCCCTGTCGTGATCTTCTATCTCTTTTTGCAGACTCACATACTCAAAGCCGCCAGGGAGTTGCTGAATAAGCTCGGCGAGTGCTATGTTCCGGTTTTTATCAGGCTTGACGGAGGTGCTCCATACCAGCCCGACACGGGGAGCTTTTTTTACTCCGAGTCGGCTTTTCCAGTGCTCAAGTTTGATTGGATCGGTTTTGATGTATTGCCTGGCAGAAGGGATTGAGTCCAGCTCTGTATTGAACGCAAAAGGTAAACTGAGCAGGGGAGTGTGCAGCTCAAACTCCGGCAGGGGATCGCCCTGCGTAACGGCATGGGTGACTCCGTCCAGATTTTTAAGTAGCCCGTAAAGCGGTTGAGGCAGTTCCAGAATGACATGAGCGCCCAATTCGGCAACTGAATGGACGTAGCGACTGAATTGGATGGTATCGCCGAGCCCCTGTTCAGCGTGCAGGAGTATGGTTTTTCCTTCAAGTGACTCTTTGCCAAGCCAGAGTGGTTGCATAAAGTTGCGATGTGGAGAGGTGAACTTCTCATATTTCCAGCGCCACTCGTAGAGCTTCCAGCCGGATTTGAAGTTGCCTCTTTGGAGCAGTGCAAGTGCTTTGTTCAGCCAGGCGTCCGGAAAGTCCGCTTTGAGTGCAATTGCCTGCTCGAAGCTTTCGAGAGCTTCGTCGAACCGGTTGAGCTGCTGGAGTGTCAGACCGCGATTGGAGAAAGCTTCGGGATAGTCAGCTTTAAGATCAATTGCTTTGTCATAGCATTCGAGAGCTGCATCGAAGAGATTAAGTTCCTGAAGGGTATTGCCTCGGTTGGAGTGAGCTTCCGGAAAGTCCGGTTTGAGTGCTATTGCTCTGTCAAAGCTTTTGAGAGCCTCGTCAAACATTCTGAGCCCGTAGAGTGTATTACCCCGATTGGAGTAAGCTTCGGCGTAGTCCGCGTTGAGTGCTATGGCCTTGTCAAAATTTGCAAGAGCATGTTCAAACTGCTTGAGCTCTTTAAGGGCTATGGCTCGATTGCTGTAGAATGTTGCATTGTCGGGATAGATTGCGATGGCCTGATCAATGAGATCAACAGCCTTCTGATACTCTTTTGACTGGAGTGCTATCACTCCCAACAAATGACGTGCATCAACGTGTTTTGGCAAAACTTTCAGAATCTGTTCATAAAACACTTTCGCTTGAGCGATTTGGCCTTGTTGATGCAAAATCAAAGCCTGCTGGAATTTGGCATTTATTTGTGCCGCAGTAAGGTCGTTTGACGGCGGGGGTGGAACAAGATCTTTAAGCACAAGATCTCTATTGGCGTGAGCTTCTGCATAATCCGGCTTGAGCGCAATTGCTTGATCAAAGCTTGCAAGAGCAACATCAAGCTGATTCAGATCATGGAGTAGAACTCCCTTATAAAAGTATGCTTTTGCAAAGTCAGGTTTGAGATCAAGAGCTTTTTCAAAACTTGCAAGTGCATCTTCGAACGCACCTTGATCATAGAGCACCATGCCTCGATTCAAGTAAGCTTCGGCATAATCCGGCTTGAGTGCAATAACTTTGTCAAAAGAAGCAAGAGCGGCTTCAAACTGCTTGAGTCCATAGTGAGCCAGACCTTGATTGCTATAGAATACCGCATGATGAGGATAGATTTCTATGGCTTTGGTAAACAACTCGACTGCTTTCTCGTGATTTTTTTTCTGTAAAGCTATTACTCCCAGAAAATGCAGTGCATCAACCTGCTCTGGTTGATGTTGAAGAATTTCCTCATAAAGCGTTTCGGCCTCAGTGAGTTCTCCTTTTTGATGAAATTTCAAGGCTTGTTGAAGCCTGACAGATGGGGGCATGATGAGGGTACTTCAGATCATCAAAACAAATCAGGTGCGCTTCACTACCGATGTTAAAAATATGATTTTTGCCGCATAAATTATTCACTCCCGGCCATTATGTTTTTTAACCAATCGACTTCGTTACAAAAAAATCCGAGAGCACCTGGTTGAACCCGTAGGCAAGTTCAGTGTTTTCGACTTCGGTTTTGCTGAACCACCGGAGCATCTGCCCTTCATGCAGGGTAATTCGCTCAATCTCAAGAACTCTCTTTTCATGAAAGATATGCTCTGTCCGGTCTGAAAACTCATAGACGCGGAAGAGTGCAGATCCATGAAGAGTGATCTCTATCTCTTCCATTATCTCCCTTGCAATGCACTCAGCCGGAGTTTCACCTGGCTCCACATGCCCACCGGGAAGATCCCACATGCCGGGGTAGGGGATGGATGCAATATCATCGCGGAGCATTAACAGAACCTGTTGCTCGTCATTATGGAAAATGATGCTTGCGCCGGTATGTTTCATGGACGTAACTTTTGTTATAGATACTGCTCAAATCAAGATAGTGCTTTTTGTCAGGAAGATGGTTCAATCGAAGAACTCTGCTACGCAGGGAAATATGGCAATGGCTTTCGTTTTGTTGGCAGGGGTGATTATTCGGCAGGTAACTTATAACCTACTCTGAGTAAATGGGGTGGTGTATAATATTGTCTATAAATTTGCTGAATCTTCAGTGAAACATTCTTTTATTTTTTAACTTTCAGGGCTGAATTCTCCAACATTTGCTGTGAAAGCATACTGAATTCTTCCAACAACTGATACTTCGCTGCTTGCTGCGGCACGCTTCTTTAAAGGGTAGATAATTTTCCGATCTCCCTACAGTCAGGCTTGCCAGAAAGTTTCTCCAACTTTATTCTTGACGTGAGATGAATCCTCCGCCATCAAAAAATACAGCAGACGACAACAAAATAATTTACAAAGAGATACGATTTGCCGTTGTAATGTACGGAGGCATATCACTTGCCATCTATATGAATGGTATCGCCCAGGAACTGCTGAGTCTTGTCAAATCAACAGCAATTAATTTTAAGAATTGCGATAATCCCCCGGATTCTGAAAAGAAAGATACCTCATCGGTTTATAGGGCGATTGCTGATTATTTGTCGTCTGAAGATGAGACTCCGGCCTTTCCTCATAAGTTTGTTGTCGATATTATTTCTGGTACTTCAGCCGGCGGCATTAACGGGATCTGTCTTGCAAAAGGGCTTGTTCGCGGTCTCGATGACTTGAAAGTCCTGGAGAATGTCTGGCTTGAGGAAGGGGATATCAATTATTTGCTTAACGACTCCGGATCAAAACTTTGGGAGTTCCCTTCCAAAGAGCCAAAGAGTTCCCTGTTTAACAGTCAGAGGATGTATGCGAAATTACTCAAAGCGTTCAAGGATATGGAAATGGGGGCAAAAAAAGAGCCTTATGTCAAGTCCATGGATCTTTTTGTCACAGCCACTGACCTGCTTGGGTTGCAGAGGCCTGTCCAGTTAAGTGCCGGAAAAGCCTATGAGCACATATTCAAGCATGTATTTCCATTCAGATATCGCAAGGAGCAATCACCTGAAAACCCCGAACAGAGTGATTTTACCGGTGACTTCGATCCAATGCTTGCCTTTGCTGCCCGATGTACCTCTTCTATTCCTCCGGCATTTGAGCCGGTAAAGGTTACAGAAACCATCAAATCCCTCAAGGCAAACTGGCAAACTGCTTTTTTTCAAAAATATAATAAAAGTGACAACACTCTTTTGCTTGAAGAGAGAGCTTTTGCTGATGGAGGATATCTTGACAATCGCCCATTTGGTCATGCCATAGATGCAATCCACGCACGTCAGGCTGATTGTCCGATTGAGAGGAAGCTCCTCTTTATAGATCCCTCTCCAGAGTCAAATGATGGCCGTGAGGGCAAGCAGGAGATCTCAGTTTTGAAAAACAGCATGCTGGCGCTTACTTTGCCGCGCTATGAAACCATCCGTGAAGAGATCAGTGGGTTGAAAAAAAGAAATGACTGGATTTTAAAGGTACGTCATATCCTTGAGACCAAATTGCTCACTCATAATCAGGAACATCTCAAGACGCATATAATTGATCATGAGTTTAATGAATTTAAAGACAACGTTGCTTTTTCTGTTGATGAAAATGTAACGGAGAAACTTTTTTCGGTATTCAGGATTGATATTCCTGAATCGGAGTGGCGGGCATTTCAGGAAGCTACCACGCCTGAAGATCGGGTATATAAAAGGTTCTGGACACAAATGGCCCAACCCCAACAAGTAAAGAACGAAAGTGAAGTTCAGAGGAAAGATTTCAACACTATGTTAAAGGCTTTTGGTGGAGCCTATCCTGCATATCACTATACCAGATTGAATCTCTTGACTGACCAGCTCGCATTGATGCTTGCAAGAGCGGGAATGGTCGATGAAGATTCAGAGGTATTTGATAATATTCGAGAAAATCTTAAGGAGTGGAGAACAAAGCACTATACCTCAGTTCAAGAAGATATTCCGGATTCAGCGGCAATGGATACGGAAAATATGTTTTTTCGCGAATTTGATATCGATTTCAGAATTCGCAGGCTGAGTTATATCCGGAAAATGCTTGAAAAAGCACTCTCTGAAAATAAAGTGGTTCACCTTTATTTCGGAATAATGAATTCAGTGCTCGATACTGCCAAACGTGATGAAAAGTGGTGTAGTGTTTTTGTTTCTGATATACATAAATTTTATCGTACAGTTTGTTCGAGTATTGAGTCGTACTATCGGCTCAGAGAGCGGCTACTCTCTTTTGGACAGCAGAGCCCTCTCTATAATGCGCTCGAAACAATGGCGTTGGAGAGCATTCAACACCCTTTATCAGCAGCTCCGCAGGGTAGTGATCAGTTACGAGCAACAATAAAAAACTTTCTTTGGCAGAACCGCAGTTGTAGTAGCCATTCGGCCACTTTTAACTCATCCATTGATGCGTTGATGAGAGTTCTGGGTGATTTTATTGCAGGTAAGGGGAACAATCATTCTGACGGTACAGTCCACGCCAGCGATCAGCTCTCGAGTGCATTTGTTCTACTCGCGAAAACTTTTCCCGAGATTGCAGGCAGGTTACGATTTATATATGATTACGGATATGATCTCTATGACGCAACAACCTATCAGCTTCTTGCCAGTGGTGATTATGGTGAGGGAAATGTTGTTGACATTTTTCGGATCAGTCCACCTGATGCACTCAGTCTCTGGGATGAGACGAAGAGAAAGAAGTCAAAGCTTGCAGGAGATTCACTTGGAGCATTCGGAGGATTTCTTGACCGGAATTGGCGCAGAAATGACATCATGTGGGGGCGGCTTGATGCTGCTGAAACAATAATTACTGCACTTCTGCCGGACGAAATACCCTCATCAAGTGACGCAGAGAGCGAAAAAAATAGTGACCGCGCAATAAAAAGAGAAGAGTTTATTCTTGGTGCCCAGAAAATCATTTTGAAAGAAACCCTTGAAACATGGATTGAGGAGCTTGATCCCAAACGATTCACATCGCAATCAGACGATATACAATACAGGAGACTTCAACATATTCTGGAGGCTTTTGCTTCCACTGGTAAAGAGCAGCACAAAAGTGGTGATCCAGAGTGGAAGAGGCGCTTTATGAACGTTTATGATTTTAACAGGGAACTCGAACCGGAATCAACCCTCAAACTTCTTGGCAGGGGAACAGGAATTCTCTCCTCCATGATAGATCGGCTTGATGCAGGAAAAGGAGTAGGAGGGAAACTCAGTAGTTATCTGAAAAAACTGAACTGGATTTTGTTGGGAATGCTTGATTTTTCTACTCCGAAGACTATGATCGGGGTTCTTGCGGGGTACTGGTTACAGCTTTTGATGGTGGTGTCAATAGTTACAATAGGGTTAGGCTTTGTTTTAAAAGAATATGATACCAACTCAGTATTGAAATATGTTGGTTCAGCCTTATTGATTGTTGATATCATTACCTTGATGGTCAGGCGGCTTCTTGAAACAAATATTCATAAAATAACAGCAAATCGGCGGATTGTATGGTTATTCCGAATTGTTGTCGGCATTTTTGCCCTGCTGCTCTTTTTTGCTCTTTTGATACTTTATGATGTCATAAATGTCAACTGGGGTCTCTTCTTTGATAAATTTATTGCGGCTTGTCAGAAGTCATACTTTCAATATGTCGATCACATAAAACGCTCGTTCATATAATTGCAGAGCAACGTAACAAGAGCCATGCATAAAAGCAATTTTTCCAAACAAGTCTCTGAGGCAGACAAGAAGCAAGATTTGCTCATGAAGCAGGAACCGTGGAACCCTGTCTCGAGGGTATTAAGGGTTTTCCATACCCCACGGATACTTCAGATACTCTGGATCGCCGTTATCATACTCTTCTTTTTTATGTTAAGGGTTGACGGCGCTTTCAAACCGCAAGCTCCATGTGGAATAATTTCATTTGAGCTGAATGAGACGGTCAATATTCTGCACTCCTGGAATCCCAAGCAGAAGCTGTTGGCGGCATTCTCGCTTGGACTTGACTATTTTTACATAGCTCTGTACACAGCATTACTTTCTCGGATATGTATTGTTGCCTCTCGGCGGTTTATTCGTAAAGGTTCATGTTATCTTGGCAAAACGGGCATTATCATGTCATGGTTAGTGATTGTTGCCGCACTGCTCGACTCTCTTGAGAACTATTTTCTTTTACATATCCTGTTGGATTCTGATTCCTTGGTGAAACCCTTGTCGAGCATAGCTGCAGATGCCAATGTATGTGCCAAACTCAAATTTATTCTTCTGGGTTTAATTTTGTCATATATCTTTGTTTTTCTTGTTGATAAGGTGGTTACTTTATTCACTGTTCCAAAGAATGATATGACAAGTAGTTCCTTCAGATGAACGTACTTACCATGATTTTTCGCCAATTATCGTCCCCTCTTCATCAAGTTCTGGATATCCCTTTCCCTCTTGCTGTAATTCACGGCTCAGACGGGGATAGGCGCACTCGAAAAGTCTTTTCCGGAAGCATTCTGGATCCATCTGCAGGGTCTCGTACATCCCTTTTCCCTGCCTCTGGCGCTGGGCTTCAAAGAGAATAATTGCTGTGGCTACCGAGACATTCAATGATTCTACCATACCTGACATGGGGATTACCATCGTCTGGTTTGCTCCATGAAGTGCAGCTTCGGAAATTCCGTCCCATTCGGCACCGACAACAAGGGCTGTTGGAACAGTATAGTCGATACTCCTGAAATCTGTGCTCCCGGCCTTGTTGGATGCAACAAGTATCTGCATCTTCTGCTCAGAGAGCTTTTTATAAACGGTTTCTATGTCATGGTAGAGGTGGAGAGCGGTCCATTTGCTTGCCCCGGCTGCAGCATCCTGCTCTGTATAGATGGATTTCCTGTATGAAACGGCATGGAGTGCTCCTATACCCACAGCATCACAACTCCGGATAATAGCCGAGAGGTTGTGTGCCTTGTTAACATTGTCCATGACAACCGTAAGGTCCGGCTGGCGATGAAGCAGCATGTGGCGGATTTTGCGGAATCGATCAGGAGAGATCACAGGGGTATGTTTAAATGCTGAAACCAATTATGGGTACATTTTGTCTTGAAAAACAAGAAAACCATTTTCTTTCGTTTTTCTTCAATTTCAGGGACACCCTTCAGAACCTGAGCTGTCGCGGGTTGCGAGGGTAAAAAAAAATAACTATATCAATAATAACTGTTTTCAAGGGAATGGTTAGTAAATTTCAATCAATAGTGAGCGAGAGGGATAGCCATCAGCACCATTCCGCTTGCCGAACCGTATAAAGGAGAGCGTCGGGTTGGCCCGGCGGGTGAAGTGTTCTGTTTCGCGCCGCAAGGATCTACCTGTGAATACTTATGAGTCTTCATGATAAAAAACATCCCCACCTTGAACGGCTGCTCAAAAACGCAAAGCCGATTACTCTTGATCAATCCTCAAGGGTGCTTATTCTGAGTGACTTTCATATGGGTAATGGCGGCAGGCGAGATGAGTTCAAGCGAAATGCCGAACTGGTCAAGACCATGCTCTCCACCTACTATCTTCATGAAAAATACAGCCTGGTACTCAATGGCGATATTGAAGAGCTTTTCAAGTTCCCACTTGAAAGTATTGCCTCGCAGTGGGGTGAGTTGTACGATCTTTTTCTGCAATTCAGGCAAAACGGCTTTTTCTGGAAAACCTACGGTAACCATGACTCTTCCCTGCTTGAGGAGACGGAGTATCGTCTGGCTTCATCACTGGTTGAGTCACTGAAATTTCTTTACGGTGATGAAACGCTTCTGCTCTTTCACGGCCACCAGGCTTCGGTGCTTTTTTGGGAGACCTATCCGATTGTGAGCCGTTCAATTGTCTTATTCCTTCGCTACATAGCCAAACCGTTCGGCATAAGAAACTTCTCCAGCGCCTACAACAGCCGCCGCAAGTTTGCCATAGAGAAATCGATTTATGAGTTTTCAAACCAGTCCAAGATTGTCTCTATCATAGGTCATACTCATCGTCCCCTCTTCGAATCGCTTTCGAAAGTGGATTTTCTGAACTTTCGTATCGAGGAGCTCTGCCGGGCCTACTCGAATGCCGAGAGTGAAACACGAACAACTATCGAACGGAAAATTTTGGCCCTGAAAAACGAGCTTGCAGCCTGTTACACGGAGGGTAAAAAAATCGGTCTCCGGAGTGGCCTCTACAATAACCTAACCATTCCCAGTGTCTTCAACTCCGGTTGTGCTATTGGAAAGCGGGGGATTACTGCGCTTGAAATCGAAGGGAGCAAGATCAGACTGGTCTACTGGTACAACGGCAAACAGAGCCGGAGATTTACCAGTGATCGCGATAACCGTCCCGTAGAGCTTGGATCGACCGGTTTTTCAAGGGTTGTCCTGAACGAAGATTCGCTTGACTATGTTTTCTCCCGCCTCCATCTTCTTTCCTGAGGGGCACGGCTATTAATCTGTTCCGCGATTTTATCGCTTTGTTGGGTGGGAGATCAAGGACGGCAAGGACTTCAGGGACTGCAAGGATGAAGAGAACCACAGGATGGTTTCTGTTTTCAACAGGGCGATCACGCAGGATCGCCCCCTACATTCACATCTCTTCTTTTCGTGTGATTTCGTCTGTTTCGTGGTTCAAAAATCTTCAAACCGCTTACGACAATTCATAGCGGGGCCTTGAACTTCATCACTTGTCAAGTAACTTGATGATATCCTCCGGATGTGCGGCGAGGCTTTTGGCACCGAACTCAAGCAGTTCGCTTTCGGGGCGGAAGCCCCAGAGGACGCCGAGGGGGTAAAATCCTGCGCTTCTGGCGGTCTGCATGTCGATGCCGCTGTCGCCGACGTAGAGTATCTCTGAGGGTGCTGCTCCGAGCTCTTCTGCGACAAGCAGGGCACTTGTTGGATCGGGTTTTGAGGGGATGCCGTTTTTCTGGCCCATCACCACATCGAACGGCCACTCCTTCAGGAGAATATCGGCACAAAGCCGGGTGAATTGATCAGCCTTGTTTGAAAGGATCGCTGTTTTTATGCCGCGCTCTTCCAGGGCCTCAAGCATGTCGGTTATACCGGGATAAGGCTTTGTATTCAGGTTCCAGTTGAGGTTATACTCCTGCATAAACTCGGGAAGCAGGGTGTCGATAATTTCGGGTGTGGCAACGCCTTCAGGCAGTGCTTTTCTCACCAGCTCTCTCATGCCGTGTCCAACAAGATAGCGGCAATCGTCAATCGAGTGGGTTGGGTAGTTGTGCCGCAGAAGCACGGAGTTCAGAGTGTTGAGCAGATCTTCAAGGGTGTCGAGAAGAGTGCCGTCGAGATCGAATATTACAGCTTTGAAATGCATGGTGTCAGGTTGCTGATGGTCAAGATTACTATGTGCAGTTTTTATTCTTTTATAGCTGTGCAGAGAAATACGGGGTACTGTGTCGTTTTTCCCTCACTGTTTTTTTTGTTGACCGTGTAAATGGTGTCGAACGAAACACCCTGTAAACCCGCCGCATTCATGAGCGATGTCAGATCTGTGCGATCAAATCCGTGATGGACCTCTTCGTCAGGGTTATCATGAAAGTGGCCGTCCTCACTCTCAAGATCGGCAATGGCAACGCTGCCACCCGGAGCAAGCAGTGTTACGATCCGCTTGAGAAATCCCGCAGTGTCGCCGATATGGTGGAGTGTCATGCTGCTGTAGATCAGATCGAATGACTTTTCCCGTTCAAAGGTTACGGAAGGTGAGGAGAGGTCAAGAAGAGCGGGTTCAATATTGCTTACACCGAGAGATCGGATTTTTTCCTGAAGAACATTCAGCATCTCAGGCGAGGTGTCAATAGCGGTTAACTCTTTGACAAGAGGCGCGATTTCCATGGTTACAAGCCCCGTTCCGCAGCCGGCTTCAAGAGCCTGCATGGCTTTTCCTGGGGTGCATCTCGCAATTAACGCTGCAGCGACAGCCTCGGCCAGTGCCCTTCGGCGCGGATCACTATCCCACATGGCAGCTTCATTATTGAATTTTTGAGTGCTGTTCCACTTCTCTTTCACGTTGGTGTGTGTTTTGATGTTATTGGGTTCTGCTCGTCCTTGAGGATTTCGAGCACCGCCCAACGAAGCAATCGAATCGCGGAACAAATTAATAGTGGTGCATTTATGTTTTGAACAAGCCCGTATCTATCCACTCATTTTTTAACAGTGACCAGCAGTCCACAGCTACACCTCTCAGCACATACTCATAAGGCATCCAGCCGTACCCTTCGATACCCCATTCGTGGCCCCAGGAGTTTCTGACGAGCAGGGCGCCTTTTGTCTCTTTTGCTCCGCTTGCGCTGTTTTTATCCGGATGGAGTCATCATAGCCAACTGCTACTACGGCATGCCCCCCGACAATTGTTTCGCCAACGGTTGGAAACGGTATCATGCCGGTTATTTTTGCCTGAACTATAGAGCTGAAGGCTGTAAAGCCGAACATTGCGGGAATACCGGCCGAAAGATTTGTTTTTATGCTCTGCAGCAGCTCTTTTTCTCCAGTTCCGGTCGGATCCAGTCGGTAGTAGCTTATTGCCTGAAAATTCTGTGCATAGGCATAGCAGAATGCTGAGGGTTCTTTATCGAAATCATCAACAACATAGGGCCAGTACTCTTCGGGTGGTACCCCAAACAGTACCATCGCTGCCATGGTGGAACGAATAAAAGCTCCGGAATCTCCACGCCATTTAAGAAGGTTTCGTGTGGTCTTGTAGAGGAACATCCTGGAAGCATCGATATGCTTTCCAAATGCGCGTCTTTCAAAATATTCGACAATTCCAATGCCGGCGTGAGCCGTGCAGCAGCCAAGTGTAAGCTGGTGTTCAACAGGGGAGCACCATTGCCGTAAATCGGTGGAAGCAGGAAGAGCGGGTGTGGATTTTGCAACTCCAGCCTTTGAAAGCATGCTCTTGATAGAGTTCTCCTGCCCTAAATTTTGGAGGGTTGTTGAAACCTTGTTCTGTTCTGCCGTGTAGTCCCTGAAATCGGGATAGTCCGGCAACCAACCCATTCCTGTCTTTGTATTTTTTGCTGACTGATTCATAAATCCCTCTCCTTCGATGTTAGAGTTGACTGTTTCAGAAAAACATACAATTCATGTTGAGCGGTTTGATTTAAAGCACCGCCCAACGCAGAAATCGGGTTTCGGAACAAATAAATAAGGCTTGCTATAGTTTTTTTCTTGCTTCCACTATCTGCTCGGTAACTGAAACAAAGGAGCAACTGCCGTGTGATTTTTTGGAGTTGACACTTGCGTCAGCTTTAAGCGCCAGATAGATGTCTGTATCAATCGCCTCGGAGAACTCTCTGAATTTTTCAACAGGAATATTTGGCAGGGTGGTGCCGGAAGCAATACTCCAGGTGACTATTTTTCCGGTTATGCGGTGTGCATCCCGGAAAGGAATCTGCTTCTGCACCAGGTATTCGGCGATTTCGGTGGCAAGGCTGAGATCTTCATTGGTCAGTTTTGCCAGCCGTTCCTCTTTGAGCCGCGTATGTTCCAGCAGCCGTGCAAAAATTTCGACACTGCCGATTGTTGTTTCTGCACTGTCGAACAGTGGCTGCTTGTCCTCCTGCATGTCGCGGTTGTAGGAGAGCGGAAGACCTTTCATGATGGTAAGCATCGCCATGAGATTACCGTATACTCTGCCGGTTTTGCCTCTGACCAGTTCGGCAATATCGGCGTTTTTCTTTTGCGGCATGATGGATGATCCGGTTGCAAAGGCATCGCTGATTTCAAGATAGCCAAACTCGTAGGAGCTCCAGAGAATCAGATCTTCGGCAAATCGGGAGAGGTGCATCATGATCACCGAACAGGCGGAGATGAACTCAATGACCGTGTCGCGATCACTGACGGCATCAATGCTGTTTGAAAAGAGGTCGTCAAAGCCGAGCAGCTCGGCACTGCGCTTTGCATTGAGTGGAAGGGTGCTTCCGGCAAATGCAGCAGCACCGAGCGGAGAGATATTGACCCGCTTCATGAGGTCATGGAGGCGGTCACGGTCACGGAGGAACATATTGAAATATGCCAGGTAGTAGTGCCCGGCAGATATCGGCTGGGCCCGCTGCAGGTGGGTATAGCCGAAAATGATCGTGTCGCAGTGGGTTTCCGCTTTCTCGACAAGCACCTTCAGAAGCCCGCTGATGGCGGTCTGGAGTTCCTCAATCTGGCGGCGCATATAGAGCCGTGTATCGGTTGCAACCTGGTCGTTACGGCTTCGTCCGGAGTGGAGTTTTCCGGCTACAGCCCCGATCTTCTCCTTGAGCCGGTTTTCAATTACCGTATGGATATCCTCATCTTCCCACTCAGGAACAAGGGTTCCGTTGCTCAGCTCCTTTTCAATCTCGCCGAGCCCGGCAATGATTTGAGCCGCATCAGATTCACTGACAATACCCTCTTCGGAAAGCATGGTCACATGGGCGATTGATCCCCTGATATCCTCGCGATAGAGCTTTTTATCAACATGAACCGATGAAGAGAAGAGGAGAGCTCCACGATCAAAGGGTTCTGAAAATCGGCTCTGCCAGAGTAGTTCTTTATTCTTGCTCATAAGGGTATCAGATTGAAAATGGGAATGAATCTGACTGAAAATAATAAAATCAGGGGAAAAAGAGTCCTCTGGATCTGGTCAGGCCGATATGAGAGCGAGAAGGGTTCATAAGGGCGCCTCTATTTATTGTCGTGAGAAGCCCGAGGACAAGGCGGATGGAGCACAAAAACCGGAGTGTACACGTAGTACATGAGGATTTCGAGCACCGCCCAACGCAGTAATCGGGTTTCGGAATAAATAAATAGAGGTGCCCATAAAAGGGTTGCTCAGTAGAGCTGATGCAGTTCAAGCCGTCGCAGTTTCGGCGCCAGTTTTGCTGTTGCCGCGACAACCGCAAGCGTCATCACCCCTCCGAACACAACCGAAGGGACGAGGCCTATCAGGCGCGCAGCAATGCCTGACTCAAGTGCCCCAAGTTCGTTTGAAGAGCCGATAAAGATCCCGTTAACAGCCGATACCCGGCCGCGCATGGTATCGGGAGTTGTGAGCTGTATGATCGTTGTTCGCATGACTACCGAAATTCCGTCGAATATTCCTGAAAGCAGCAGGAGCACTCCAGCAACATGGATGTTTACGGATAAAGCAAAGGCTATGATGCAGAGGCCAAAGCCAGCAACGGATCCCAGCAGCCAGCGTCCGGCATGAAGATTAATTGCATGGCGGGAGAGGATCAATCCTGTAATCAATGCGCCGATTGCCGGAGCGGCACGAAGAATTCCGAGACCCTCCGGGCCGTAATGATAGATATCCTGAATAAAGGCCGGAAGCAGGGCTACAGCGCCGCCAAAGAGAACGGCAAACATATCAAGAGAGAGCGCTCCGAGCATAATCTGGTTGCTGAAGACAAAGCGGACACCTTCTGCGATGCTGGTGAGGATAGGTGCACTTTCAGCCTTTGGTGGCTCTTTCACCTTCAGAGACATAAGTGCCGCAGCCGCACCGAGGCTCAGCAGTGCCGAAACGCCATAACCGGCGCTCTTGCCTGCCCACCCCGTAAGGATACCACCTAACGCTGGCCCGGCTACCAGTCCGAACTGGAATACGGAGCTGCCGATACTTGATGCCCGAGCATAGTGTTCGCGGGGCAGTATGATGGCAAACATCGAGCTGTATGAGGGGCTGAAAAAGGCCCGGGCAAGACCGTTGAAGGCAATCGCGCCGTAGAGCCACCACAGCGTATTGCCGCTTATCCATCCTTCCGACAGGGCACAAAGCGTCAAAGCACATCCAGAGACCATGAGTGAGGCGAGCACACCGAACATACGCCGGGAGTAGTGATCGGTCACATAACCCGCAAACAAGGCAGATGAGAAGTAGGGGATCACTTCAGCCAGACCGATCAGGCCGAGAGCAAGAGTGTCATGCGTCAGTTCATAAATATGCCAACCCACAACAACCGCCATAATCTGATAGGCCAGAACAATCAGCATTCGAAATGAGAGGAGTTTGACAAAGTCGTTATTCGAATGATTGAGAAATTGCATGAAAATTCTTTCCGGTTCAGCTTGCCTGCCACTTCGTTGGAGAGGATTGTACGGACGGCACAATGCAGTCGTTTAGAGTCGGAGAAATATAGAGAATTACTTTTTCGGATTATGCTGTAAAATATTTAACGCGATATTTTCTTTCCATTTAAAAAGATGGCTTGTTTACGGTATGAAATATGCCCTTTAAACGGGATTTGTAATGTGCTCTTTATTAGGGATTTTATGACCTGAAATAATCAGTGATAATCATATTTGTATCGTTATGGCTATAATTTTTATTGCTGAAACTTGTTGTTGTTGAGGCGTACAAGTGCATTGAGACATTAAAGATTTTGCCCTGATTACTGCTTGAACTATAAAGGTAAGTGAATACGGATGCCGATTCTTGCTGTCAGAGAATCGGCATTTTTTATTTCCCGGAAACGTTGAATCAACAGCTTTATTCTAACCAAAAAAAGGGAGTCCCATGAGCAACGAAGAGAATAAAAAGGAAATTCTGCAATACATTCTGGATTCGAAATTTGCACTGCTTAATTATGTCCGCCAGGACCTGACACCACTCTCAAGGGCAATAGGCAGTTTCGCTCCGGATGGAGATGATCTCTATTTTTCCAGCAGCAAAGAGAGTGCAAAGATTGGAGAGATAGCCAACAATAAAAGGGTGTCGTTCTATTTCGAGCATGATAACCAGGAACTGGAAAACTGGAAAAGTCTGCTTTTGATAGGTGACGCAGAACCGCTGAGTCATGGTTCAAGCGATTTTGAGAAGGCTGTTGAGCGTATCGGTGCCCGGAATCCCCGTTTCAGGGAGCGCGTTGCAAACGGTGATACGGCCAATATTGTGCTCTATAGAATATCAACAAGAGAACTCGAATATCTCGATCGCAGCAAAGGCAATATTCCTGCCAGAAAGCTTGTTGTGGGATAGCCTCTTTTTATGATTGTTCATTGAGCATTTACAGGGACAGCCCTACAGTTGATAAAAGATTGATGTTACGTTATGACCGGATTGCGGATTGTTGGTTCACATATGATGCGGAACCGGGTGGTCTATGCTTCCGGTATTACTCTGGTTGCTGCGGGGAGCCTGTTTGCTGCACAAATTCCCCGTTTGCTGGGGCATGTTACTGACCGTTTGCAGGAGGGCACTCTCGGGCGCTCTGAAATGGCCGGTTACGTTGGATTAATCATCCTGATCGGAGTTGTGAGGGTGGCTGCCGGCTGGGGGGGAAGAGTGCTTGTTCACCACAAGGGTCGCGAATTGACCTACCAGTTGCGCAAAGAGTTGTTTGAAAAATGGTCAACGCTTTCGCCATCCTATTATCACCGGCATAGTGTCGGGGATATGATTTCGCATGCATTGAGTGATGTTGAGGTTGTTCGTGAACTGGCTTCGATGGGGCTTAATCAGGGCATCAGCGGCTCAGCCATGCTGCTTGGTTCAGCCTGGCTCATGGTTGTGCATGTGGATTGGCGACTGACGCTTGCCGGACTGGGTCCACTGCTGTTTATCCCCCTTCTTGTACGGTGGCTTGGTCCTGAAATCAGATTGCAGTCCCAGCGATCGCAGGAAGCGCTTGGCTCTATGGCACAGACAACAGAAGAGGTCATCGGCGGTATTCGCGCTGTCAAGGCTTTTGGTATGGAGCAAGTTGTAAACAGTCGTTTTCAGGATTGCGTTGACGATATCGTTGAAGAGAAGATGCGTCTTGTGCGTCTCTCTGCACTGTTTGACTCTTTATTGCCGCTTCTGGTTAATATCGGCTTCATTTTTGTGCTGGGATTTGGCGGATATTTAGTGACAACGAAGAGTATTTCTCTTGGAGATTTTGTGGCTTTTACGCTCTATGTTGCCTTGCTGCGTATGCCCCTGGAACAATTGGGCAATGTGATCAACATCGTCCAGCGATCAATTGCATCCCTGAACAGGATTGATGAGCTGCTTCATGTTCTTCCCGAAGTCCGCGAAAGGGAGGGCGCAGTCATTGATCGTCCACTTCAAGGCTCTCTTGAGGTCAAGGGGCTTACCTTTCGTTATCCGGGCAGCCAGAGGGATGTTCTGAGTGACATATCCTTTAGCCTCAAGCCTGGTCAAACAGTTGGTATTATCGGGGCTATGGGAAGCGGCAAATCTACCCTCGCCGATCTTATTCTCCGGCTGTATGATCCTCCGGAGGGGACGGTTTTTATTGACGGAGAGGATATTCTCCACTACCCTCTGGCAAGATTAAGGGAGGGAGTTGCCTATGTGCCGCAGGACGGGTTTCTTTTTTCCAGTACCGTGCTGGAAAATATCGGTTTTTCAGACGACTCTCCGAACCTGAAGCGGGCCAAATGGTGCGCAGGCATTACAGCGGTTCATGACAATATTCTCATGTTCCCGGAACAGTATGATACCGAGATCGGTGACCGGGGCGTTCGTCTCTCCGGTGGACAGAAACAGCGTCTGGCTATTGCCCGTATGATTTACAAGAATGCTCCGTTTCAGATTATGGATGATTCTCTGAGTGCAGTAGATACTACTACAGAACGCCTGATTCTGGAAAATCTGAAAGAGTTGTCAACAGCATCTTCCATCATCATTTCCAATCGGCTGAGTGCATTGCAACATGCTGATGAAATAATAGTACTCGAATCGGGACGCATTGTTGAACGGGGTAGCAGCCATGCTGAACTTCTTTCCCTTTGCGGGGTATATGCCGGTCAGTGGTTTATGCAGGCAGGCCTCTCTTTCGGGGGCGAGTCAGAAAAATCTGAAGCGGATGGAAGCGATGCTGTTTTGCCGGTTGACCTGGATATTGAGATGGAAGTTCTTGAATCAGGTCGTTTTGAGGAGGCTTCATGATCGAATGTTCACCGGTAAAAGGGGCTTTTGCACCCTTAATTCCCTACGTGAAGCCCTACAAAACAAAACTGGCACTGGTCTTTGCTCTGGTAGTAGGAGTTGTTGTCGTTGATTTGATTCAGCCCTGGCTGGTCAAAGAGGTTATCGACCGTTATGTAACGGTTTCCAGTCCTGATTCTTCGGGCATATTTCGCATGTCAGCGCTCTATCTCGGGCTTGTGTTACTCTCTTTCGGACTGACCTGGTATCAGGATATGGTGCTTCAGAAGACCGGACTTTCAATTGTACGAGCCATTCGAATTGACCTGTTCCGCCATATTCAGCAGCTTGCCCTCCGCTACTTCGACCAGAACACTCCCGGTCGAATCATTACTAACGTGGTCAGTGATACCGAAGCCCTCAATAACCTCTTTACCCAGTTTCTTGCAAACTCGCTCAGGGGTATTTTTACGCTTGTTCTGATCATGTTTTTCATGCTGCGTCTGAACATTGCCATAGCACTTTACTGTTTTCTGCTGCTTCCCCTTGTCCTTTTTATGGCGGTCTTTTTTCAGAAGAAAATCCGGGCAATCAACAGTGAGGTTCGCCACCGTCTGGGATTGCTGATTGGTTTTTTAGCCGAGAATCTGAGCGGGATGGCCATTGTACAGATTTTTCATCAGGAACAGAAGCAGCAAAAACGGTTCGATGAACGCAATAAATCGCTTTTGCAGTCCACGATTCTGGAAAATCAGTGGTTTCTGCTCTTTTTTAACATCACCGAGCTGCTGGGTGATCTTGCTATTGCGGCTCTCATCTGGTATGGCGGAAACGGGGTGATTGAGGGCACACTCTCTTTTGGTGTTCTCTATGCTTTCGTTGGTTACATCAGGCGTTTTTTTCAACCGATCAATACTATTTCGCAACAGATGAATCCATTGCAGTCTGCAATTGTTGCATCGGATCGTATCAGTCGGACGTTCATGGAAATTCCTGAAATCAAAGAGGTTGACGGGGCAAGAGCACCTGCAGTGGTTGCAGGCAGTATAAAGCTTGATGGTGTTTCGCTCGCCTACAGGCTAGGATATCCTGTGTTGCATGACATTAACCTTTTGATAGATGCGGGAGAGCAGGTAGGTTTTGTCGGGGCAACGGGAGCGGGCAAGAGCTCTATTATGAATCTGGTTACAAGATTCTATGATGTCACATCCGGTGCGGTGGTGATTGACGGCAAGGATATTCGTCAGTGGCCTTTTGAGGAGCTGCGCCGCACTGTCGGCATCGTTCAGCAGGACGTCACGCTCTTTTCCGGTACTATTATGGAGAACATCCGCTTTTTTCAGTCAGATATTTCTGAGGAGCGGGTTCGGGAGGCCTGTCGGCTGGTTGGCGCTGAACCCTTTATCCTCCGTCAGCCTCAGGGCTACAATACAATGCTTTCGGAACGCGCAACGACACTCTCTGCCGGTGAGCGGCAGCTCCTCTCTTTTGCCCGTGTTCTGATTTTTGATCCAAAGATCCTGATTCTTGACGAGGCGACAGCATGTCTGGATTCCGCAACGGAGAGGGTTCTGCAAAATGCCATACAGCGTGTATCGGTTGGACGAACCCTTCTTGTCATTGCCCATCGTTTATCGACGGTGCAGCAGATGGACCGGATCTGTGTTCTCAGAGAGGGGCGAATTGTGGAGCGAGGGACCCACGATGAGCTGCTTCTCCAGAGAGGGGACTACTGGAAACTACATCAGTCCGGAATTCTGCTTGATGAGGCCGCCTGAACGGTTATTGAATGAGAGATTGCATCCCTGAATAATGCGTCATAAACACGCAATGCTTATCAGGTTAATTCCTGTCACATTATCGGGGCTTTCTGGGTGTGACAATCGGAAAAAAGGGGTTTTTCTCATCAAACAAGGTGAATAACTCCACAAGTTTTAGCGGGTTCCCTTTGATTTTTATCAACCCGCTGCTTGCGGCACGCACAAAATCAGTTTCTTTAAGCAACAGCGAACGCAGGGTGTTCTGAGTTAATTGTACTGTGGCATCTGCTTTATTCGAACTGTATCCTGCCAGATGGTTCAGGGTAGAGCGCTCAACGGTGAGGAGATGTTCCTGGTTCAGATCGGTGAAATACCAGTTGATTGTGATTTTTTTGCCACGCGATCTCTCGCTGTCAAGTCGTACTGCGAGGGTATCAAAAAGATGATTTACTCCCAATGCCTTTCGCAGGTCAATCGAGGTCAAAAGATCCCGATTATCTGTGACCCCTTGGCGTAATTCACGGGCGCCCTGAAGATAGGCATTCCGCCATGTAGCAGATTCGGCCTGATAGCCTAATTGTTCAAATGCAGCCGCAAGGAGTAGAACTCCCTCACGATTTTCCGGTTCTGCCTGAACAAGCTTTCCAAGAACCTCCGCCACCCATCGGTACTGGCCATTTTCGTAGTCAACAGCGGCACGTTTCAACACTGCGGCACTTCCTCCGGTATACGCAATCCATTTAATTGCAGAAGCAACTGGCGGCAACGGATCAAGATTAACCGGATTGCCGTCATACCAGCCCAGATATCGCTGGTAGACAGCTTTGACATTATGCTTGACTGCGCCGTACAATCCTCTGACTGACCACTCCAGCTCAAGCTCTTCCGGCAGGGAAACAAGTTCCGCAATTTCGGGTGCTGTATATCCCTGGTTTGCCAGTTTAAGCGTCTGATCGTGCAGATACTTGTAGATATCACGTTGTTTGCTGAGATAGTCGACGACATTTGCATTACCCCAAACCGGCCAGTGATGTTGAGCAAAGACAACCTCCGCCTTGCGCCCAAAAAGCTCCAGTGCCACGTTCAGATATTCAGCCCAGGCTTTGGCATCCCGCACTTTGGCACCGCGCAGAGGTAAGAGGTTGTGTTGGGTATGTGTAGCATTTTCTGCGGCATTGAAGGCTTTCCACTGAGGTAGATAGAGGTGGAGTTCAGCAGGCGCTTCGGTCTCGGGTGTCAATTGAAATACAACTTCAACGCCATCATAGGTATGCGTTTCAATAGCCTCAGTGATCAGTTGTGTCGGTGCAATCAGACTGATTGTTCCTCCAACAGAGGATTTTCCCAGGCCGGCATCAAGTGTGCCGTATGGTCCAACCGGCAACTGCTGACCGAATTGATAGAGAGCGCGTCGTGCCATTGCCGGACCTGCAAGTACATTTTCGCTCACAGTCTCTTCTATAAAACCTGATGGCGCTATAATGCGAACTGATCCGTCTTCAACCTGCGCTTCATTTATCAGCCCTCGTACCCCTCCGAAATGATCAGCATGACTGTGAGTATAGATAATGGTGTTGACTGGCCTGCGCGGACGGTGCTGATAGTAAAGCTCAATTGCCGCTTTTGCCGATTCAACGGTAGTGAGGGTATCAATGATGATCAGGCCTGAATTTCCTTCAATGATGGTCAAATTGGCGATATCAAAACCTCTTACCTGATATATCCGGTCTGCCACCAGAAAAAGGCCATTGATGCGATTAAGTTTTGCCTGACGCCATAAACCCGGATGGACGGAATCTGGCGGTTGATTTTCTTTAAGGAAATCATATCGCGCGAGCTCCCATACAACGCTCCCGTTCTCTTTGCGGATAACGAGATCTTCTATCGTTCCGATAAAACCACGGGTGGCATTTTCGAAATCGCGTTTATCGGAAAAAGGGAGTAGTGAAAGCCATTTCTGATTGGCTGTAATTGTTCCCGCTGAAGCAGGTTCAGGGTTATACGAGTATGGCTCTACATTCTCGATTTGACTGGACGTACGTGTGATGTTCAGTTTGCTCATGTTTACTTCTCTTTGTTTCTACTTGATATTCCGGTCTACCAGTAACGTTATGGAAATCAATAATTCCCGCTCTGGGGGATTGGCGCTGCTGTTATTGATTAAAAAGGATCAGGGAAGAATAGTCTGCTGTTTGTAATTAATCGCATACAGTTCATGAGATGACTGTTTCGAATGATTAAAATAATTGATCCTGAATTATTCCAATATTACATAAAGTCCAATCTTTTGACTGTTTGCAAGCTGCTACCGTAAAAATACCATCAATGTGGTATCTGTTATTATTGTTTTGCCAGTAATGATGTTATTCATGATCAATCTGATCATCTCTTGCTGATCAGGAAATGAATTGTAGCGATACTTTTTTATACTATTTTTACTTACTGGGAACGACATCTGGATTTAAGGGGATAACCCTTTTGCGGTAGGAAAAATGACCTTTAACAGTGAGGATATAGTTGTCTTTATTCGCTTTTTCGGGTATGAAATAAAATATAGTGTTCTGTTTACAGTTGCTTGAAAAATTATAAAAAAGTCATTTTCTGAATCATTTTGCAGGTTCCAAAGTGAGTGTTCTTTCAATAAATCATAAGGGGGGTGTAACCCGATTTGTTGCCATATTTATGGTATTTTTATGGTATAAGGTAAATAATATTCCAAATATTCTTTTTTATTGGCAGATGTGAAAAATCAGGGTTGTGAATTTCATGTTCAATGAAATATTCCCGGAATTATATACATGATGGAATATCGGGTCTTTTAATAAATAAAAGTGAGGGGTATACATGGCTAAACTACCGGAAGAACTGCTTGGTCTTTTAAAGGATCAGGAGAGTGTCAAGGTTGTCGGAACAATTGACAGTGATGGCATTCCGCACCTTGCAGTCAAGGGGTCGTTGACAACTCTTGACGATGAAACACTTGTTTTTGTTGAGGGGTTTGATGGAAGCATTTCGAATGCAAATCTATTGAGTAGCATCACTCTTGATAAAAAGGTGGCCGTCAATATCACGAAGGGTTTATTGAGTTATCAGGTCAAGGGGAGCCCTTATCACTATGTGGAGAGTGATCGGATTTTTCAGCAGTTGTTAACAAGAGTTCGGGAGCGAAGAGGGCCCGATGCTGTGATTGCCGGTGTATGGGCGGTCATTCCGGAAGTGGTTCGCAACGAATCACCCGGTTACAGAGCAGCATTGGCAAGTAAAGAAGCTGGATCCCATCAGCACTCCCCGGAATCGAAAGCATGAAAGAGAAAATTCTCAGAAATAAATTGCTTCTCCAGTTCATGGTATTCTCCGTTCTCGGAGGCGCAGGGATGGGTGTCGCCCAGATGGCAATAACGCTCTATGCCGTTGAGCTTGGTGCTACTGCTGCTCAAATCGGTCTGATCGGAGGTGTACAGGGTATTGGATTGCTTCTTACTGTTTTGCCGATCGGTTTGCTGGTTGATCATGTTGGTCCACGCAGAGTGTTTGTTTTCGGCGCTATGGCAAGTGCGCTGATCTATCTTCTTTTCCCTCTTGCACGTTCATCTGATAACCTGATATGGTTTGTTGCCCTGGTCGGCTTTTTTACCGCGTTCAGATTCATTCCGATGACTACAGCTTTTCTCGAGTTTGTCAGGCATGCCGGAAGTAAAAAAGCGGGCTGGCAGCGGGGATCTCTGTCATTTGGTCTTGTTTTGCTTGGCCCTTTATGCGGTGCATCCATCAGCAGCTACTGGGGGCTCAACATTACCTTTTATGTAGTAAGCGCAGCAGTACTGCTTCTTGTTTTTGGCGCACCGGTGATCTTTCCCGAGACAGAACGTTCGGGCAGTAGTACAACTCTCTCAGAAAACCTTGCTAACCTGAAACTGTTTTTCAGGGATCGCAATATCCTGGAAGCTTCCGGAGCGGAAGCGCTGGCGTTATCTACGTTTTCCTGTTTTAACGCATTCATTGTGGTGATTGCAATTCGGGTATTTCATTTTACGGTTCAGGCATCATCCCTTTTTGTCTCGTTTGAAGGCGTGGTATTTATTGCCACACTCTTCACTTTCGGTCGGGTACTGGAGAAACTCGGTCAGCGCCATTTCTACCTGGTGAGCATTGCCATAGTTATCGCTGGATTGTCACTGCTCTCGTGCATGCTGCACCCGGTATTCCTTATAGCAGGCACTCTGCTTATCGGAATAGGTCTCGGGATGTTCAATCTGGTCAACGTCACCCGTGTAGCTAATGCGAATACGGAAAAAGGGAAGAGTGCCGCCCTCTTTTCAATGTTTACCATGCTTGGTGCAATCATCGGCCCGGTAATCGGGGGAGTAGCAGGAGAGTTGCTGGGCTCGTGGTCGGTATTTCTGATTTTTATACCGCTTTATCTGCTGCTTGCATTAGTTATTCAATTCAGCAGTGAACTTAATGGATCGGTTGAGATTCTTGATGAGGGAGAAGAACAAAATTCAGCTATTGCCCTGAACTCATAGCGCATGACGAAAAATAGGTCCAATTAATTTAAACGAAACAGTGAAACTACTATGAGCAATATTAAAGATGCGTTGTACAGGGAGCTGGAACTCAAAATTGCCACCAATGTTGAGGGCATCAGTTTCGATCCTCACATTTTCAAGCCTCTTGATCTCGGGGGCCGGTATCAGGAGGTTCATCACCTCTGTTTCGAGATGGCCTATGAGACTCATGTGGGCATTCTGTTTCCAGCAGGTTTTCGTTCTCCCCACGGTTTGATATTTAACCTTCGCTGGGATCGCAGATCACCTTACTCCTTCATTTTAGAAAAAGGGGTTTACTATCTGGCTCATCATGGAGAGTTTTTATTTCCGGTTGAATTTCTTGATCGTCCTAACTATTACGGGCTGAAAACTACAGACGGTTCAAGTATGAACGTTATTGCGGGTTATGCCCAGGAGGGAGCCCTTGCAGTTGCCTACAGCAATGAGTGTGCCCTCAAGGAAAAGGATCATGACTGCAAGTTCTGCAACATCAATGCGACGAAGGCAGCTTATGGAGAAGCAGAAGGCGTGGGATGGAAATATCCCAAGCAGGTAGGTGAAACCGTCGGTGCGGCTTACAGGGATGGAGCTCGTCATGTAACGATCACGGGTGGTTTCGTCGCTGAACGGCGTGAAGTGGAGTACTACCTCGATGTAGCCGATGCAATCAAAGAACACACTGGACTGGAGGATTTCAACGGTACAGCGTGTGTCGGAGCGCCTCACGACCTCAGCATCATTGACAAGTATAAAGAGGCAGGGTATCGCACTATAGCCACCAATATCGAAATCTGGGACCGGAATATTTTCAAGGCAATCTGCCCCGGAAAAGAGCTTCAGTGCGGCGGCTGGGAGCATTGGGTGAAGGCGCTGGAGTATGAGGTGGAGGTTTTTGGCAGAGGGAAAGTCCGTTCGGTTATTGTTGCAGGAATTGAACCAAAGGATTCTACTCTTGAGGGGATTGAATACCTCGCCTCAAAGGGTGTGATATGTTTGGCATCAAGCTGGAATCCGAATCCCGGATCAGCACTGGAAGGACATCGTTCACCCGAACCGGCCTGGCATATTGATCTTCACAAGAAAACTACGGCCATATACAGAAAGTATGGATTTACCTATGAAGAACTTTACGATTGCTCGGCTGTTCCGACAGGCATATGCCATGATATTTATCGGATAGAAGAAGAGACGCTGCCTGTTTTCAAGGCAAAGGTTGCTTGAAAAACCACTAAAGAAATAGAACATGAGCACACTAAAGGAAATATTATACCAGGAACTGGAGTTGAAAATTTCAACCAATGATGAAGGTATCAGCTTTGATCCCCTTATTTTCAGAGATCTTGATCTTGGGGGGCGCTATCAGGAGGAGGTACTCTGTCTTTTCGAGATGGCCTATGAAACTCATGCAGGGATCAAGTTTCCTTCCTCTTTTCGTTCTCCTCATGGATTGATATTCAACCTGAGATGGGATCGCAGGTCATCTTACTCGCTCATTCATGACAAAGGCAGTTACTATCTGGCTCATCATGGTGAAGTACTGTTTGCCGTTGAATTTGTTGAGCGCCCGGACTATTACAGGCTGAAAACCTCTGACGGTACCCCCATGTCCACAATAGCACCATATGTTCAGGAGGGTTCAGTTTTGATCTCTTACAGTAACGAATGTGCATTGAAAGAGAAAGGTCAGGACTGCAAATTCTGCAACATCAATGCAACAAAGGATACGTACGGAGAGATAGAAGGTATCGGGTGGAAAACTCCGAAGCAGGTTGGCGAAACTGTTGCCGCTGCATACAGGGAGTTCAGTGAAGGGGCTCGTCGTGTAAACCTGACCGGCGGATTTGTTGCGGAACGCAGAGAGGTCGAGTACTACCTCGATGTTGCCGATTCCATCAAGGAGCATACAGGGCTTGAGGATTTTAACGGCCTTGCGGCAATTGGCGCACCACTGGATCTCAGTGTCATTGAGAAGTACAAAGAGGCCGGCTACCGAACGATTGCAAGCAATATCGAAATCTGGGATAAAAACATCTTCAAGGCCATCTGCCCAGGCAAGGAGCAACAGTGCGGAGGTTGGGATCACTGGCTGAAGGTTCTCGATCATGAAGTTAAGGTTTTTGGTCACGGCAGGGTTCGTTCAAACCTTGTGGCTGGAATTGAACCCAAGGACTCAACTCTTGAAGGCATCGAATACCTTGCTTCCAGGGGTGTTATCGCTCTTGCTACAGTCTGGAATCCAAACCCCGGCTCTGCTCTGGAGGGACATCGTGCACCTGAGCCGGCATGGTATTTTGATCTGTTCAAGAAGATCTTCGCAATCCATAGAAAGTACGGGTTTACATATGAGGAACTCTATGACTGCTCCGGAGCAACGGGGATCATCAGTGATCTTTACCGGATTGAGGATGAAACGCTACCGGTTTTCAAAAGTCTTGTTGCATGATGAACCATTAACCATTAATCGCAAATTTATATATGAGCAATATTAAAGAGACCTTGTACAAGGAACTGGAACTGAAAATCATCACCGGAGTGGAGGGTATCAACTTCGATCCGCATATTTTCAAGCAGCTTGATCTCGGCGGACTTTATCAGGAGGAGATACACTCCGGTTTTGAGATGGCCTATGAAACTCATGTTGGTATCAAGTTTCCTACCGGTTTTCGTTCACCCCACGGTTTGGTATACGCTCTACGGTGGGATCGCCGGTCCACCTATTCCCTGATTAATGACAATGGGAGTTTCTATCTTGCTCATCACGGTGAGCGCCTGTTTCCTGTTGAATTTCTTGAGCGCCCGAACTATTACGGCAAGAAAACTTCGGATGGGACAAGCATGTCCAATCTTGTACGCTTCGGTCAGTATGGGGCGTTAACGGTTTGCTACAGTAATGAGTGTGCCCTTAAGGAAAAAGATCATGACTGCAAGTTCTGCAATATCAATGCAACGAAAGATACCTATGCGGAGGCTGAAGGCCTTGGCTGGAAAAATCCGAAACAGGTTGGTGAGACCGTTGCTGAAGCATACAGAGAAGGCGCTCATCACATTACCATAACAGGAGGCTTTGTCGCTGAGCGCAGGGAAGTTGAATACTACCTTGACGTTGCTGATGCAATCCGGGAGTACACCGGGCTTGAGGATTTCAACGGCACGGCATGTGTCGGTGCTCCTCACGACCTCAGCATCATCGACAAGTACAAGGAGGCCGGCTATCGCACTATTGCTACCAACATTGAGATTTGGGACAGGAATATCTTCAAGGCCATCTGCCCCGGCAAGGAGCTGCAGTGCGGTGGCTGGGAGCATTGGGTTAAGGCTCTGGAGTATGAAGTTGAGGTTTTCGGGAGAGGAAAGGTTCGCTCAAATATCGTTGCCGGTATTGAGCCAAAAGATTCTACTCTTGAGGGTATTGAGTATCTCGCGTCAAAAGGGGTAATATGCTTTGCTTCAAGCTGGTGCCCGAACCCGGGGTCAGCTTTGGCTGGACATCGTTCGCCTGAGCCGGCATGGCATATTGATCTCTACAAAAAAGCAGTAGCTATTTACAGAAAGTATGGCTTTACCTATGATGAGCTTTATGATTGCTATGCTGCGCCAACAAGTATTGCACATGATATCTACCGGATTGAAGAAGAACGACTGCCGGTATTTCAAGCAAAAGTAGCCTGACAGAGCAGGGTAATTATCAGAAAGAAAAAAACCTGATCACTCTTGAAGAGTTTATTGGTACTGCCATTCCAATAAACTCTTCAGGTTTTGGAAAAGCAATAAAGGATTTTATTGTGATGACCTGTTTATGGTATATAAAATGCCTCTTAAACGGGATTTGCAAATCACTATTAATTGTTGACTTTACAAATAATAAAATTATGCCTTATAACTTCGGATTATGGATTGAGGTCTGAAAATACCCGGTATTCATTTTAAGTCTGGAATTTAATACTACTCCGTTTATTGCTATGAAAAACTTTACTTGTTGTTGATTGCTTAGAAGAGCATCCTGATATAACAAGTATTGTCCTCATATAGTCATTGCCAAGAAAAAAAAGATTATAAAGAGTCGATTCTTACAGTCAGAGAATCGGCTTTTTTTATGCATTACTCATTCCCGGTGTAACTGAGTGCGGTTATTTACGGGATATATTGACTGGCAGCCTTCTGATTTATAACACAGAGTAAGCTAATAATTACTATAAAACACAAAAAGGGAGTGGAGCGATATGAGCAATATTAAAGAGACATTGTACAGGGAGCTGGAACTAAAAATTATAACCGGTGTTGAGGGAATAAATTTTGATCCGCATATTTTTAAACATCTCGATCTCGGCGGACGATTTCAGGAGGATATCCATTTCTGTATGGAGTTCGCACATGAAACTCATGTGGGTATAAAATTTCCTGTCGGTTTTTATTCCCCTCACGGTTTGATCAATTACCTCAAGTGGGATCGCCGATCTTCGTATTCATTCATCTATGAAAGTGGAACCTACTATCTGGCTCACCATGGAGAGGTACTGTATCCAGTTGAATTTCTTGAGCGGCCGAACTATTACAATTTGAAAACTTCTGACGGTACCAGCATGCCTACCATAGCAAGCTACCTTCAGGAAGGCGCTGTGGTTGTAGCCTACAGTAATGAGTGCGCACTCAAGGAAAAAGATCACGATTGCAAATTCTGCAACATCAATGCTACGAAGGCCACCTATGGCGAAATAGAAGGCATCGGCTGGAAGTATCCGAAGCAGGTTGGTGAAACCGTAGGTGCAGCTTACAGGGATGGCGCGCGCCATGTTACAATAACCGGTGGATTTGTTGCCGAGCGGCGCGAAGTGGAGTACTACCTCGATGTTGCCGATGCCATCAAGGAGCACACCGGACTTGAGGATTTCAATGGTACTGCCTGCGTCGGAGCACCACACGACCTCAGCATCATCGACAAGTACAAAGAGGCCGGTTATCGCACCATTGCGACCAATATCGAGATCTGGGACCGTAACATCTTCAAGGCAATTTGCCCCGGCAAGGAGCTGCAGTGCGGCGGCTGGGAGCATTGGGTGAAGGCTCTGGAATACGAAGTGGAAGTGTTCGGCAGAGGAAAGGTTCGCTCAAATATCGTTGCGGGTCTTGAACCGAAAGATTCAACACTGGAAGGAGTAGAATACCTCGCTTCAAAGGGAGTGATCTGCTTTGCAACGAGCTGGAATCCGAATCCAGGCTCAGCACTTGAGGGTCATCGTTCACCGGAACCCGCCTGGCATTTTGATCTCTACAAAAAGATTGCAGCTATACACCGCAAGTATGGCTTTACCTATGATGAGATCTATGACTGCAATGCAGCGCCAATAGGTGTGATCAATGACATCTATCGGATTGAGGATGAACTGCTGCCGGTATTTGAAGGTCAGCTTGTTTAACTATTAACAATATTTGTGATTACTCAACATGAGCAATATAAAAGAAAGGCTGTACAGGGAACTGGAAGTGAAGGCCATCGCCTGTATTGATGGTGTCAGCTTCGACCCGCACATTTTCCGGCACCTTGATCTTGGCGGAAGGTATCAGGAGGAGGTCCACTCCCTTTTCGAAATGGATCATGAATCCCATGTCGGGGTTCAGTTTCCTGCCGGATTCTATTCTCCAAGCGGCTTGTTTTATCCCCTTAAGTGGGATCGCAGATCAAGGTATTCAATTATTGCCGATCAGGGAGCCTTTTATCTTTCGAGCGGACAGGAGATCATCTTCCGGATCAGATTTCCTGACCGTCCGAAATACTACGGGATGAAGACCTCCGACGGGACGAAAATGAACACTATAGCCCTCTACAATCAGGAAGGGAAGCTTCATGTTGTGTACAGCAATTCGTGCGCCTTCAATGAGAAGGGGCGCGATTGCAAATTCTGCAACATCAATGCAACCCATAATACTTACGGAGAGGAGGAGGGCATCGGCTGGACCTATCCTCGCCAGATCGGCGAAACCGTTGCGGCGGCATACCGGTTGGATGGTGCACGCCATTTGAGCCTCACCGGCGGGTATGTGCCCGAAAGGCGTGAAGTGGAGTACTATCTCGACGTAGCCGATTCCATCCGGGAGCATACCGGTCTCGACGATTTCAATGGTACTGCCGTCATTGGCGCACCCAATGATCTCGACATCATCGACAAGTACAAGGAGGCTGGTTTCCGGACCATTGCAACGAATATCGAGTTTTGGGATAAAGATATTTTCAAGGCTCTCTGCCCCGGAAAGTATCTCGAGTCGGGTGGTTTGGAGCAGTGGGTGAAGACGCTGGAGCATGAAGTTCAGGTGTTCGGTCGTGGCAAGGTGCGCTCCAACATCGTGGCAGGTATTGAGCCGAAGGATACGACGCTTGAGGGTATTGAGTTTCTTGCCTCCAAAGGTGTTGTCTGTTTTGCGACAAGCTGGAATCCAAACCCAGGCTCGGCGCTTGAGGGTCATCGAACCCCGGAACCGGCATGGCATCTCGACCTGTACAAGAAAATCGCAGCGATTTTCAGAAAAAGCGGTTTCACTTATGATGAGATCTACGACACCTCCTCCTCGGGTGTATCCATTATTCATGATATTTACCGCATTGAGGAGGAGCTGTTGCCCATTTTCAGGGAAGAGAGTGCTGCGGTCGAGGTGGTTTAGGAAGAACGACTATTACGTAAAAGATTAATTGGATAATACTTATGTCTGAAGTACTGCTCATAACCGGAGGAGCAAGCGGTATCGGTGCCGAGGTCGCAAGGCTCTCTGCAAGAAAGGGATACGATATTGCTGTTAACTACCGAACAAGGGAGTTGGAGGCAGTTGCCCTTGTCAAAGAGTTAAGAGATAGCGGTGTTCGTGCCATTGCCGTTCAGGCTGATATCGCTCTTCCTGAAGATGTCGAGCGACTGTACAGGGAAATTGATGAACAACTCGGCCCGGTTACGGCGGTAGTAAACAGTGCGGGTACTCTTGCCGGACGCAGCCGGGTTGATGAGGCTGATGCTGAACTGCTTCATCGTCTTTTTGATACCAATGTGATTGGATTGATCTTCTCAACCAGGGAGGCTGTCCGTCGTATGTCTACTGCGCGCGGCGGACGGGGTGGCGTTATCATCAATATCTCCTCAATGGCGGCAACCATAGGCGGGCGCCCCGGAGTCGCTCTCTATGCAGCAAGCAAAGCGGCGGTAGATACCTTCACGGTTGGCCTTGCCAAGGAGGTAGCCTCAGAAGGTATTCGTGCAGTTTCGGTGCGTCCCGGTTTTACCCTCACTGAGATGACCGAAGCTTACGCGAAGGATTCCAGGCTTCTTGCTGAGATTTCAGCAACAATACCTCTTGGCCGTCCCGCATCAGTTGATGAGATCGCAAAACCGGTTGTCTGGTTACTCTCTGACGAGGCATCCTTTATTTCGGGTGCCAGGCTGGATATTTCCGGAGGTGGTTTTGCTTTTGGCGGCGCAGCTCTTCCTCCGTCAATTAAAATTTAAATCAGTACAAGAGAATCAGTCAACGCAGTGCCCTATGCGCTCGAAGAGAGAAGACAGCTCTTGTTGTCGAGTACGAATGGAATGAACAGCTCTGAAAATGAGAGCGATAACAGTTGATAACATCAAGAATAAAGAACCAGGAGCAATTCGATGAGTGAGAAAAAACAGGGAAAACACATTGCAATATATGGCAAGGGGGGGATAGGCAAGTCAACCACAACGTCAAATATCAGTGCGGCTCTTGCCGATGCAGGCTACAGGGTTATTCAGATAGGATGCGATCCGAAAAGCGATTCAACAACCATTTTGAGAGGCGGCAATGATCTTCCAACTGTGCTTGACACGCTGCGTGAACAGAGCAAGGTCAAAATTGAGGACGTCTCTGCGGTTGGCTTTGGAGGAGTGCTCTGCATTGAAGCTGGCGGACCTGTTCCGGGTGTTGGTTGCGCCGGGCGGGGTATCAACGCTGCCGTGGAACTGCTTCAGGAGCTGCACCTTTTTGAAGAGTACAAGCCTGATTTTGTGCTTTATGATGTATTGGGTGATGTGGTTTGCGGCGGATTTGCTGTGCCGATTCGTGACGGTATTGCTGATCGCGCATTTGTGGTGACCTCATCAGACTTTATGGCAATTTTTGCTGCAAATAATCTCTTCAAGGCCATCAATAAATACGCGCCTTCCGGCGGTGCCCGTCTTGGAGGGGTAATTGCCAATAGTGTACAGGCGCCTTACGCCAAAGCGCTGATTGATGATTTTACCGGAGAAACCGGTACGTCAGTTGTCGGCTATGTTCCACGTTCATTTACTGTTTCTCAAAGTGAACTTTACGGTCAGACGGTTATTGAAGCACACCCGAAATCGGAGCAGGCAGATGTCTATCGAAATCTTGCAAAATATCTCGATACCAATGAAGATTCAGTCATCCCGAAACCGCTCAATGGCCCTGAACTGAAGAAGTGGGCGAGGACCTGGGGTGACAGGATTTTTGAGGTGGAGACCGGAGTGGTACAGAAAATGGAGTCTATTTAACAGAGAAAAGAGGGCGATACCTATGAGTCTTTTAAAAGCCAAAGCCTCCCGTACCCGTGAGAAGCAGCTTGATACACTGAACGCCTGGCAGGGAACACTCTTTTCTGCCTTGACAGAATTTTCTCTGGGCGAGCCGGTTAAACGCATACGCACATTTTCGCAGAGCAGCGAGGACGATCTCCTCTATGCGCTCCGTCTTCTTGCTGGCATCCGTGACAGTGTTGTAGTTATTCATGCTCCGCGCGGCTGTGCAGCAGCAGCTCTTTTTCATCATGTGGAGCGCGGCAAAGGTCGCTGGATTGTTACCAATCTTGATGACAGGGATACCATCATGGGGGCAGATGGAAAACTGCGTAAGGCGGTTAAAGATGTCAATCAACGCTATAATCCGGAACTCCTTTTTATTGTGTCGAGCCCGGTTGTTGCCATCAACAATGATGATATACAGTCTGTTGTTGAGGAGCTGCATGAAGAACTTGAGCTGGATATAGTTCCGATCTATGTAACCGGTTTTGCCTCGCATCATGCCGTGACCGGTTATGATACAACACTGCACTCCCTGTTGAAATATCTTGGAGGAAAAAAGGGAAAGCATCCCCATGATGACAGGGTGAATCTGCTCTCAATAGCCGAACACCCTCATGATCGCAATGAGGCTCAGCGTCTCCTCCTTGCTCTTGGTCTGGAGTTGAACACGCTTCCGGATGGAGCCTCAAAGGGCTCTTTCCACCAGGCAGCGACGGCAAGGCTTTCTCTCTCTTTGGATCAGGATAGTGCTAATTATCTCGGTGTCTCACTGCGTGATGAGTATGACGTTCCCTACTCCGCACTGCCGCGTCCGGTAGGTCTCGGTGCAACAGGACGCTGGCTTGCAGGTGTTGGCAAGGCATTGGGTCTTGACGAGTCGGCACAAAAGCTTCATGAACAGGAATCCGAAAAAGTCCGCCATTCCATCGGCGATTTTACACTTAAAGGATTGCAGGTCTACCTTTCGCTCGCTCCATCTACAGCATTCGGGGTACTGGAGCTTGTGGAGGAACTTGGAGGTGAGGTTGTCGGTATAACGGTGAGTCGTCTCGACCAACTGCACAAAGGGGCTATTGAAGAACTATCCGCCAGGCATCCCGCGCTTTTGATTCATGTGGCTGATGGTCAGCCATTTGAAGAGGTGAACATCATCAAGCGCCTCAGCCCTGATCTCTATCTTGGCGATTCTCTCCATCTCGCTCAGGTCGGAAGACTCGGTATACCGGTAGTCTCTCTCAGAGATGTTCCTGTTCTTGGTTACCGGGGAGTTACAGCTCTTGCGAGACGAATTTCCACTGCATTGCTCAACCGCTCTTTTGGTGAAGCGCTTTCCCGTTCATCGCTACCCTACAAGGATGGATGGTTGCGTCGCAGTCCCAACTGGCATATCAAAAAGGAAGTTAAATAGTATGGCGCATCATATTGACAGTTCACGCAACTCCTGCGCATTGCATGGAGCACTTCAGGTTATAGAGGCAATAGAGGGGTTTGTTCCTGTTGTTCACAGTACTGCGGGTTGTGGTGCACAACATTACCTCGGAGTCAACCGTTTAAATGCCGGCAGTGACAGATTCGGTGGGAGTGCAATCTCAAGCAGCAACATCAGCGAAAAACATGTTGTGTTCGGAGGCAGTTCCCGTCTGCGCGAACAACTTAAAAATACGGTTAAAATTGTCGAGGGGGATCTCTATGTCATCGTGACGGGATGTGCCACCGAAATGGTTGGTGATGATATTCCTGCAATGAACAAAGAGGGTCGTGACCAGGATTTCCCTGTTATCTATGCCAATACACCGGGATTTCGCGGTGATGTGCATCAGGGCTATCAGTTGGCAATAAAAGCGTTGATCGAGCAACTGCCGGATCTTGGAAAGGCCGAACAACCGCCGGTCAAGGGGCTGGTCAATATTCTCGGGATTGTTCCCCGGCAGGATCCATTCTGGGAGGGAAATCTGGAGGAGATCGGCCGCTTGCTTGAAGGGATCGGTCTGACACCAAATCTGCTTTTCGGCTACGGTCAGGGTGTTTCCGGCTGGCAGAGGGTTCCTGATGCCCTGCTCAATATTGTTGTATCGGTTTGGGGAGACGCTCCGGCATTACTGCTTGAGGAGCGCTATGGCACACCGCACCTTTCACTTGAAGGGCTGCCGGTCGGAGCTGCTGCCGGACGTTTTCTTTATGAAATAAGTGAACTCCTTCAGCTCGATTCCAGAAGGACTGAACACTTTGTGCAGTCTGAAGAGAGACGATTTGATGCTCAACTCGCCGCTCTTGCTGATACCTGGTATCGGGCTGGTTTTCAGCGCGAATTTACGCTTGTAGGAGAGAGTGCCCAGGTTGCGGGAATCAGTGAGTTTTTGAGCGGTACCCTTGGACTCATTCCACGCACTCTGATTATAACTGATAATCCCCCTGAATATGCGAGGGAAGCTTTGTTATCAAGATTGACGTCACTTCTGAATGGATTCCCGACAGAGGTGTCGTTCACGGAGGATTTTGCCGAAATATCGGATCTGGTTCGCTCTGCTTCTGCTTCACTCGTACTTGGAAGTGCACTTGAGGAAGCGGTGGCTGCCGAGTTGGAGGTTCCCTTTGTGCAGCTCTCATTTCCCTTATCAGACAGGCTTGTACTGGCCAGAGGCTATGCCGGTTATCGCGGTGCATCCACGCTCCTTGAAGATCTTGGCAGTGCACTGCTTTCTGACAGGCATCATAATCCTGTCCATCAGCAATCGTCAGCAGCATTGGGATGTTCATGATCCCGAACGAATACAAACTTTACTTGCAATAAATTACAAATAATCACATCAAGGAGATAAATATGAGCACGCTGAAGGAAACATTGTACAGGGAACTGGAACTTAAAATTATTACCGGTGTCGAAGGGATCAATTTCGACCCGCATATTTTCAGAAATGTTGATCTTGGCGGTCGCTACCAGGAGGAGGTTCACTGCTTGTTTGAAGGCGACCATGAATCGCATGTCGGCATCCAGTTTCCTGCAGGCTTCAAGTCTCCGCATGGACTTGTCTACGTTTTGAAGTGGGATAGAAGGTCGCCCTACACCTTCATTGTGGAGAATGGTGTTTTCTACCTTGCCCACAATGGGGAGGTTATTTTTCCGATTGAATTCCTTGATCGCCCGAAGTATTACGGTCTGAAAACTTCTGATGGCGTAAGAATGAACACCCTTGCCATGTATACCCAGGACGGGGCGATTCTTGTTCCCTACAGTAACGAGTGTGCGTTCAAGGAAAAGGGACGTGATTGCAAATTTTGCAATATCAATGCGACGAAAAATACCTATGGGGAGATAGAAGGCATTGGATGGAAGTATCCGCACCAGATTGGCGAAACCGTTGCGGCTGCCTACCGCGAAGATGGAGCACGTCATATTACACTCACGGGAGGCTTTGTTGCCGAGAGACGAGAGGTGGAGTATTACCTCGATGTTGCTGATTCAATCAGGGAGCATACCGGACTTGCCGATTTTAACGGGACTGCCGTGATTGGTGCGCCTCACGATCTGAGCATCATCGACAAGTACAAGGAGGCTGGTTTCCGTACCGTAGCAACAAACATTGAGATCTGGGACAAAAACATTTTCAAGGCTATCTGCCCTGGCAAGGATATTGAGTCCGGCGGGTATGATCATTGGGTGAAGACACTTGAATATGAAGCCCAGGTTTTCGGAAAAGGAAAGGTGCGCTCGAACATCGTTGCCGGTATTGAACCGAAGGATTCCACCCTTGAGGGTATTGAGTACCTCGCATCAAAGGGTGTGATCTGCTTTGCAACGAGCTGGAATCCGAACCCCGGTTCTGCTCTTGAGGGTCACCGTTCACCGGAACCTGCCTGGCATTTTGATCTCTACAAAAAAATCGCCGGCATATTCAGAAAGAACGGGTTCACCTATGAGGAGCTGTATGATTGCAATGCGGCCCCGATAACCGTTATTCACGACATTTATCAGATTGAGGATGAAACGCTACCTGTTTTCAAGGGACTGGTTGCATAACATTCATTATTGCATGAACATAAAAATCAGAAATGAGTAATAAGGTATTTCTTGTTACCGGAGCCTCAACCGGTATTGGTGAAGCGACAGCACGGCGTGCCGTTGAAGCAGGATTTAATGTAGTGCTTGCAGCTCGTTCAACAGCAAAACTTGAACGGCTTCAGGCCGAGCTTGGTAAAGAGCGGGCATATGCTGTTACCTGTGATGTTTCAAGCTGGCAATCGCAGCAGGAACTGGTGCGCCATGCCCTTGAACGCTTTGGTCGCATTGATGTGGTATTTGCCAATGCCGGTTTTTCGGGAGGGTCCTCTTTTTATGGGGGAGAAGAGAGCCCGGAAGAGTGGAGGGAGATGGTTCTTGTCAATGTTTATGGTGCGGCAGCTACAGTAAGGCTGACACTGCCGGAACTGGTTAAAAACCAGGGACATCTTCTTATTACCGGATCAGTTGCAGGCAGAAATACGTCGTCCAAAAACCTCTATGCAGCAACAAAATGGGCTGTTACCGGTATGGCGCAGTCTATTCGTAATGAGGTGGTCGGAACCGGGGTTCGTGTAACACTTATTAATCCCGGTATTGTCGACACCCCTTTCTGGGATAACCTCGTGAAACCGGATATTCCAAATGAGTTAACCTCTGATGATATCGCCCGTTCAGTTATGTATGCTGTGAGTCAGCCTCAACATGTTGATGTCAATGAAATTCTCATTCGACCGACTGGCCAGCCGCAATAAGCGTGTGAACGAGCGTATTCCTGAAACAGTTTGCGAGAAAAAGAGAGAAATGAAATGACAGATCAGCACAACAAAACATGGCTTCTCCCTGGTTTTGTATCGATTAATCTCTTTACCGGGATCACGGTGGGTATATTCCAGATGGTCATACCCCTTTTTGCCTTGAGTCTTAATGCAAGTAACGCCGAGCTTGGGCTGATTCGCGGGGGTATGGGGCTTGGTATGTTCCTTACGGTTATCCCTGCCGGTTTTCTTGTCGATCACTTCGGCTCAAAGCGTCTCTATCTTGCCGGGAGTATTAGCTGCACCCTGGTCATTGTCGGGGTATGTCTGGCTGCTACGCCACTCTCCCTGATTGTACTGATGAGTATGTATGGATTTTTTCGCTCGTTAAGCCTTATCGCTACAAATGCAGCGTTTTTTCGCTCGCTCGGTATTATCGGAATGGAGAAGGCTGCGTGGATAAATGGTTCGCTGCTGCTCGGTGCGGTTGCCATCGGTCCGTTGCTTGGCGGCCTGTTGACCCGGTATATAGACTATCCCTCCATTTTTCTTATGGTTCTGCTTCTTTATCCCATTCCGATTCTCATCGTGTTTTTTCGTTATCGGGAAACTCCTGCGAAAAGTGCGGAGATTAACGAAAAAGGGAAATTTGTTTCGCAGATGGAGGCGTTCAAGGAACTTCTTTTCGACAAGTCAATACGCTACACCCTTTTGGCAGAGTCACTCATGGGCGCATGTTCCGCAACTTTCAGTGTGCTGATGATTGTCATTATTATCAAGACATTGAAACTCTCCTCAATTCTGGCTTCGGTTGTGTTAACGCTTAACGGCTGTGCAGCGATTCTTGTTGTGTTTACTGCAGGATCATTGGTGAAGCGCTTTTCACAGGCACGTCTTTACGTGGCGAGTTTTATCATTGCCTCACTGGGCTTGTTTGCTTTGAGCTTCCCGTCAAATCTGCCGGTGATTCTGTTATCGTCCACAATACTCGGGATTGGACTTGGTCTTACCCAATTGGTTAACTATGCTCGAATCGGCAGTTTGCGCGGGGAGAAGGGCAAGGCATCGGGTCTTCTTTTGGCTGCAGGAGGAACGGGATTTACAACAGGCCCTCTCCTTGCCGGATGGCTCAGTAATTATATTTCTGTCGGGCTTGTTTTTGCGGTATTTATCCCTCTCTTCCTGTTATTGGGGCTCTCTATTATTCACTCTGAATTGCGCGAGCAGCAGTCTGAAAATGAATCACTTCTCTCCCTTGGAGTTGCATGTGGTGGAGAGGAACAGGGGATATAGTTATGGCGCAGAACGCTTTTATTGCATTATTGCGAGAACGACGCAGTATCAGGCTCTTTACCAAAGAAACAATTCCGGTTGAATCAATAAAATCCATCATTGAGGCGGCTCTCAGAGCGCCGTCAGCGAGAGGTTTAAATCCATGGGAATTCATTCTGGTTGATGATCCGGAGCTGATTATCAAGCTTTCAGAGGTCAAACCGTATGGATCCGGGTTTCTGAAAACAGCACCATTAGCAATTGTTGTTTGTGCCGACAGCGTCAAAGCTGATTTCTGGATTGAAGATTGTTCCATTGCCGCAACGCTTATTCAACTCGCCGCCTCCTGCGAGGGGCTTGGTAGTTGCTGGGTACAGATCAGGAATCGGATGCATGATAACGAAAAAAGTGCCGAAATGTATCTCCAGGAGCTGCTTGGTCTTCCGGAACATATGAAGGTTGCCCTGATAGTAGGGATAGGGTATCCCGGTGAGGAAAAACCTTTGATACCGGTGGAAACTCTCCAGTATGAAAAAATAAAATACAACAGGCTGAAATGAGTTCCAGTGATGGATATGATATGAAAAAATCGTTTGGAGCCAAAACGTTGCTCTTCCCGACACCGGTACTGATGGTCGGGAGTTACGATCGGCATGGTAAACCTAATCTAATGAGTGCTGCATGGGGAGGTATATGTTGTTCTCAACCGCCTTGTCTTGCTATTTCTTTGCGTAAAAGCGACTTACACTTACACGAGCATTATTGAACGTGGTGCATTTACGGTTGGAATTGCCTGTGAAGAGAAGATTGCAGAGGCAGATTACGTCGGGGTGGTTTCAGGACGCGATGTCGATAAATTTTCAGTAAGTGGACTGACTCACGTCCGCAGTGAGGTCGTTGATGCCCCTTATGCGGCTGAATTTCCTGTGGTTCTGGAGTGCTGTCTGCAGCACGTTATTGAATTGGGACTCCATACCCAGTTTATAGGGGAGATTATTGATGTCAAGGCAGATGAGGAAGTTATTGGTGAGGATGGTCTGCTTGATATTCTGAAAATAAAGCCGCTGATTTATGACACTGCCCGACGAGGATACCATGGAGTCGCACCACTCCTTGCCGAAGCTTTTTCTGTATGGACAAGGCTGAAATA
>JAAXXL010000115.1 GCA_013334485.1 Chlorobiaceae bacterium | reverse complement strand
AAACGTCGCTGAGGCCCATTTGCTCCTTATCCTGACGGATATTGAGGGGTTCTATAGCGCAGATCCGCACACTCATCCCGACGCAACACTGATTCCGCTGATCAAGGGGATCACTCGCGAGGTCGAACGTGCTGCCGGAGGTTCCGGCTCAGCGGTCGGCACCGGAGGAATGGCGACGAAGGTTGCAGCAGCCAAGAAAGCCGGTAAAAATGGTGTTGCGACAATTATGGTATCAGGGAAGCGGAGTGGAATTATATCTGCTGCCGTGCGGGGGGATGAGGTCGGGACCCTGTTTCTCCCTTCAGGCATTGGCATTAATCGCCGGAAACATTGGATCGCCTATACGCTAAAGCCATCCGGCAGAATAGTTGTTGACGATGGCGCGCGTGGAGCCTTGTTGAAAAAGGGAAAAAGCCTCCTTCCATCCGGAGTTGTTCAGGTGGAAGGGAAGTTTGAGCGGGGAGCGTGTGTCCGGTTGTGTGGTTTGGATGGCGTTGAATTTGCTCGCGGTTTGTCAGACTATTCAAGTGCTGAATCAGCCCGTCTTGCTGGGTGCAAAAGCCTGGAAATCGAGAAAATACTTGGATATCATTACGGCGATGTTATCATCCATCGTGATAATCTGGTTCTGCTCTAGATATGAAAAGGCTTCAGAGGGTTGCTGACTCTGAGGCCATGTTTCAGCAAAAAACTGTATGAGCTGTTACTGTGCCAGAGCTACTACAGAGGCACTTGCCGTGAAGCTGTCCTTGATCTGAAGAGTTCCGTTAACTACCTCTACCCGTCCCCGCAATTCCTGACCTGCCGTACTGTTTTCGCGTATCTTTACATCCAGATTGACTTCTGCCAGCTTGCCAGTATCTACCTGGTCAATCTTGAATATAAGCGTTCCGTCTGTCTCTTGCGTGTACGAACCGTCCGGAGCTCCTTGAAAATCGACTTCGGGAGGAAGCTTGAGACGAATGGTCAAATTCTGGGCAGACAATGATCCGGCATTAAGAACTGTAACCCGATAGCGAAGTTTTTCACCTGGGGCAACTTTCTGCTTAACAAGTTTTGCAACAGCGCGCACAAGCGGTGCAGAGCTTACAACAGTGGTCTCTTTCTGGAAATTGACATCGCTGAATGTAGCTGATACGGCGGAAATTGCCACAATGGAACGATGACCGTCAACCATTTCAGCCGGCATTTTAACCACGATAGAGCCTTTGAATGTCTCGCCTGCAGCGAGCGTAATTCTAGACACGTTCTCGGCTGGTTTATTTGCTCTTACCAGGATAGAGTTATACTCTTTAGCAGCAGTAACGGTCAGCATAAACTCTTCGCTGGTCTTGCCCGTGTTGGATATCTCAACCGGAAGAACACCGTTGCTGCCGACGGGGACCGGCCCTGCATCATCATGAAGTGTAAGTGCAATGGCAGCTTTTATGTTTGCCTTCGCCAGTTTTTCAGCCAGCAACCGTTCTTTTTCTCGGCGTTCCTCTTCCAGTTTAATACGTGCAAGACGTTCCTGCTCGGCTTTTATCCTCGCAACGCGCTGCATCTCCAATTTTAATGCCAGAGCTCGCTCACGATCCACTGTGTCAGAGCGCACCTTGCCGGCCGCGGCCTGCAGCGTTTTATTCGGCGCAAGAATTTCTCCCTTTTGATGCCGGGTGGCCAATGTTCTCAACTCATCCTCAACGGATGTTCTTAAGCTGCTCTCCGGGAATTCGGATGTAAATAGGGTGATTGATTTTGCTGCACGTTCGTTATCACCTGACTTGAGGCTGGCGCGAGCAATGAGGAGCAGAGTTACATCCCTGAGCGGGGAGTCGGGAAAAACCTGATTTAACTGGTCACATTTTTCAATTGTCAGTAGGTAATCCTTCTGCTGGAACGCGTTAAAGGCTTCAACAAAAACTGTAGAGTCATCAATCTCAGCTGCGTTTACAGAGGAGAGCGCAATAGAGATAATGAACAGTGACAAAATGAGTTGCGTAATTATGCCGTGAATGAACCTCATATGGTTAGTCCACAAAGCTTTTAAGTTTTTTACTGCGGCTGGGGTGTCGTAATTTACGCAGTGCTTTTGCTTCAATCTGGCGGATGCGCTCGCGGGTAACCTCAAAATCCTGCCCAACCTCTTCGAGTGTGTGGTCACTTTTTTCGCCGATGCCAAACCTCATTCTGAGAACTTTTTCTTCACGCGGTGTCAGAGTTGCGAGAACTTTGGCAGTGCTTTCAGAGAGATTGTTCTTAATGACCGCTTCAATGGGAGAAATAACGCCCTTGTCTTCAATGAAATCACCAAGGTGAGAATCCTCTTCTTCCCCGATTGGTGTTTCAAGCGAGATCGGTTCCTTGGCAATCTTCAGTACCTTGCGTACCTTGTCAAGCGGCAGCTGCATGCGTTCGGCAATCTCTTCCGGAGAGGGTTCGCGCCCATTTTCCTGTACCAATTGACGGCTGGTACGAATCAATTTGTTGATGGTCTCAATCATGTGGACCGGAATACGGATAGTACGAGCCTGATCGGCAATTGCCCGGGTTATGGCCTGACGGATCCACCAGGTAGCGTAGGTGGAAAACTTATAGCCGCGTTGGTATTCAAACTTGTCGACCGCCTTCATCAGGCCGATATTTCCCTCCTGAATGAGATCGAGAAACTGCAGGCCGCGGTTGGTATATTTTTTTGCAATCGACACAACGAGTCGTAAATTTGCCTCAATAAGTTCACTTTTAGCGATGCGGGCCTTACACTCTCCCTCTTCGATCGCCTTGAGAGCCGCGGCGAGGTCGCGTGCCTTGAATCCTGATTCCTGCTCTACTTTCTGAATCTTGCGCGCAGCGGTTCGAAGACGCTTCTCCATCTTCGCTGTTTCTTCTTCGTCCAGTTTGAGTCTGTTGAGCTCTGTCGTACATTTTTCATCGTCATTTTGCAGTTTATCAAGCAGCGCCTTAAGCTTCTCCAGGGGGATAATCTTTTCAAGATCTGATAACTCGGCCTGCAGCTTATCTACCCTGCTGGACAGCTCCTTAAGCCGCTCGGCAACCTTATTGGTGTGACGATCTTTAAGCCGCAATGATTTCAGAAGATCAGCCTGATGATCCTTTTCTT
>JAAXXL010000070.1 GCA_013334485.1 Chlorobiaceae bacterium | reverse complement strand
CGCATTGTACGACTGGCATGAAAAGGCCGGAGCAAAAATTATCGATTTTGGCGGCTATCTGATGCCGGTTCAGTATGCGGGCATTATTGCCGAGCATAAGGCAGTGCGGAGCGCTGCGGGGCTGTTTGACGTCTCCCACATGGGCAATTTTTATGTCAGGGGTAAAAGGGCACTGGAGTTCCTTCAGTCCATGACGACCAATGACATCTCCAGGGCAGCGGACGGTCAGGCACAGTACAATCTCATGCTCTATCCGAACGGTGGCATTGTTGACGATCTGATTATCTATCGCATTGACAGCGAAACCTTTTTTCTCATTGTCAACGCAAGCAATGCACCAAAGGATTTTGCATGGCTGCAGGAGCATATCGGCGCTTTTGAGGGAGTTGTGCTTGAAGATCATACCGAACGTCTTTCACTCATCGCGCTTCAGGGGCCTGTTGCGCTTGATATTCTCGCCAGAGTATTCCCTTCGCTTGATCTCAACTCGCTTGGTTCATTCCAGTTTCGTACAGCGCTTTTCAATGGCTCGGAGGCTATCATAGCACGAACCGGTTATACTGGAGAGAAGGGTGTTGAGATCTGTCTGGCGAATGAACAGGCTCAGCCCTTATGGGAAGCTCTCATGGAAGCGGGCAAAGAGGATGGTATTCAGCCCATCGGTCTTGGGGCTCGCGACACGCTTCGACTTGAGATGGGCTATTCACTTTACGGCCATGAGATTGATCAGGATACCAATCCGCTTGAAGCCCGCCTGAAGTGGGTGGTCAAGATGGATAAGGGTCATTTTATCGGCAAAGAGGCCTGCCAGCAGGTTGAAAGCAACCTTCAGAGGGGAGTTGCCGGGTTCTCTCTTGACGGCCGCGTTCTTCCCCGTCAGCATTTCAAGGTCTATAACACTGACCGGCAGGAGATTGGCTGGGTATGCAGCGGTACCCAGTCACCAACCCTTCAGGAGCCGGTAGGTACCTGCAATATTGTTCGCGAGTATATAAAACCGGGAACACCGATTTTTGTTGAAGTTCGCGGCGGTTTCCACAGCGGTGTGATCAGGAGTCTGCCGTTTGTTACAACCTCGCTGGGTTGACGGCCACAGTTATCAAGGAGTGAGCAAAACGTGAAATTAAAAAGAGAGAAAAAGGCAGCGAAAGGGAGTGCTCCTGACAGGACGATGCTCAAAAAGGAGATCATCGGCATTGCTTTTATGCTGGGCTCTCTTTATCTGATCAGCGCTATCCTGAGCTTTCATCCGGATGATGAAGCGAGCTTTGCAGCGCTTCGCTGGTATGATATTTTCGGTAAGGCAGCCAGTGATACAGCCGAGAGTATTCATAATCCATTTGGTCTCCTTGGTGCCAGGCTCGCTGCGTTTTTTATCAACTCCTTTCTTGGTTATCCGGTTATTCTGCCTGTTTTATCGCTCAGCTTCTGGGGCTGGTCACTGCTTCGGGCAAAAAGCCTCAAACCTGCACTCTTCTTTTTTCTCTACAGTGTCGTTATCACCATTGTTGTGGCCTCCATGTTCGGCCTCACCTCCACTCCATACAGTGATGTTATGGCCGGAGCAATCGGGCGCATGCTTGCAGCTCTTCTCTCAACGGTCATTGGCTTTACCGGTGCATGGGTGCTTCTCGGTGTGATTGCCGTTGTGCTTACCTTCTATATGGGCAAGGGTGTATTTGTCGCTCTCTCAGGAATGGCGGCTGCCGTTGCACGGGCAAGCAGCATACCTCTTGGAGCTGTAAGGGTTTGGAGTGAAGAGCGACATGAGAAGAGAGCTGAGAAGAAGCGCCTGAAGCAGGAAGAGGCATTGCGCAAAAAAGAGGAGGCATTGCGTTCTGTTCCTGAACCGGCTCCGGTTATCAAGCCACAGGAAGAGCCCCGTCCGCTGGCTCCTCTCTACGAGGATGAGCCCCTTCGCAGGGAGGATGTTGTGCCTGAGGCTTCAACCACCCTGCAGCAGTTGATCTCCCAGGTTCCGGGTGAACCTGAAATGGTTATTCAGCAAACCGTTCGTGAAAAAGAGGCTGACCTTGATGAACGCCGTCTGAAAGTGCAAACAAAGGACAGGGAGGCTTACCGCTTTCCCTCTATTGATCTTCTGGAAAAAGTACCGGAGGATAATGATCATATTGATGAACAGCATCTCGCTGAAAGCAAGCGGAAGCTGCTTGAAAAGCTTGCGATCTACAAAATTGAGGTCAAGAGAATATCAACAACTGTCGGACCCCGTGTGACTCTCTTCGAACTTGAGCTGGCTCCGGATGTCAAGGTTGCCAGGGTCAAATCACTTGAGAATGATCTTGCCATGGCTCTTTCAGCCCGGGGCATCAGGATCATTGCTCCTATTCCCGGAAAAAATGCGGTTGGAGTCGAGATTCCGAACGGAAAACCGAAAACGGTCTGGCTGCGTTCGGTACTGCAGGTTGAAAAATTCAAGAACAGCAAGATGGTTCTGCCGATTGTACTTGGCAAAACTATTTCCAACGAGGTTTACATTGCCGATCTGGCGACCATGCCGCATCTTCTGATAGCAGGAGCAACCGGTGCCGGAAAATCGGTCTGCATCAACGTTATTATCTCAAGCCTGCTTTATGCATGCAGCCCCGACAAGGTGAAATTTGTGATGGTTGATCCAAAACGGGTAGAGCTTTTTCAGTACCAGCATCTGAAGAACCATTTTCTCATGCGCTTTCCCGGTATTGAGGAGCAGATCATTACCGATCCCCAGAAGGCGGTCTATGCACTCAAGTGCGTGGTAAAAGAGATGGAGCTTCGTTATGAGACCCTTGAAAAGGCGGGAGTCCGCAATATCGGCGACCTCAACCGCCGTTTTCCTGAAGAAGCATTGCCCTATATTGTTGTAGTTATTGATGAGCTTGCCGATCTCATGATTACTGCAGGACGGGAGGTTGAAGAGCCGATCATCAGGATTGCCCAGCTTGCGCGTGCGGTCGGCATTCACCTGATTGTGGCTACCCAGCGCCCTTCGGTCGATGTTATTACCGGTATTATCAAGGCAAACTTCCCTTCGAGGATCGCGTTTCAGGTTGCCAGCAGGGTTGATTCACGAACTATTCTCGACAGCTCGGGCGCAGATCAGCTTCTCGGTAACGGTGATATGCTCTTCCAGCCTTCTGACCAGCCGAAGGCGATGCGTATTCAGGGGCCTTATGTCTCTTCTGGAGAGGTGGAGGCGATTACCTCCTTTATCGGTTCCCAGCATGCCCTCAAGAATCTCTGTGTGCTTCCGGCTCCAGACCTTCAGAAAGGAAATGGATCAATGTCTTCGGGAGGAGGTTCAGAAAGAGATGGAAGGGACAGCATGTTTGAGGAGGCGGCTCGTCTTGTGGTTATCCATCAGCAGGCAAGTGTTTCGCTCCTGCAGCGCCGCTTGAGGCTCGGGTTCAGCCGCGCGGGAAGAGTAATGGATCAGCTTGAGTTCAGCGGGATTGTCAGTGAAGCCGACGGGAGTCGTGCAAGGGAAGTCCTCATCAATAACGAGGACTCCCTGGAACTACTATTGAGAAATCTGGACGCCTGAATTTAGACTGATTCTACTCGGACAATCTCCGGATTAGCCTTTTTGATTGCCTGTTCTACGCCTGCTCGAAGGGTGAGAGTGCTCATCGGGCATGAACCGCATGCACCAAGCAACTTTACATCAACAACCATATCCTTGGAGATGCCTACAATCTGACAGTCTCCGCCATCAACCTGAAGGTAGGGACGTACGGTTTCAAGTGCGGCTATAACTCTGTCGTAAATCGGTTCACTGTTTGGCAGATAATCCTTGCTGGTGCTCATGATCTGAATAGTTTTGTAATGATTGGAAATAGTGTTTCCGGTCGGAGATTCACAGAACTAATATCAAACCTCCGCCGCAAAAAAACAACAAGGCATAGCTATTAATTTTTTCCCGCAGCCAATATTGTGCCCCCGAATGGTCGGGGGCTGAAGAACAAGCTTATTTCGTGGCGCTACATTCGGCATTGGTGATGGATACCCGTCGGGCAACTTCCATTGCTGCCAGATTGACGGCTTCGGATGTTGCCGAACCGGGATGATCAAGCACATAGGGTGTGCCGTTGTCGCCACCCTCACGCACTTCCCGGTCAATCGGGATGGCTCCGAGGAAGGCCAGCCCATGGGTTCTGGCAAAAATTTCACCTCCGTGGTGGCCGAAAATGTAATCTTTTGTGCCATCCGGAAGTTCGTAGTAGCTCATGTTCTCAACAAGTCCAAGAATAGGGACATCCACCTTGCGGAACATACTGACAGCTTTTGACACATCGGCAAGTGCAACATCCTGCGGGGTTGTAACAATAACAGCGCCGGTCAGGGGAATGGTCTGGACGAGGGTGATCTGAATATCGCCGGTGCCGGGAGGGAGGTCGAAAATCAGGTAATCAAGCTCTTTCCACTCAACCTCGGTGATGAACTGTTTGATTGCGCTTGACGCCATAGGTCCCCGCCAGACTACGGCGGTGTCTGCGTCAACCATAAAGCCGATCGACATCAGTTTTACTCCGTATTTCTCCAGAGGAATAAGATTCTTCTCTACCACTTCCGGTTTCGCATCAAGGAGACCGAACATGGTCGGAATACTCGGGCCGTAGAGATCGGCATCGATAAGGCCGACTTTGGCTCCTGTTTTGGCCAGTGTGACCGCAAGGTTTACCGCAAATGTTGATTTTCCGACTCCGCCTTTGCCTGAGGCAACTGCTATGATGTTTTTGACATCTTTCAGCGGTCGCTCATGGCTGCATGTGTGCTGTTCTCCGTGATGGTGACCTCCATGATTGTGTCCGTGATGGCCGCAGGATGAGGTGACTTTTGAACTCATTTTTACTTCTATTGCGGAAACGTCAGGTACCTGAGCTTGTATGGCCGCTATACAGGATTGCTTGATCTGCTCTTTCATCGGGCAGGCGGGAGTGGTAAGCGTTACCGTAAAGGAGAGATTGTTTCCGTTCTCAATCCGGATATCGGATATCATGCCGAGCGTGACAAGATCCTTCTTCAGGTCGGGGTCATTGACGGTACTGAGCGCGGCGATAATTTGCGCTTCTGTTATTGTTGACATAGGATTTAAACTAAAATGTTACAGATGTTTATGATTTGTACGGCCGGGCCTCTATTTCTGCATGAATCGAAGTGAAATCGGAACTCCATCAAGCGAGAAGGATTCACGCAGCTTTTTTTCCAGAAACTTTATGAAATTGGTCTGCACAAGTTCCGGATCATTGCAGAAAAATGCAAATATCGGCCAGTGAGAATCTATCTGGGTCATATACTTGATTTTCAGCTCTTTGCCGGTTCGGCTTGAAGGGTTCTTTTGAGCGAGAGCCTCTTCAAGGAAGCGGTTGAGGGCACTGGTACTGATTTTACGGGAGCGGCTTTCACTGATCTGCTGAGCCGTATCAATTGCCCGGTAGAGGTTCTTTTTGGTCAGCGCTGAAATAAACAGAACCGGTATGTATCCGAGGTTTCCCATGCTGGAGCGGAGGTTATCCTCGTAAATCTTGCTGGTCTTTGAATCCTTTTCAATCAGATCCCATTTATTGATGAGCAGGAGTGCGCCTTTTTTCTTCTCAACGGCCATGTTGATGATTTTCAGATCCTGCTTTTCGATGCCTGGTGTGGCATCAAGCATCACGAGTGCAACATCGCAGCGCTCAAGTGCTTTCTCTGTCCGGAGGGAACTGTAATACTCAATACCCCGGTCGATTTTGGTGCGTTTTCTCAACCCGGCGGTATCAATCAGGACGAACTCCTGCTTTTTGCGGGTAAACCGGCTGTCGATAGCATCACGGGTTGTGCCTGCTACGCTTGATACAATATGCCGGTTTGATCCGAGCAGTGCGTTGACAAAGCTTGATTTGCCCACATTCGGTCTTCCGACAATCGCAAGGCTTATGGCAGAGTCCTTTTCATCAGGAACATCTTCAAGTTCGGGGAATGTTTCAAGGATCTCGTCGAGCATATCGGCAACACCGCTGCCATCTTTTGCCGAGATGAAGTATGGTTTTGTGAAACCGGTACTGATAAATGATTCAGCCTCGATAATGAGCTGAGGGGATTCGACCTTGTTGACCGCAAAGAAGAGCTGCTTGTTCTGGAAGTTTCGCTTCAGAAGTTTTGCGAGTTCAAGATCCTCGTAAGAGAGCCCTGCACGTGCATCGGTGACGAAAACAATGATATCGGCATCGCGAATGGCCATGAGGGTCTGCTCGAGCATCGCTTTGCTAATGAGGTCGCTCTCGGCGTTGTAACCGCCGGTATCCATCAGGAGAAACTGTTTGCCCTGCCACTCTCCATCTGCGATGTGGCGGTCGCGTGTCACGCCGGGGGTACTGTCAACAATGGCGCTTCGCTGACGCAGGATTCTGTTGAAGAGGGTCGATTTGCCGACATTCGGTCGGCCCACCAGTGCGATTAACGGTTTCATAACAGCAGATGCAGTCTTGGTAAAAAAAAGTTGGTCCGGGCTTCCCTGGAATTCCTTTTAAGATATAAGGTATAATTTGTAGAATTAAGTGAAATAATTTACATTGATGAACTTTATTTTTCGGAAAAGTCCAGTTAATCCTATTGTACAGCATGAGCAAGACGTTAAGTTTCAAAACATATTCGGCCAAGCCTGTTGAAGTCGACCGGAAGTGGTATATCATTGATGCCGAAGGTCAGGTCCTGGGCAGAATGGCTTCTGAAATCGCCAAGGTCCTTCGGGGCAAGCATAAGGCACAGTTTACCCCACATATTGATACTGGTGATTTTATTGTTGTTACCAATGCAGCAAAGGTTGCTCTGACCGGCAAGAAAGAGGATCAGAAATCCTACTTCTCGCATTCACAGTATCCCGGTGGCGTGAAAATAGACCATGTCAAGGACGTTTTGAAGAAAAAGCCTGAGAAGGTTATCGAACATGCCGTATGGGGAATGCTTCCGCACAATAATCTCGGTCGCCAGCTTTTCAGGAAACTCAAGGTCTATGCAGGCCCCGAGCATCCGCACGCTGCGCAGACACCTGTTGAAATGAAAGTAAAATAAACCATAAAGAATAGGTAATGAAAGAGGTTATTGATACAGTAGGTCGCCGTAAAACCTCCGTGGCAAGAGCATTTATGAGCCCCGGTAAAGGTCGGATTATCGTCAACAAGCTGCCGGTTGAAGAGTATTTTAAAGACGAGTTCAAGCGCCAGCAGGCTCTGCGCCCTCTTGTGCTTACTGAGAAAACAGAAGATTTTGATATCAAGATCAATGTTCATGGTGGCGGTGTAAGCGGCCAGTCCGGAGCGGTAAGTCTTGCTATTGCCCGTGCTCTCACAGAATTTGATGAAGCTGCCCGTGTTGTTCTTAAAACAGAGAAGCTTCTGACCAGAGATCCCCGTATGGTTGAGCGGAAAAAATTCGGTCGCAAAAAGGCCCGCAAACGTTTCCAGTTCTCGAAGCGTTAATACCGTTTATCCGTATTTATTTTTGTATTGCAGTAAACAACTTCACATATCGTGCTCATCCCGATTGCTTCGGGATGAAGCTTACCGGAAGTGTCCGGCGCCTTGCGCCGGATACCGGTCAGTAGATGCATGGTAGAGGAATAACTAAATAACAGGAAGAGAAAAGATGTCGCATTTCCAGCTTGAAGAGATGCTCCGCGCAGGAGTACACTTCGGTCACCTTGCACGCCGCTGGTGTCCGAAAATGAAGCCGTATATTTTCATGGAAAAGAACGGTGTTCATATTATTGATTTGCAGAAAACAGTTGTTCTTGCTGACGAAGCGCTCAAGGCTCTTGAGGCTGTTGCGCAGACTGGCAGGGAGATCATGTTTGTCGGTACCAAAAAACAGGCAAAACAGATTATTGCCGCAGAGGCTGAACGTGCAGGTATGCCATATGTCTGCGAACGCTGGCTTGGTGGTATGCTTACCAACTTCTCTACAATTCGCCAGAGCATCAGACGGATGAACTCCATTGACAGAATGGAGACGGACGGTACTTTCGATATGATTACCAAGAAAGAGCGTCTTATGCTTGGTCGTGAAAAAGAGAAGCTTATGAGGATTCTTGGTGGTATCGCTACCATGACACGCCTTCCCGCAGCACTCTTTATCGTTGATATCAAGAAAGAGCACATCGCCATCAAAGAGGCCCGTTCACTCGGCATTCCGATCATCGCCATGGTTGATACCAACTGCGATCCGGAACAGGTTGATTTTGTCATTCCTGCCAACGATGATGCTATCCGTTCCATTCAGCTTATGGTCAAGGCTGTTGCCGATACCATTATCAATGCAAGAGAGCTGAAAGTTGAAAAGGAAGTTCTTGCAGATCTTGATGAAGCAGAAGAGGACGGCGAAGCCGAAGAGATCAGCGAATAAGCAGCGTTTATAATATTAAAGAGTTAAATATTCAATGAGCCAGATTTCAGCAAAAGACGTAAAAAGTCTTCGTGATATTACAGGTGCAGGGATGATGGACTGCAAAAAAGCCCTTGACGAGACCGCCGGGGATATAGAGAAAGCTATCGATTATCTTCGCAAGAAAGGTGCGGCACTTGCAGCAAAAAGAGCTGACAGGGAAGCCAACGAGGGTATGGTATTGGTCAAGATGAGTGATGATCGCAAGAGTGGCGTTATTCTTGAACTCAACTGCGAGACCGACTTTGTGGCCCGTGGCGAGGTTTTCACCTCATTTGCCGCAGCGCTTGGTGACCTTGCGCTTTCGAGTGGTGCAGCATCTCCTGAAGCATTGCTTTCGCTCAAGCTTAATGACACCTACGGTGGTGAAACGGTTGATGATGCTATCAAAACCATGACTGGCAAGCTTGGAGAGAAGATCGATCTGAAACGTTTGGCTGCTCTTGATGCACAGGACGGTCTTGTTGAAGCATATATTCATCCGGGTGCAAGGCTTGGAGCGATCATTCATGTTGCCTCTGATAAACCGGAACTGGTCAGGGAACTTGCGAAAGATCTCGCCATGCAGGTTGCAGCAGCAGCTCCGATTGTTACCGACCGTTCAAAGGTACCTGCCGATTATATCGCCAGAGAGTCGGAGATATTTCGTCAGCAGGCACTTGGACAGGGAAAGAAAGAGGAGTTCGTTGACAAGATTGTTACCGGAAGGCTTGAAAAGTATTATCAGGAGGTAGTGCTGACTGAGCAGTCCTTCATCAAGGACAACAATACCAAGGTTGACGATGTTCTTTCAGAGTTCAGGAAGAAGCATCAGGCGAAGGTCGATGTTATCGATTTTGTTCGCTGTCAGATAGGAGAATAAAAAAAAAGCCTCGTTGTTCGAGGCTTTTTTTTTGCCCGGTATTTATTTTTCATTTGAGGACTCTTCTTTTAAATGTGCTGCGGAACAAATTAATAGAGATCTCCTTGATTTATAAACTTTTGTTCAGGAGGATAGGAATATGCTGCAATACAAGCGCATCTTGCTTAAACTAAGTGGTGAAGCACTTGCAGGAGCAGACGGTTACGGTCTCAATGCCGAGATGCTTGAACGATACGCAGAGGAGATCAGGGAGGCACGGGAGCTTGGCGCTGAAATTGCCCTGGTTATTGGAGGGGGAAACATTTTTCGTGGAGTTTCAGAGGCGGCAGCGAAGATGGATCGTGTGCAGGCTGACTATATGGGTATGCTCGCCACCGTTATAAACTCACTTGCGTTTCAGGACGTACTTGAACGTAAAGGCGTCTTTACCCGACTTCAGACAGCTATAAAGATGGAACAGATGGCCGAACCTTTTATCCGGCGCAGAGCGGTCCGGCATCTCGAAAAAGGGAGAGTTGTTATATTCGGAGCAGGAACAGGAAACCCATACTTTACTACCGATACGGCAGCTTCATTGCGTGCTATTGAAATAGAGGCGGATGTTATTGTCAAAGGTACCCGGGTTGATGGTATCTACGATTCAGATCCCGAGAAAAATCCGAATGCGGAGTTCTTTTCCAGCATCTCCTATCTGGATGTTATCCGTAAAAACCTCAAGGTTATGGATATGACAGCCATTACGCTCTGCCGGGAAAATGTGCTGCCGATTGTGGTGCTGAACATGAATGAGAAAGGGAACTTTACAAGGCTTCTCAAGGGTGAAAAGGTTGGTTCACTCGTTCATGGTGATTCATGCTGATATGATTCATCATTGTCAGGACCGGCCTTGACAAGAAGCTTGACTACTGGTTGAATATCCTGCCATTCAAATCCCCTGTTGTGCAGGAACTGCTCCAGTTTCTTTTTTCGGTCGGTTTCGGATACTCTCTGCAAGGATCTTGATTTCTTTTCTGCTGCCTGCCGGCAGAGCTCCCTGGTGTCCAACTCATTTACCAGTGAGCTGATAATAATATCTGAAACTCCTCTTTTTCTCAACTCGCTTCTTATTTTCAGTTTTCCCGCAGGTTTCTGCCTTGAGCGGCTCCGGATAAACTCTCCTCCGAACACCCGGTCATCAAGCAGACCCTGACGTGTCAGCTTTTCCATTACCTCTTCGATACAGTTTACTTCATATCCTTTTTTTTTGAGTTTGCGTTCAAGCTCATTGCGACTGTGACTGCGCTGCCCCAGCAGTTTAAGGGCGAAAACGGTTGCTTCATTCAAATTGCTATCAGGCATTTTCAGTCAGGAAGAGGGTGCTACAGTTCCGCGATATCTTCAGGTTCGGGGGCAAAAACCCGCTCATGAAGCTGTTCATTAATGTAATAAAAAGAGTGTTTTCTATTGTACTGCTTCGTAAGCATTTAGGTGGAAATGTGGATGAATGGTGATCTCAATTGTGGCCTGTATATCAGTTAATCGTGGTATCGGGGAACATCATGACAGAAAGTATTGTTGATGTAATTAGTTCCCCCCGTAAGGTTTGGGGCTATGGTTCATTAACATAATATTGAACGAAGATGCCGTTTAACGTTTCACCAAGCTTTTCCGGCCCAGTATCGTTTACCGCGGTTGCTGAGGATGTTTTAAACCCGGTCGGGATTTTAATCAGTACTCTTTTTTCAAGCTCATTTATTGACGCAAACGGTAATTTGTTTGCTGGTATTGCCATCAGCGCTGATACTTCAGTTTCTGCCACTGATGGCAATTGGCAATACAGTTTAAATGGGACAACATGGGTAGACATAAATACACCAACTGTACCGTTAATTGATCAAGCACTTCTGCTTTCCAAGAGTACCTACCTTCGTTTTGTTCCAGCGCTGAACTTCAGCGGTATACCCGGAACGCTCAGAGTATTTGCTATAGACGACTCTTCAGCAACCAATTTCACCTCCGCTTCCAGGAGATATTTCGATACGACTGGCGACGATCACAAGGCGATTGATGCCAACCAGTCCCGTGTCTCTGCTTCGGGGGTATTGTTGTCCACGAATGTCCTGCCGGTAAACGATGTGCCTTCATTCACAAAGGGAGGAGGCCAGACTCTCCTGGAGGATTCAGGAGCGCATACTGTCACTGGATGGGCTACAGGTTTAAGCGCAGGTCCGTCAAACGAATCTGCCCAGATATTGAGTTTCATTGTAAGCAACTCAAATAATAACCTTTTCAGTGTTCAACCTGCTATTGACGCCAATGGCACTCTGACCTATACACCTGCGGCTAATGCAAATAGCAGTGCTACGGTGACTGTTCAGATTCATGACAATGGAGGAATATCCAATGGTGGGGTTGATACGAGTTTGCCGAAGACTTTTCTCATCAATGTAACAGCCCAGAACGATGTGCCGACGGTATCGGCACCCGAGAGCAGCAGTGCGAGTCTTGGTTCAGCAGCGTATAGTATCAATCTGTTACTGCTTGCCAGCGATGTTGATGGCGATGCGCTGACGGTAGGAGACGTGACCTACAGT
>JAAXXL010000114.1 GCA_013334485.1 Chlorobiaceae bacterium | reverse complement strand
GTTTCCGGACTTCACCAATAACTGCACTGAAGGGATGACTCCGTTCCCGGCCTCGGGTAAACGGCACAACGCAATAGGCACACATATTATTGCACCCCCGCATGACAGGAACAAAAGCACTGATCTCACCCTGTCTTGCAGGATCAACACCTTCATAGGTTTCTGCAGCATTGAAATCCAGCGAAGCAGGCTTTAAGCCGGTTCGGACTTGCTCAATAAGCCATGGCAGGCTTCGATAGGTATCAGGTCCGGCAAGAAAATCAATGACCGGAAAAAGTGAAAACATGTCCTCTTTCTGGTGCTGGGGAATACAGCCCGTTACCCCGACAATCAGCCTTTTATCCCTTCTTTTAAGCCCCTGAAGGTGCTGCAGATAATGCTCTATACGATCAACCGCATTTTCCCTGACCGCACAAGTGTTGAGCAGAATAATCCCTGCCGTTTCCTCACTCTCTGCAGGCAGATATCCTTCCTGCTGCAGCAGCGCCGATATGATTCCGGAATCCGCCTGATTCATCTGACAGCCGAACGTATGGATAGAGAATGTGTTACTCCCTCCTGATTTCATAATGAGTATGGTTTCTTAAACGTATTTTTCCATAAAAACCCGGCAATAATCTCACTGGTTACCCGCAACCTTGCAGGCAACAAAAACAGAAAAGAGACCGGTAATCGACAACTGGATAAGAGGGAAAAGCCCGACGCCGAAAAGAAGAGGCATGGAAGAGCTGTACTGCCAGGTGTGCGACTTAAAAAGTGCAACATACTCAACACCATAGGCTGCAGCAAGAGCAGAAAGGAAAAAAAAAGAGCTGTTTCTTACATCAAGGCTCCATATCCATCTACCGGAGACAAGAGCAGTCAGTGCATAAAGTGCACTTATGCCCAGGGTATCCATCAGAGCCATGGAGAGCATCATTGGAACGTAGTCTGAGGCCGCCATGCCCGGATGCCCTTCATAGAGCAATCCGTGCAGTGACTCCCAGCAGAAATTGGAGAGAAAGGCTGTCACGGCAATGGCTGCAAAAAAAAGGAGCCTTTTTGTTCCTGTTATCTCCATAACATAGCCATGACGGCCTCAAACAATTCCGATTGGTTTAGCGGTGCCGTTGCTCTCAGACACCAAAATGGATATGCTTGAATTTTTCAAGCAGCACCTCAGCTTCATCCTTGCACTGACCACAAACCGTACCAAGTTTGGTGCGCTCCTGGAGTTCAAAATAGGTTCGAGCCCCCTCCAGCACCGCATCCTCGATATCATGGTCAGTAATGTTCATGCACTGGCAGATCACCTTGACCTGTTCCTGCTTGACCTTGTCAGCCATCCCGTTTCGAGTGTAGTAATTGTTGATGGCGGCCCGCAGCGCCTTGTCGCCAAGCACTGAACAATGAATCTTGTGATCAGGCAGCCCTCCCAGTTCCTTGGCCACCTCTTTTGGGGAAATATGAAACGCCTGGTCAAGCGTCATGCCCTTTACCATCTCGGAAAGAACCGACGTGCTGGCAATTGCACTGGCACACCCGTAGGTTTTCCACTGACAATCGGTAATTACCTCCCGTTCCTTGTCTACCTTGATAACCACCATCATCTGGTCTCCGCACTGCAGGTTACCTTCCATTCCAACACCGTCAAAATCATCGGTATTCTCACCCTGAAGAATATTCTTCGGGTTCATGAAATGTTCCTTCAATGTATCACTATATGCCCATTCACCTGCTTGCAGCATGCAATCCTCCTTTTATATATGCCGTTGACATGTTTCTTATTCGTTGAATTATCGGTGGTAAAACATCAATCACATACTCTACTTCCTTCATGGTCGTTTCGCGTCCCATACTGAACCGGATTGATCCATGAGCAAGCTCGGCGTCAACACCTGTAGCCAGAAGGACATGGGACGGATCAAGAGAGCCTGAAGCACAGGCCGATCCGGTTGAGACCGCAATTCCTTCAAGGTCCAGATAGAGCAGAATAGACTCGCCTTCAACTCCTGCAAACGAAACGTTAAGCGTACTGGCCAGGGAATCCGTAGGATGACCGTTAAAATGAATATCATCAATACTCGCCTCGATACCCGCTCTCAACGTCTGCTTCAGGTGAAGCATCCGCTCCTCCTCTTCAGGCATTTCAAGCATTCTCATTTCAACCGCTCTTCCAAGTCCAAGAATTCCAAGGGTATTTTCAGTACCTGCACGCCGGCCAAGTTCCTGGTGACCACCCCTGATAAGCGGACAGTAAGGAACACCTTTTTTTACAAAGAGTGCGCCAACCCCTTTCGGGCCATATATCTTGTGAGCTGAAATGGTAAGAAAATCCACCCCGAGATTCCGAACATCAACCGGAACCTTTCCGACCGCCTGCACCGCATCGGTATGCATATATGCGCCACTTTCATGCACCATTTTCGTTATGGCGGCAATATCCTGGAGCGTGCCGATTTCATTGTTAGCCATCATGACCGAAACCAGACCCACATCATCGCCAAGCATACCGGCAAGCTGATCAAGATCAATTTTTCCGTACTGGTCAACATCAAGATATTTTACCCGTACACCGCGATGGCCAAGACACACAGATGTCTCAAGCACACAGGGATGCTCAATTTTCGTTGTAATGATGGTACTGCGCATTCTGCTTCCCGGAATACACTGGCTTGAAGCGCACACAAAAAGCGAGAGCACCGTATTGTTTGCTTCCGATCCACTGCCGACAAAAACAATCTCCTGCTCGTGTGCACCAATAAAAGCGGCTACCTTACGGCGGGCATCCTCAACATTTGCCCTCGCTTCGCGTCCCCAGGAATGCATGCTCGAAGGATTGCCGAACATCTCCATCGCCGCGATCATCTCTTTTTTCACCTCAGGATGAAGCGGCGTTGTGGCATTGTGATCAAAATAAACCTTCATATCCGTTTTAATACTTTATGAATTCGTTATAACAACTTAAACTCTTAAGAAAGAATGCCTTAAAAAAGACTTTAGCTCTTGGTGCATTCCATCAATCCTTCTCTCAAAGAAAATCTTCGAGGAATTTACCCACAGAGGTTAAGAAAAAGAATAATAGTTAATAAACTTTCTTAATCACAACAACTACCCTCTTACAAACACCAGAATTGCCCTCCTGTATAAACTCCGATC
>JAAXXL010000009.1 GCA_013334485.1 Chlorobiaceae bacterium | reverse complement strand
CCTGCCTGATCTTCGCCGACCGCTGAAAGTGTGTTGTATGATTTTATATGCATATCGCGGTAGATTTTTTTGTGCCCGAAAGGAGACTCGAACTCCTACACCTTGCGGCGCGCGTCCCTGAAACGCGTGCGTCTACCAATTCCGCCATTCGGGCAATGCGTTATGCTTCAACCAGAGCAAAAATCAGACTCTTTTTTGTCTGAAGAGCAAACAACGAGCCTTACTTGATCTCCTTGTGCAGGGTATGACGCTGCAGGTTGGGATTGTACTTTTTCAAGATAAGACGATCAGTCGTATTTTTCTTGTTTTTTGTAGTGGTATATCGTGAAACCGTTTTTCCTTCCTTTTTTGCTTCAGTGCATTCAAGTGTGATAACGATTCTGTTTTCTTTTCCTTTTGCCATGGTAACCCCGATCCTGTATGAGTTGTAAAGAGTTGTGAATATAACCCCTTCAGGGTGAATTTGCAAGTTCAGGGTTTTTTCTTTCGATGATAACGTGAGAAAGAGTATTTTTAACCTCAGCTCTTTGCTTTAATCTTAATAACCGGAACAAATATCGTGCTCGACAGTAACTTATTTCATTATAACGGCAGAACGCTCTCCTGTGACGGGATCTCTCTTGAAGAGCTTGCCGACACCTACGGAACCCCTCTTTTTGTGACCTCGGCAAAGAGTCTTGCTGACAGTTACCGGGAGTTCGAGCATGCTTTCGCTGATTTGCCGCATTTTACCTGCTATTCCGTCAAGGCTAACTTCAATCTTTCGGTTATAAAAACATTTGCCGAACTTGGCTGTGGTTGTGATGTCAATTCAGGTGGCGAACTGTATCGAGCCCTTCAGGCAGGAGTGGCCCCTGAAAAAATTATTTTCGCCGGAGTCGGCAAAAAACCCGAAGAGATTACCTACGCCCTCAAGAGCGGTGTGCTCATGCTTAAGTCAGAGTCGCTCTCAGAGCTTCGCTCCATCAACCGTATTGCCGATGAACTCGGCACCGTTGCCGCTGTTGCCATAAGGATCAATCCCAACGTTACAGCCGAAACACACCCCTACATCACCACCGGTGACAGCAAGGAGAAGTTCGGTGTTGATGAAGGGGAGCTCCCGACAGTGTTTGCCCTGCTTCCCCAACTGAGTAATCTCCGTCTGATTGGACTGGATATGCATATCGGATCGCAGATTTTTGATCCTGAATATTATGTGGCAGCGACAACAAAACTGCTTGATATTTTTAATGCCGTGAAGGATATGGGTTTTCCCATTGAGTATCTCGATATCGGTGGAGGCTTTCCTGTTACCTATGATCCACGTAAACCGGCTACTCCGATTGAGCGTTTTGCCGAAAAGCTTATTCCCATGCTCAAGCCTGCGGGTGTCAAGGTTATTTTCGAGCCCGGACGCTCTTTAGTGGCCAATGCGTCTGTACTTCTGACCAGGATCCTCTATAAAAAACGGAATCATACCGGCAAGGAGTTTTTTGTTGTTGATGCAGGGATGACCGAGTTGATTCGCCCTGCCCTCTATCAGGCGCATCATGAAATACTGGCGGTAACCAGTCATGACCAATCAGTTGTAGCCGATGTTGTTGGACCGGTTTGCGAATCGAGTGATTTTTTTGCCCGGCACCGTGAGATTGATGCGGCTGAAGAGGGTGAACTGCTTGCCGTGATGTCGGCAGGCGCGTATGCATCAGTTATGGGCAGCAACTACAATGGCCGTCTGCGCCCTGCGGAGGTTCTTGTGAACGGAAGTGAAGTGAAGGTGATAAGAAAGCGTGAGAGCTATGAACAGATCATCCAAAATGAGCTGTGCTGAGAGGAGACCCCGGCAAGGCGCGCTTCAAGCAGTCGCCTTGCCGGATACAGGTTTACTTGTGAAGGTTGTTGAAAATTCTGAGGGTTGCGTCAGCCATATTCAGGGTGTAGAAATGAACTCCCTTGATATGGTTGTCTATCAGCTCCTGCACCTGTTTGGTCGCCCACTCAATACCGATTGAAGCAACATCAGCATCGTCTGAAGCGTTCATTATCTTTTTCATGAGTGGAGCTGGAACTCTTGCTCCAAGAGCCAGCTCTGCCATTCTTATCATACCCTTGCGGGTCGTTATGGGCATGATTCCCGGAATAATGGGAACCGTAATACCGGCAATCGTGCAGCGTTCAACAAAGTCAAAAAAATCGCGGTTGTCAAAAAAGAGCTGGGTAACGATATAATCGGCCCCGGCATCAATTTTTTCTTTCAGATAGTCGATCTCGTGCAGGCGGTTCGGTGTTTCAGGATGGCCTTCGGGAAAGCCCGCAACGCCAACCCCGATGCCCGGATAGTTTGTTTTAATAAAACGGACCAGATCAATTGCATGGGGAAAATCCTTTATGGCTTCAGCAAGAGTTGCGGTTCCGGCAGGTTTGTCACCACGAAGGGCGAGAACATTGTTGATGCCATTATCCTGGTAGTTCTGCAGGATTGATCCTGTCTCTTCTTTGTCCGAACAGATGCAGGTGAGATGGGAGACCACCGTCAGCCCTGTCTCTCTCTGAATTTTTGTTACCAGATCATGTGTTCTTGAACGCGTAGAACCCCCTGCGCCATAAGTTACGCTTACATAGGAAGGGTTGAGCGGTGAGAGTGCAGCAATGGTTTTAAACAGTGTTTCCCAATCTTCATCTTTTTTTGGCGGAAAAAACTCAAAGCTGAATACAGGGGTCCGGGCAGTGTCCAGAATTTCTTTGACAAGCATGCAGAAAATGAGGTTTAGAGGCTTTTTTTAAAAAGAACAATATACAAAACAATGATTTGCCTGACGTGAAAAATATAAGGAAGCTCCGCAAAGCAGTGCGCTTCTCTCTGGCGCCTTACCCGGCTCTCCGGCTTCTTTTTTTCGTTATTACAGGGATTCTTGCGGGTGTCTATTTGCCATTTCCGCTTGAGGGGTGGATTATGTTGAGCCTCATCTTCCTCTTCACTCTTCTCGGATCTCTTTTGTATGAATTGATCAAAAAGAGAGGCCCTTTTCCTCTGCTCATTACGACCATCAGCTACACTCTGTTTCTCTTTTCTACTTTTGCGCTCTCCAGCGTCAGCCGAATGCATTATTCGCCGCGCAATGGCCTGCTTCAATACTCAGGCCACTCAGTGCTCCTTTACGGGCGTGTTGATGGACGGCCCGATACCTCGGAAAACGGTACAAGCTGGATCATGGGTGTTGAAGAGGTTTTTGTTAACGGGAGAACCATAAAGCTTCGCGATCGGGCAAAGGTCTTTATGCGAAGCGGAAGAGATGCTCAGAGAGCCATCCATTACGGTGATATGATTCGTGTCAAGGGGCAGCTTGACCTTATTTCCGGGGCAGCAAACAGTGGCGAGTATGACCCAGGGAGAGCTTCCCGCATGAAGCAGGTTTCAGTACAGCTTTACTGCGCAGGGCCATGGATGGTGCTGCATGAAGGGGCTCCGGAACTCGGCAGTTTCGAGCGATTCATTGTCCAGCCGGTTTACGACTATATGATGAAAAGCATTGATGAGCTGATTCCCGCCGGTGAAGCGCGCCAGCTTGCAGCAGGTGTGCTTACCGGTGAAAAGGAGTACCTTCCTCCTGAGCTGTTCGAAGCGTTCAGGATTACCGGGACAGCGCATATACTCGCCGTTTCCGGGCTTAATGTAGGTTTGCTTGTTCTTGCCATTCATGTTTGCTTGCAGCGCCTTAAAGTTACCACTGCGGGCCGCTGGATATCATTTCTGATTGCAGCCTTTATTCTGCTGGTTTACAGCTATGTTACCGGCAACACCGCTTCAGTCAAGCGTGCAGCAATCATGACGGTGGTGCTGATTGGAGGTGAGACGCTTGGAAGAAAAACCTTCTCCATGAACTCGCTTGCCCTCTCCGACGTTCTGATTCTTCTTTTTGATCCTCTTGACCTCCTGACTCCCGGCTTTTTAATGACCAACAGTGCTGTTGCTTCCATTCTTCTCTTTTATCCCCGTTTCAGGATACTGCAGGAGAGAGGAGGAGGAGTTCTTCGTGTCACCGGTCGTTTTTTTCTCGGCAGCTTTGCCGTTACACTTGCCGCTGTTCTTGGCGTCTCTCCTGTGATTGCCTACTACTTCGGAACATTCTCCCTTATCGGTCTTCTGGCAAATATACCCGTTGTGCTCTTCTCAACCCTCCTGATGTATGCTCTTGTTCCCATGCTGTTTTTACATCTGTTTTCAGGGTATGCAGCCTCATTGTTTGCCGAAAGTGCCATATTTTTTGCTGAACTGACGCTCAAATCCGCAACTGTTTTCAGCAGGGTACCCTTTGCCTCACTACCGGTGAGGCTTGAATTGCCGCAAGTTTTTCTCTACTACCTGCTGCTTGGCGGAGCCCTCTTTTTCTTTACCCGTAAAGCCTGGAGCAAGGTTGCAATCTCCACTCTTCTCGGGTTGAACCTGCTCTTCTGGTACTCCTTTCTCTCTTCTCGCCCTCCGGTTCAGCCAACTCTTCTGACAATCAATCTCGGGCGTCATCTTGCTGCACTATACTCTTCGGGTAGCTCGACCGTGCTCATTGATGCCGCCAGGAGTGAGCGTGAGCGCAAGCGCATTCTGCAACAGCTTGAACGCAATGGCTTTGCGGCCCCGCAAGCCGTTGTACAGTTTTACAAACCTGATTCGCTTGTGTTGAGGCACCCTGTCAGTCGTCATATGCTGGAGGGTGACTCGTTGCTCGTGCTCCCTTCCATGCTTATCATGCGCCCTCAGGAGAAGGTTTTGAAACTCTGGAGCAGGAAGAACTCACTGCTTGTTGTATCAGGCTCCAGCAGGTTGCAGCAGGCTGAACTCTACAAGGCGGACTATGTTCTTCTCTGGGTCTATCGATTTGCTGAAAAACAGCAGCAAGAGATCCTCTCATGGCTTGACTACGCCCGTCCTAAACGGTGTGTGCTGATTCCCGGCTCCTTTCTGTCACGCGCAGATCTTGCGGCTCTGCAACGGTTTGCGGCACTTCGCCCTGGCCTTGAGGTTCGAAGCAAAACCCGGCAGGTGGTGATCCGGTAGCGGTGTGCAGCAACGCTGAATTTTGGGGGGGCAGAAGTGTTTTTTTTGAAAGAACTTCTTATATAAATGTAATTTATCTGTATTTTATGCTGTGCTGAATATCATGATTATTTGCCTCAGAATGTTTTCTGCCGCGCAAGGGCATTAACATGACGTGGGGATCAGTAAACAGACTAACAAGAGCATATGGCAATTCACTACACTGCGGAAGTTCAGGGTGAGATTCTCTGTGTCACTGCTTCAGGTTTTGACGAAAATCTCGAAGATGTTCTTAATTACGGCATGGGCATCATCGGTTTGTGTCAACAGAGTGGTGTGACTCTTGTGCTTTGTGATGAAACCGCACTTGAGTATCAGCTTGGAACACTCGATACCTATGAGGCTGGGAAGTTTATCTCTGAACATGTTCCTGCGGTTGCCAGGGTGGCAATAGTCTGTAATCCGAAGTTCTTCTCGGATGCTGAATTCTTCGAGGATGTTGTTGTCAATCGAGGTCTCACCTTGCATTTTTCCAGCAATATTGAGACGGCAAAGTGCTGGCTCACAGGAGCTTGAGGCTGTGCTCTACCCCCGCAGATCCTGGTTGAAGAGGCTTGTGCCGATCAGTCCATCGACTATTTTTGCAATCCCGGGAGCGAGTCCCGGAGGGTTGATTTTGCTTATGACAAGCGCCAGCGTGTAGATTTTGCCTTCGAGTGGCAGGAACTTGTTGACTACGACCACCTTGTCATCACGGAGACGGCAATCGCCACCAAGAAAATTCCCTTTTTCATACCGGAGGCTGAATCCAAGCTCTTTGATTGTGCTCTCCAGAAGTGAGAGCTGTGCGGTTTTTTTCATGAACGTTTCTCCCTGGTGTGTTCACGGCTCTTGCATCAAAAGGTATTTCAGTATCGGCGCTACATGAAGAGCCTGCAGCATGCTTCCATCAAGAGCAATGGTTTGAAGCTCATCAAGGGAGATGAGGTGTACGCTGATCTCTTCGGTTGCATCAAGCTGCTGCTTGCCAACCAGTTCGACCCCTTCAGCCAGCCAGGTGGAGGTGATGTTGTTTTGCAGAGCCGGGTTGGCACTCAACTCAAGCAGCGGACGCCACGAACCCCCGCCGTAGCCGGTCTCCTCAAGCAGTTCACGCTTTGCCGATTCAAGCAGTGATTCGCCATCTTTATCGTGAACACCGGCAGGAAGCTCATAACAGACGCTGCCGATGCCATGCCGGTACTGGCGGATCAGGACGAACTGCCGCTCTCTTGTAACCGCAAGCACATTGACCCATGGGGGATACTCCCAGATGTAGTAGTCATCAATAACTCTGCCATTGGGTAACTGCACGGTATCCTGGCGCATGGTCAGCCACGGTTTCCTGTAGAGGTATTGTGTTTCGAGAGTGATCCAGGCTTCGGGATCGTTTGCCATACCTTTTTTCATGGTTATCCTCGCATTCTCGGGTCAAGGGCATCCCGGACACCGTCACCGATAAGGTTGAAGCAGACCACGGTAATCAGGATGGCTATACCGGGAAAGGTCGATATCCACCAGTAGTTCAAAAGGCTGTCTCGCCCCTCACTGATAATGTTTCCCCAGCTTGGGGTTGGGGGCTGAACGCCGAGTCCGAGAAAGGAGAGTCCGGCTTCCATAAGAATAATACTTCCTATACGCAGTGTGGCAGCTATAATGACCGGAGTGAGCGTATTGGGTACCAGGTGGCGGAAGATGATTCTCACGTTCGAAAGACCGAGAGATTTTGCGGCAAGGATGAACTCCTGCTCCTTGAGCGAGAGCACCTGACTTCTGACCATGCGGGCAACGCCCATCCATCCGGTAAAGGAGAGCGTGATGACAATGTAATAAATGGAATTTCCGAACGTGGCAATGATGATAAGAATGAGAAAGAGGGTTGGAAAGGCGATCAGAACATCAACGATTCTCATCATGACCGCATCTATCCATCCTCCGAAATATCCAGAAGATACCCCGATAACAGTGCCGAGTGTGACGGAGATCAGCACAACGAGAAAGCCGATCGTGAGCGAAATTTTCGAACCGTAGATCACCCTGCTGAGAATGTCACGTCCATACTGGTCTGTGCCAAGCAAAAAGGTGCGGGTAACGACAAAATCCGGTTTTGCTCTTTCAACTTCTCTGCTCCCGTTGTTGAGTGTTCCGTAAAGAGCCGTGAGCGGTATGGATTTGGTCCGCATTCCCTGTAGGTAGATGACCGAATCGCCCTCAATACGATATTCATTCACAAACTTTATCGCATTGGGTTCATTGCGGGTTTTGAGCAGTTGCAGGTCTCGGATCAGGGAGTTGGCCAGTTCAATCGTTCTGCCGCTTCCTCTTTGCATCGGGATTTCCAGGTTTTTCGGTTGCCTGAGAACCAGGGCATCAAGTCTTGACAGAGGAGGCTGGTAGGCGGTAACCAGAAAGTCCTGCTGGTCATAGGGGCTGAAAGGGGCGATAAAGGGGGCAAGAAAGGCTGCTGAATAGAGCACAAAGATCACCGCAGATGCATAGAGCGCTATGGTATGACGCATGAACGCCCTGAGGCTTATTTTACCGAGGCTCAGCTCATTACGCTCTCTTTTTAATGTTTCAGCACTCTTTTTTTTCAGGGAGTTTCGGGCTACACGAACAAGCAGAAGCGGTACGGCAATCAGGTAGATGGCTCCAATCCAGAACTCAAGGATATCCGTGGTAAAAATCTCCCGTAACGCTTCCGGCGCCGTGATAAAGAGCGTGGAGGCTGTAGCCATTGAACGGAAACTGATAACAACCAGATCAAGCTGGATAACCATGATGGTCAGAAACGCAGCAAGGGAGAAAAACAAAAAAAAGAGTTTTCCTTTGTTCTCTGTTTTTCGTTTTCCCTCCTCGGCAATTCCCTTTTGACGGGATAGGGAGGTGACTCTGTTTTTTTTCAAACGTCAGGTTGCTATCGGTGAATAATGGTTATGTGCACAGGAAAAAAACAATACAGGCAGGAGAAAATCAAGTGACCAGCAAAAAAAAAAGCTGCTTTTCCCTGATAAGAAAAGCAGCTTTGTATTCTTACAACAGCAAAACGGTACTCAGCTTGCAGGTGTAGCCGGGGCTTCTTCAACTGCTTCTGCCTCTTTTTTCGATGCAAGTACAGTAATAACCGGAGTGTCAGGATCGTCACTGATGACGAGACCGGCATAGGCAGCCATAGGGATCTCCTTGACATGGATAGAGTGTCCGATCTCAAGAGCTGTGACATCAACAACGAGGTGATCAGGCATATCTTCCGGTTTTCCCTGAATGGTCAGTGCATGACGGATGATCTGTATTCTGCCGCCCTTTTCAACACCGATACTGTTACCGGTAACGGAAACCGGTACTTCGAGTTCAATGACCTCGTCAGCCGAGAAGAGCTGAAAGTCGGTATGAATGATTCTGTCGGTGACAGGGTGGAACTGAACCTGTTTGATAAAGGAACGTTTGATCTTGCCGTCAGGGAACTGAAGATCGATAATATGCGATTCGGCTGAGTGCACAAGTTTCTTGAGTGCAATTTCGTTAACACTTACAGGAATGGTCTCTTCACCCTTATGATAGATAACGGCCGGGACAATTCCGTTCTTGCGAAGTTTTTCAGCGTCTTTCTTTTTGATTACGCGAGGCTCAACGCCCAGTACAATAGTTTCCATGCTCTTCCTTTATATCTTTTATCTCTTCTGTTTAATGAGTGTTCGTAAGTTTCTGAAGAATATTCTTGCTGTCAAAAAGGCAACTGACAGAGTCATCTTCATAAATACGCTTTATAGCTTCTCCAATGAGGTTGCTCACCGTGACCGTTTCGATTTTCGGTGAGTATTCGTGACTGGTAATAACCGAATCGGTGACAATCAGCTTCTCAAGCAGTGATGCGTTGATGCGCTCTATGGCCGGTCCGGAAAGAATCGGGTGCGTTGCTGCGGCGTAGATTTTCAGGCCGCCTGCTTCACGGATAGCTTTTGCCGCGTTGACAATGGTTCCTGCCGTATCAATCATGTCGTCCACAAGCAAAACATTTTTACCTCTGACATCGCCGATAATGTTCATCACTTCAGCAACATTGGCTGCCGGACGGCGTTTATCGACAATAACGAGGTCGGTGCCAAGCTCTTCGGCAAATTTTCTTGCGAGCTTCACTCCGCCGACATCAGGAGAGGCGACAACAAGGTTGTCACGGAACTCTCTTTGACGGATATCGTTAATGAGCACGACACTCGAGTAGAGGTGGTCAAAGGGAATATCAAAAAATCCCTGAATCTGCGGAGCATGCAAATCCATGGTCAGAATGCGGTTTGCACCGGCTTCAGTGAGCAGGTTTGCAACAAGTTTTGCCGTAATGGCAACACGCGGGCGATCCTTTCTGTCCTGACGTGCATAACCGTAATAAGGCATGACAGCCGTGATCCTTGCCGCCGATGACCTTCTGGCAGCATCAATCATGATGAGCAACTCCATCAGGTTGTCGCCCGGAGGGTTGGTGGACTGGATAATGAAGAGATCCGATCCTCTGATTGACTCGAAATAGTTTACAGAGATCTCCCCGTCGGAGAAGTTTTCGACCTTGGCATTGCCAAGTGTCATGTCGAGGTATGCTGCAATTTTTTCGGCAAGAGCCGGATTACTGCGCCCTGCGAAAATTTTAATTGGTTTTGCCATCGGGTCCTGCATTTTCAAATGAAAGGGATTATATTATGGCAGTCATTCAAATTCCCGGTGTATCTCCTTCCTGCTGGTGTCAGATGATACGCTCAAGAGACTTCGAATATAAATAAAAAGGCTGAAAAATTAATTAATTATTTCCTCTTTCTAACGTTCGGTTAATTGCTTTAAAAATATGACTATTCAGGAGATCAGGGAGTACCTGCTCCGGTTTTCGGACTCTGTTGAACTGATCGGCAGTGGTGATGGGGAAATATCCGGTCCGGCCAAAATTGAAGATGCAACCCTGGGGCAGGTCAGCTTTATAGCCAACGAGAAGTATATCCGGTTTCTTGCCACTACCGAAGCCTCTCTGGTTATTGTTCACCGATCGGTTTCTGTTGATGAGTATGCCGGAAAACGATCATTTCTCAAGGTCAGTGATCCCTATACCGCTTTTGTTTTTCTTCTGAAAATATTTGCTCCCCCCCGTGTTATAACTGCGCCGGGAATTGCTGCGACTGCTGTTATAGGCAATGGCACTTCGATTGCAGAAGGAGTCTCTGTCGGAGAGTTTGCAGTGATCGGTGATAACTGTACAATCGGCCGTAATACGGTTATCGGATCGCACACGGTTCTGCTCAATAATGTTTCACTCGGTGAGGAGGTTCTTCTTTTTCCACGTGTTACCATTTATGACGGGATTGTTCTCCACAACAGGGTGGTTGTTCACTCCGGAAGCGTGATCGGTGCAGATGGTTTTGGTTTTGCTCCTCAGAGTAACGGCTCCTATGTAAAAATTCCCCAGATGGGAGTTGTTGAGATCGGCGATGATGTCGAGATCGGGGCAAACTCTACGATTGACCGGGCAACCATGGGCAGTACGGTGATCGGTCGTGGTGTCAAGATTGACAATCTTGTTCAGATAGCCCATAACTGTACTATTGGTGACGACACGGTCATTGCTGCACAGGCAGGAATTTCCGGCAGCGTGGTTGTTGGCCGTCAATGCCTCATTGGCGGTCAGGCCGGATTTGCCGGCCATCTTGAGCTTGCCGACCGTATTCAGGTTGCAGCCAAAACCGGTATCTCGAAATCTTTTCTTCAGCCGGGCACGGTTCTGCGGGGAACCCCTGCACAACCGATGCGCGATCAGTTAAAGCTTGAGGCTATGATGCGCAATCTTGGCGCAATGAAAGAGAAGCTTGACCTGCTTGAGGCTGACCTGAAAGAGCGTAAGGCACGGGAGTGATTATTTGATCCGGAAGCCCCGTATCCCTTTGCGGGGCTTTTCCCTATTGCAGAGAGCTGTTCAGGTTCCAGTTATAGGGAAGGTATCGAACACGCAGTGACGAGATATTTGCCTCTATCCACTCTTTTTTTTCCTCCCTCACATACGGCAGCAGAGACAGGATGATTTCATCTCTGTTCCGGCCAAAGTCTCTGCAATACCAATCGAATATCGGGGAGAGCCAGAGCGTTTTGTTATCCTGCTCAATCACCAGCCCTTTTCGATTGATAAAACTTTTTGCCGCCAGGTCAAGTTGCCGATCGATAATTGATGCATCGTAGAATTCAACGGGTGGGCAGCTTGATGCCGCGCAGACCAGTGCAAAATGGATGCGCGTGTCGAATCGTTCAACCATGAGATCTTTTCGTGAATCGCTTCCAAAGAAGGGGTTATTCGGAAAAAATGGGTGCGGGCGGTTTTTACGGAGGATGCCGTGTTCAATATCGTCAGCGGAAAAGAACAATCCACCGATGGTGTAGCCGATTCTGCCGAAGAAGTTGACGACTTCAAGTACCGAGCGTTGAACACTGAATTCAATGACTCCGTGAATGATGAGAATGTTGTAGATATTGATCCAGAAAGCCTTTTTTTCTGCATCGTTTTTAAGCGATTCCGGATTGAAACTGTTGAGTGACGAGGTGAGCTGGAGGTAGCGGCTGAACTCTTCCGACTGCTTCATTGCTTCATAATTGACCACACCCCTTTCAGCATTGAAAAATGCACCCTGAAGTCTGCCCAGTGTCCGCTTCAAGGCAGCTCCGATCTCTTTGGTTGATTCCGGGTCTATCGGTGTGCTTTTGTTCAGCGTGACCGGCATGGGGATAATGTTCCGGATCCGTTCCCCCCAGGAGCTTTCCCTGGCTGACCGGCTCAACTCCGGGTGTTTTGCAAGTATCGCCGAAACGGCATTGATATAGCCGATATGGCTGAAGGCCTGGGGGAAGTTGCCCAGCATCTCCAGCTTTTCGCTGTCAAACTCTTCCGAAAAGAGGCCGAGATGGTTTGATGCCGTGAGGGTTCTCTGGAGCAGCTCTTTTGCCTCCCCGATTTTGCCTGAAAGAGCCAGACACTCCACCAGCCAGAAATTGCAGAGCACAAATCCGCCCTCTTCACCGCTTAGTCCGTCTTCCGAGCGGTATCGGAGGAGAAAACCGTTTTCCATAAGAGTGTTCCGGCATGCTTCAATAGTGCTCTGTATCCGTTTGTCATCAACCGGAAGGAAACCTGCAAGTGGAAGCAGGAGAAGGCTTGCGTCAAGATCTGTTGAATTGTATTTCTGTACAAAACTGTTTAGTGAAGCGTTATATCCTTTTTCAAGAATATCTTTCCTGATCCGCTCACGCTCCTCCTTCCAACGTTCAATCGGGGCATCAAAGCCAAAACGGAGGGCAATGGTGATTCCCCGGTCAAGGGCAACCCAGCACATCGCTTTTGAATAGACGAAATGATGCGGGCCGTTGCGTACCTCCCATATGCCGTCATCGGGTTTTTGCCAGTTCTCTATGGCCAGTTCACAGATATTGCTGAAAAACGGCCAGAGCTCTTCGTCGATTTTCCCTGCGTAATCAGAGAGTCGCAGAGCGCTATCCATGACCTCTCCATAGATATCCCACTGGTTCTGCCGGTGGGCGTCATTTCCGATTCTTACCGGTTGCGAATTGCGGTACCCTTTCAAATGGCTGAGTTGCATCTCCCTGAGCCGTTCATTGCCCTGCAGGGTATACATGATCTGCAAATTACGGCTGCCGTATTTTTTGTAGGTGCGGTGCAGCCAGCGAAGATAGGCATCTGCTTCGTTGCTGTGACCGGCGGTGAAAAGCGCTTTGAGTGTAAATGAGGAGTCTCTCAGCCAACTGAATCGGTAATCCCAGTTTCTTTCACCACCCAATGTTTCCGGAAGGGAGGTTGTCGCTGCTGCGGCAATGGCACCCGTTGGCTGAAAGGTCAGGAGTTTAAGTGTAAGCAGGGAGCGTTTGATCATCGGAGTGAACTCTCCGAGATATGCGCACTGTTCTCCAATGCAGCTATTTACCCACTCCTGCCAGAACAGCAGGTTTTCCTGAAAAGAGCAGGGGAGTAGTTCATCGGATTCAAGCTTGCCGTAGTGGAGATCAAGGTGAGCTTCCTCAAGGGCAGCAAGCCGAAGCTCAAGGGTGAGTGTGCCTGATTTGTTGCTGATTATCGAGATCTCGCGGCACGCCACACGCAACGTAAGTGTTTGGCTGCCATAGCGGATGGTAAAGCGGTTCTCTCCTGTTTGGGCAATTTCGGGCACAACTCTTGCGAAATCCGGTCGTGCCTTCAAGGTTAGTTTAAAGGCCAGACTTCCTTTGATGACTTTCAGGCAGCGGTGGATACGCTGCATTTTTTCGTTGACCGGTCCGGATATTTTTACCGGCATGAAGTCATAAAGCAGGGCTTCGGCATCTTCAGTCGTGAATCTGCATGAGAGGATGTTTGTATTGGAGACATACTCCTGACTTGAGGTGAAAGGCAGTGAGGGTTGCAGAGAGAAAAAACCGCCTTTTTCATCATCAAGCAGTGACGCAAAGATAGTGGGAGAGTCCAGCAGGGGGAGCGAACAGTAATCAATGGAGCCCTCTTTGGAGACAAGGGCGACCGTATGAAGGTCTCCTATAATGCCGTAATCGGCAATGCTTCTGTACATTTCCGCATTCCTGTTTTAATGCCTGGGACGGGAGAGCTGAAAAATGGAACACAGCAGATAATAATGAATTCCCGGAACAGGGCAGTGGTTTTGCCGGGCCTTGTTCCGGGGGGCGCTGAAAAAGGTCAGGAGAGATTTCTCGGAACCTGTGAGGAGTGGTGGTGAATGATCGGTTGCTCACGTGAAATATCAACCATAAAGCTGAAGCGCGAAGGGAAGGAGAGCAGCACCTGGTCAACTTCAAATTCAAAGGAGTAGATTCCGCTCAAAGCGAACAGCGTATCACTCAGAGCCTGCTTTCTGAGCGCCTTGTTATGAAGTCGTACACCAAGTCCATCCCTTGACGCAAGCTGTCCGAAATAGCCCTTGATCCCTTCAGGTGTTGTGACCGTATGGGGTGAAAATGTAGGAACAAGAACCGCAGACTCATCATAAAGCGCGGCAATATCTTCAGGGCTTCCGCTACAGACCCTTGAAACCCATTGAAAGAGAACCTCTTCAGCATTTTTAAAGTACGACATGGTATGCACAGTTATTTCGGTTTAGCTCGCGACGGTGCTGAACGTTCAGCAGTGCGGGGTAGTATGGTCGGAAATGTAAGATTTTTTTATTGTTCGTCTATCCATAAAAAAAGCCTGAACGGGTTGCATTCAGGCTTTTTCCATAGAAGGTTAATTTCGCAAAGAGGAGGCTTACTGATCCAGACGACCGGAAGCAGCCTTCTGTTTGAGTGCATCATTAGCATAGATAAGCACTTCAACACGGCGGTTACTCTTGCGATCGAATTCAGAGTCATTGGATGCAACCGGACGTGACTGGCCGTATCCTATAGTAGAGAGCCTGCGCTCCGCAACACCATAGGCAACAAGCAGTTTGCTTACCGACTCAGCGCGTCGTTCAGAAAGCGTCTGGTTTATTGCTTCGGTGCCGGTGTTATCGGTGTGCCCTTCAACCATGACATGAGTGTCGTTGTACTGATTGAGGATTCTTGCAAGCTTTTCAATATTGGTGCGGCTGGTTGAGGTCAGGGTTGAAGAGCCGGTGGAAAAGAGAATGCCGGAATCCATTGTTACCCTTATGCCTTCACCTTCACGCGTTACTTGTGCACCGTTGACTTCGTTGCGGATTTCTGCAGCCTGTTTGTCCATGTAGTTGCCGATCAAGGCACCGCTTCCACCACCGATTGCCGCGCCGATAAGCGCGCCCTTGGCCCAGCTTCCCGACCTGCTGCCGATAATTCCCCCGATAACGCCACCTGCGGTTGCCCCTATACCCGCTCCTCTTCCTGCATTGCTTGATGACTGGCAGCCCCATGTCAGTGAACTCATGGCGAGAATGAGCAGAAGTGCTACCGGCTTGGTGAGTTTTTGCAGATGTTTCATAGTTGTCTGTTGTTAGAATTAAAGGATCGTGAACATAGAAATAGTTTCAACCAGTTATCACTGTATACGGTCATCAAGATCTCCTGATCGCGCCATACTGCTCTGTCGAGAATGTACTTTGAAATGTAAAGAGATTTGAAATCCGTATAGATATAATCACCGGAGAGCGGCTTAAGTTCCTTGCATGAAGTCAGAAAGCGAATATAACGGTTTTCTCTTTTCTCCATTCATCACTTTTTGCCTGAGTTGGACGGGTCGATAAAGAGGTGTCGGGGTTTTGCTCAGGCTAACGTTCAGCGTTGATGAGGAGCAGGGGAAGAGTGATTTTTTTTCGAACTGTTCTTGACACACTTCCAAAGAGAATCCTTTCCGGCAGACGGTGGCCATGGGCCGCCATGGCAAGGAGATCATACCGGTTCTCTTCTGTTTCACGCAGAATTTCATGCTCCGGTTCTCCGCTTCTGATAATCACTCTCGTATCAATGCCATCAGTTAGCATCTTCTCCCGATACCGGTTCAGAAGCGTGACTGCCTGCGCTCGAAGGTCCCTGTTTTGGTCAAGGGTATGCGAGTGGACAACATGCAGAAGATGTACCACTGAACCCAGTTTTATGGCAAGTGATGACACATGGCTGATCACGGTTTCGTCGGCAGGAGAACAGTCAATTGCCACAAGGATATCCCTGTAGATATGCATATCAGACTCCTCCGGTAACCGTTGTGTAAAAAAAATAGATGTTGAGCATGATAACGATCGCTGAAATGAGTGAGGCGGCAGCAAACTCCCTGTTTCGGCTTCTGAATCCACCCATGACTTTCCCGTTACGGCAGAGAATCAAAAGCGAGAGAAGGGTAAAGGGAAGCTGTATGCCAAGAATGATCTGACTGAAAATCAGGAGCCGAAAGGTATCGGTAGTAAAGAGAATGATCAGGAATGATGGTATTGAGGTGGCAAAAACCGCACTCCTGTAGAGGAGTGTTCCGGGATCTTCCGGTTTGCCGAGAAACCCTGTGAATACATTTGCTTCAGCCATCGCTGAGGTCATGGAAGATCCTACACCTGAAAAAACCAGTGCTATGGCAAAAAGCACTCCTGCAAGCGGGCCTGCGAGTGGTTTGAGTGTGGCTGAGGCCTCTTCAATCGTGTGGATTGCAAGATGGTTCTGAAAAAACACCGCTGAGGCGACAATAATCATCGATGAGTTTACAATCCATCCAAGAGTCATAGCAGAGATGGTGTCCATTTTTTCATACCTGAGCAACTCCATTTTTTCTCTCTCCGATATTCCCCACTCTCTGCTGTGAATGACATTTGAATGCAGAAAGATATTGTGCGGCATAACCAGGGCGCCCAGAATGGCCATAGCGGCATAGATGTTATCCCTGTCCAGTTGAGGCAGAACAATGCTGGTAGTTACTGCCGCCCAGTCAGGCTTGACAATCAGGAGTTCGATCATGTAACAGAGGGTTATGACTCCAAGAAAACCCACAATGAGTGCTTCAATTCGATGGTATCGCTGGCTAATGACAAGAAAGATTTTGAGAAAGACTGTTAAGAGCACTCCTGTCCAGATTGGTATGCCGAAGAGCAGGGAAAAACCGATCCCACCCCCGAGAAGCTCGGCAATATCAGTGGCAATACAGGCAAGCAGAATCGTAGTGCCAAGAAAGGCCGTCACCGGTTTTGGGAAATGTTCACGTATGTTGACTGCAAGCGACTTCCCTGTGGCTATGCCAAGTTTTGCCGCCATATGCTGGATCACAACAAGCATGAGTGTACTGAGTGATACTACCCAGAGGAGTTGGTAGCCGAACCGTGATCCCCCCTCAATGTTTGTTGCCCAGTTTCCCGGATCTACAAAACCCACCGTTACCAGAAAGCCGGGGCCGAGAAAGCTTAGCATCTTCTTGAACGGGAGGCCTTTATTTGTTGTTGGACTATCGATCATACAGGTTTTTCTTTCAGTCAGGATTGATTCCGATTCTTTGTGACTCAAGTCGTCATCGCTTTACGCAGTTCTGTTGCGTCAAAAATCAGCCTGATAGCTGTAATCCGGTTGCCTGCAACAGAGAAGAATTCTGCGGTGCGGATGACTCCTGCCGGAGTAGCCGTATCACAATCATAGAGCAGGGCAGCACTCTGGTGATCGTAGAACTGCTCAAGCATGGTTACCTGGTTTGTCATCTTTGCGAACTGCTTCAGAGCGGCAAGGAAATCGTCGGCATTCGAAAAACTCTCAATAGTGCCCCTGAACTCCAGGTCATCAGCAAGAAAAGATCGAGCGGCCTCAAAATCTCCGCAAGTCCAGGCTTTGTGATAGGCCTCAATCAGTTTACGGATATCCATTTATTCCTCCATTTTTCAAGTGGTGAAACACTCTTACCGGAATATGAACAAATAACCGTGATGAAAAAATCCACGGTGAGGGTGGGTGGAGGAGAAAAAAAAGGCACTCAATACTCGACGCATGAAGTGCCTTTTTTTTAAAAATTATAGAGAGAGGGTTCAGAACGTTACTGCAAGTTCTGAAAGATAGGTTTTGATAGACTGATGTTTTCCCAGCCCGAGCTTTTTATGCATTCTGTAGCGAATGCTTTCCATACCCCTTGTTGAGATGCCGACCGAGCGGGCAATATCACAGGTGTCGTAGTTCATCTTTACCAGCAGGCTTATTCTCAGTTCGCGCTGGTTGAGGTTTGGATGTTTTTTCTGAAGTTTTGACAGAAACACTGAATCGCCCTCTGTCTGTTCGGTATTCAGGCGTTTTTCAATGGTTTCAGTCTCTATAAGGCCGAGACAGGTGTCAGCAATGCCGTTTTTAACTTCAGAATCTATTTCAAGAGCATGTATCTGTTGAAGCAGATTGCGCAATTTTGTGGTTTTTTCAGCAATTGCCGTTGAAACCCTTGTAAGCTCCATATCCTGTGTTGCAAGCCGTGATTTCAGGTCTGCAATTTCGCTTTTGAATTCTGTTGCCGATTTTTTATTCAGCTCTGTCTGTGCATTCATTTGTATAGTCATCTGGGTTAGTCGATTTTGAAGGTTGTTGTTAAGCTCTTTTAATTCTTTTTCGCAGTTAATATTTTTTGCTACAAGGTCAAGACGAAGGGCTTCGAGTGCTTTGAAAACTGTACGGAAACGACTTCCCCTGGAAGGCAGCTCTACAGGCTCTTCGAGCAGGCCAAGCCATGAAAGTTTTGCAACCGTTCCAAGAAAGCGAAGTTCCTCTTTTTTCTCATCATCAGGGTTTTCTCGAGACGGCAGTGTCCCTGACTTGAAGGCTATTATTTTTTCAATAACCTCATCATAGGTTTCAGTCTGAAGAATACAGAGTTTTTCGGGAGCAATGGCGGCAAAGGATTCAGTTATAATGCGCATTGAGTCCGCAATGTTATAAAAGCCTATAGCCCCGAAGAACGGGCTCCAGTTAAAAAAGAGGTTGGTTATTGCCTGTTTGTAGCGATAGGTAATGCTTTTGGTATTGGCAAGGTTAAAAATGACATGAAACTCTCTGTTTCCGAGACCCGTATCCTCAAGAACAGCCTGAAGGAGCTCTGTGTCCATGAAATCAAGGACAACATCCTCTGTTGACTCAATCCAGGTGTGGACGATATTGTCATCAATCACCTCCACCTTTTTGGTGTATCCGGCTGCCGGGTGTACACTTTCCCAGTGGCTGTTTTTTATGGTTTTCAGGATTGGCTCAGCCATCGCTTTACTCTGCTTGATTATTAATTCGCCATGTGCTGGCGTATTAAGGTGAGTAATATCGGCTTTATTCCTGAATAAAAAGAACTATTTCACTTTATTTACAAATATTTTTTGCTCCACTACGCCGCACTACGTTTTACTACTCTTCTTTGATACTGAATTAATACCACTCTCTTTTTTCGCTTGAAAGGCCAATCGCATTTGTTTGGTTCTGCCTGGATCCCTCAATGTAAATACCCGCAGAGCTCTGTTTTCTTTGTCGTTTCGGGTTGAGAGCAGAGGCGTCCCTACTATTGATATGTTCAGACTCATCAACAGTCTCACTTTGAGTCTTATAAAACGATACATTTTGAGATAAATGAGACGGTCTTTTTTGAATTGTTCATCGGCTGCAATGTTTTGCAATACGGAGAAAATAAAAGTTCAGGGTTGAGGTTATTGTAGTGAGATGAGCAATAGCAAGGCATTAAACCTACGTGTAGTCATGAATTTCAAGAGAATTGAGGTAGTACTGGATGTGGAAATACGGGGTGCGGTTAATCATTGGCACGGTTGTTGAACCATTATAAACAGAATCAGAATCACTCAACTTTCAACCAGGACCAAAAGGGATACTATCATGAGAAACAACAAAGCTATTCGCACCATCGCTCTTGGAGCAGCACTTCTTGGCCTCTGCAGCATCTCTCCATCAGCCAATGCAGCGCCGGTCTCTCAGTCCGGAACTACTACCACAACCGTGACCATGCCGGAGTATATGGTGCTGCACTACTACAGTGCCGTAGCCCTGAACTTCTCAGCAACGTCGTCAAGCGCATCACAGACAGGTTCACCGCTGTCGGCTACCTGGACAACTCTCGGCGATACCTCAACAACTCTTGCGGCATCAGCAACAGAGGTCGGACCATCGTCAGCTAAAATTACCCTGAAGAATGCATGGGCGATTGCTGGTCTTTCAAGCAGTGGAACAGCAACCGTATCCATTACCGGAACTGATTTCTCTGCAACAAGAGTCGGTTCAACGTCCAAGATTGGTGTAACCGGATACGGACTGGCCTCAACCAATGGAGTAAGCGGAGCAGTTTCAGGCGCTACGGTCACGACACTTCTTCGTGGAGTTACCGGCCAGACTCAGACCGTTGGTGACGTCAATATGACCCTCAACTTCGGTAATACGACCGAGTCAGGTGCACATGCAGGTTCGTTCACTATTACCGCACAGACTATCTGATCCTCAGGATTCATAACCGTAAAAGCAAGGCCCGCCAATGTGGGCCTTGCTTTTTTTACATCCCCCCCCGGCACCCCTTCACATTTTTACGTGGCTGACGATACAACCTGAAGCGAAGCTTCAGTGATATTTCTCTTCATTCACTAACTTGTCGGGATAGTATTGTTCGGCATGCAGTAAACTGTAAAAAAAGGAGAGAGGCAGATGCGGAAAGAAAAAAGCTATGAGGAGCTGGTCGAAAAGATTGTTGAGCGGTGGGCTGAGGGCAAGCCGGTAAATCAATCACCGGGATCGACATCCACAAAACCTTGCGGTTATTATCGGTTGAGCCTTTACCTGATGGAGTATATCCGGTCACATAACTCCTTTCCGACCGGGGTTCATGCAATGCCTGAGGGTCTTGACCATCTCAATCAGGTAGAGCCATCATTTCCTGTTGATTTTGATGCCATTATCGGAGATGAGGTTTTTCCTGAGTGATGGCCTGGCTCATGACTTAAAAGACTACAAGGAAAAGAGATGGTAATGCGTTTTTTTGCGAGCAAGCCAGGTGGATGAGCTTCATTCAGCGGAAAATCTTCTCTACCTTTTGATTATTGATTGAGCCGCTTACAACAACGATGTATCCCGCAGGCAGACCAGTAACAGGGAGTATGGTCTTTATTGTTCGGCGGTTTCCTGCAAGCACCGGAGTCGTGTTGACACTGCCTGAAGCGATAAAGCCTTGCGGTTTATTTTTCTTGTCTGGCTTGTTCAGGTAACCTTTCAGAGCTTTAACCCCGGCAAAACGCTCTTTTTTCCAGATAGAATAGTCGCCATGAAACCTGGAATGCACATTTCCAATGTTCTCAATATCGACACTCAGGGTTCCTGAACCCCGCTCAAACGTCATCTCTTTCAGGATGGCAGCACGCAGGATAGTTCCAGAATAGCCATAGATACCAATGCCCTGGCTGAATGTGAGTTCAATTCCCTCACCGATTGCTGTAGGATATCTCTCTGTGATATAAATAATGGCTCGATGTTCACCGGGTTCAGCAGAAGGGTGCGGCGTCACTGAAAATTGAACAACAGCCTCTTTGCCTGGTTTTACCGTAATATTTTCTGGTGTAACCACTATCCATTGATCAAGTGACTCTGTATCGGATGGCACTGTTTTCAGTTTGTTCTCTTCGTCAATTGTCCAGTTCTGGACAGTTGCTCTCAGGCTCAAAGGGTTACCACTGTTGTTTTTCAGCCGTATGGATTCACTGATCGGCTGGGTATCCAGGTTCAGCTCAAACATTTTTGGCGATACAAACAAATTGTAGATATGATCAGCATAGAGTGATTGAGCGAAAAGAGTGCCAAAAAGCAGAAAGAGGCCTGTCCATACCGTGTTTTTCATAAGAGCACCTCTATTAATTGTCGTGAGCGGTTTGAGTGCGAGGCAGCGCAGAAACCGAATGTACACTTAGTACTTGAGGATTTCGAGCACCGCCCAACGAAGCAGTCGAATCGCGGAATAAATTAATAGAGATGCTCATAAGGGAGATTCCGTAATGAATTGTTATTCCCGTCAGGCGGTTTCTTACTGTTTTGGTAACGGGAGAGTCAAAAGGAGGAGTGCCTGAGGAGCCTGACAGTCGTAAAGAAACGTAAAAAAAACTCAACGGATGGGGCTGGGGTATTAAATATGCGCAAAAGAGATGACGGTTTTAATGACGCCACTATAAGCGCCTTTACTGGTTGCGGTAACCGGATAGATGATAATATCAACAATTTCCGACATTAACCAGTGTTTGTTAACATACGCTTCAGACTGTATCCCTTTCGCCCTGATCTCAATTTTCACTGATGAGGATGGTTCATTGATACTTGAGAATACATCGGGTTTCCCGTTATTGCCGGTAACCCAGTATTCTGTAGTGATTGCCGGCAGGTGCTCGTCCGGCAATTCCAGTTTCCATAAGGGATTTACTGTGCGAATGACCTGTATTTCATCGGTTTTCTTTTCGTTAATCTTCTTTCCATATGTTCCCTGAACATCTTCAAGCTTGAGTGTAGCAAGTGTTATTTCACTGGCACTTACAACATTTTCTTTGGCAAACAGTGGTGTAGCTGTTAATGCCAGAAACAAGATAAGGGTTATGGCCGCAAGAAGCGGAAGCCTGATGGTATTGCGTTCAGTAATGAGCTTTATTTGTGATCTTTTCATAGTAAAAATAACGTGATTCTTTTTTTTACACCGCTCCGGCATGGAATCGGTTTCCCTATTCAAGGAGTAAACACTCTCGTGGTGTCGGCCTGTGAGGGGTTCGATAGTGCAGATGAGGGCTGAGTGTTTTTCTTGAGGTCAGCCTCTTTCCTGATTTTATTCAGGTACCGAATCAGTGAGTCAGAGATGTTTATCGTCACTTTTGTCTGTACCGTAACTGAATTTTCTGCAACAGCCTCTCCGGCTAACGCAACGGATGCGATAGCGAACAGAAAAATGAGCGTTCTGGTTATGACCGTTCGGTTTGCCAAATGCATGGGTTTTGATTTTAATGAAAGCTACTACAAAATTTCTTACTACCAAAGGTGGTAACGGAGGTCATCTTTCTGCAATGGCACTTTTCATTCTGACACCCCGGTCTTTCGCCATGAATCAAAAGTGAGTGAAGGCGTTGAATTGAGCATTGTTATGTGAGGATGTGCAAGTTTGATATCGCCGGTTTTTGGATTGTTTCTGTGGAACGAAAAAAAGCGTAATTCATGTACTGGTATGCATCTTGTGAATATTGTATTTTACCATGTTGTCATTACCTGTTCACCAAGAAACCACGGAGACCGTCTGATGGAGAGAGCAGCTCTGCTTCGTCGCTTTAACGCAATTCATAAACCGGCACTACTCGACGGCGGTTACTGGCGCTCAGGTCATATGCTTTTTATTCTGACAGAGATGGGAGTGATTACGGTTGACAGTCGGGTCTACGATCCTATCATCGGCCCGATTGAGTACAGTGAGAAGCACTGCCGGTTGATCAAAGAGATTGCCAGTGAGTGCAGCACGCTTGAGAACAATAGCGACCTTGATCCTGACGAGAAACTCTTTCTTTTCAATAACGGCCAGCCCGGACTTTTATACTGGGCGTTTCAGCCAAAAGATGATGCTGCTCTTGACGAATACATTTTTTCTGCCGATAAAGCAGTTGTCGAGTGCGCCTTCATCAACCACCATCTTGGTGCCGGGATTGAGCTATGGAATAGCATGGACGACAAGACACTTGCCAGGTGGGCAAAAAAAATAGGGCAATATGAAGGCCTTGGCGTGCAGGAGTGATTTATCATGACAAAGCTGAAAACTCTTCATATTTTGTACCAATTGCGGCTCAGACAGCCATCCTTCAGATGCTGAAATGCTGCAGATTATTTCCATTGTTACGCCGGGGTCAATACGCTATTTGATTTTTCATGCAGAACAGAAGTCATACAGAACAATACAAGAACCGTTCATCAGAACAACGCGAAAGCACGCTCCACGCTGTTTTTGATACTATTGCTGAACCGGCGTTTATCATGGATCGGGAAGGAACCATTCTTGATGCCAATCAGGCATTTGCTGCGCTCTTTGGCAAACAGGCGGAGGCGTGCATCAACGCAAACGCATATGCTTTTCTTTCGCCTGAGTTGGCGGCAGTACGGCGAATAAAAGTTGATGAGGTTTTTCGTACGGCCAGGCGTATGATCTTTGAAGATGAGCAGGATGGCCATTGTTTTCGAAATACTGTATACCCGATTGTTGAGAGAGAGGGCAAAGCTGCACAGGTCTATATCATTGCTCAGGATATCACTGACCTGAAAGCCGCAGCACGGGATGCAGAAACGACGCAGGCTCTTTTTGGCGCACTCAAAGAGGCTGTGCCCGGTGCCTTCTATATGCTTGATGCAGAGGGGCGTTATGCCCTCTGGAATACCTATCAGCGGGATGTTGTTGTTGGCAAACCGGATGCTGAAATGGCCACTTTCATTGCCCTTGAGACTGTTCATCCGGATGACCGGCCGATGGTCGCAGAGAGAATGTTGCAGATCATGAGTAGTGGCAATGAGGAGTCCGTTGAAGTGAGAGTCCTCATACAGGGCGGCCCTGAGTTCAGATGGTTTCAGTTATCCGGAAAGAGAGTCATCATCAAGGAGCAGCCATTTCTTATCGGTATTGCTACCGACATCACCGAACATAAAAAGTCTGAAGAGGAGGCACTTCACAACAGCGAGGAGCGTTTCAGGAAACTGTTTGAGGAGCACTCCGCCATACAATTGGTGATTGATCCTGTTACCGGTAATATTGTTGATGCCAACCATGCTGCGGCATCTTATTACGGTTGGACAATTGATGATCTCCGCCACAAGCATATCCGGGAGATCGATACGCTGCCTGATGAGGAGCTGAAACGCATTATGGCACAGAACCGGATGTCGGGAAAAAATCAGTTCTCCTTTCAACACCGCAGGGCCGATAATTCCATTCGCGACGTAGAGGTGTTCAGCTCCAATATCAGGGTCGCAGGCAGGGAGCTGCTCTACGCTATTATTCATGACGTAACGGAGCGCAAAGCGGCTGAACGGGAGCTGAAAACACTGAGTGTAGCAATACATCAAAGTCATACCATTGTGCTCATTACCGATCCGGAGGGCAATATTGAATATGTAAACCCGGCATTTGAAGAGTTTTCAGGCTACACTGCTGAAGAGGCAATCGGGCAAAATCCCCGTATTCTCCAGTCCGGAACCATGTCGGACTCAGTTTATGAAGATCTCTGGAAAACCATTCTTGGCGGGGGAGTGTGGAAGGGCGAAATGTACAATAAGCGGAAAAACGGAGAGTTTTACTGGGAGTCAGCGGTTGTCTCGCCAGTTTTGAATGAAGAGGGTGTGATAACCAATTTTGTGGCGATCAAGGAGGATATCACTGAAACGAAAAAACTTTGGAGTGAGTTGATCACAGCCAAAGAGAATGCGGAGGAGAGCGACCGGTTAAAAACCGCCTTTCTTGCCAATATCAGCCATGAAATCCGAACTCCGATGAACGGGATCGTTGGCCTTTCAGAGATCCTGAAAGATTCTGATCTCTCAAGAGATGAACAGTTGCTCTATATCGATCTTATTGACCAGAGCTGTCAGCGTCTGCTTTTTCTTATCAATGACATTATTGATGTTTCACGCATTGAGGCTGGCAAGACAAATGTCAAAATCGACAAGACCCCTGTCAATAAACTTCTTCGGGAGCTTCATGCCTTTTTCAATCCCCAGGCCGAACAGAAGGGTTTGCGTTTGAACTGCACCACCGGGTTGTCAGACAGTGAAAGTGTCATTGAGACAGACGGCACAAAGCTTACGCAAATTCTGACAAATCTTCTGCAGAACGCACTGAAGTTCACCAGAGAGGGGCATATAGACTTTGGATATACTCTGAAAAATAACAGGCTTGAGTTTTATGTTGTTGATTCCGGTATCGGGATTTCGCCCGACATGCAAACGAAAATTTTTGAACGGTTCCGTCAGGCAGATAACTCCCTGACCCGCAACTATGAGGGTGCTGGCCTCGGACTGAGCATTGCCCAGGCATACGTTGAAATGCTTGGTGGCAGCATCTCTGTCTCCTCGGAAGAGAGCAAAGGAAGTGAATTCCTGTTCAGCCTTGAATACACGGCCCAGGGTTTTGCCAAAACAAGCATTCAGGAGAGAGCGGTTCATATCGCTGAAGCTCTCCTGCCCCCTGTGACTATTCTTGTTGCTGAAGATGACGCCATCAGTAGCCTGCTCTTGAAAAAGACACTTCATGCAGAGAATCTTACCATTCTTTCGGTCGGAAATGGCCGGGACGCGGTGGAGCAGGTAAAGCAGCATCCCGAAATAAAGCTTGTACTTATGGACATCAAAATGCCGTTCATGAACGGTTTTGATTCGACCAGATTGATAAAAGAGCTTCGCCCTGAGTTGCCGGTTATAGTTCAGACCGCCTTCAGCTCAGCAATTGAGAAGGAAAAAGCACAAGAAGCGGGGTGTGACTCCTTCGTCACCAAGCCGGTAAAAAAAGAGCAGTTGCTTGAACTTATCACTCGTTTTGTCACCAAAGATGCGTGAGTGTGAGGATATTGTGTTTTATGATATACAATTAAAGATTTTCTGGTTACATTATTAAACAGCATGAAGTGCATGTGAAACGAACGGTTCTTATCTTTGTGGTGTTTATGGTAGGGCGGTGGTTATTGGTTTCCAGGTGGAATAACATCGCCAACAGTTACTGAAAAAAGCAAAACCATGCCAAAACAGCCTCAACCTTTAAATCCCTACTACTCCCGGACTGATACGGCAAAGCTCAGTGTAGCAGATGCCGAATGGAAAGTGTTGCTCTCCCGGACCCTCTACAAGGTTGCCCGCAAGGGTGTTACCGAGCAGCCCTTTACCGGAAAGTACTGGGACAATGAAAGCCCTGGAACCTACTTCTGCGCAGTATGCGGTAACAGGCTTTTTCGTTCGGAAGAGAAGTTTACCAGTTCATCCGGCTGGCCGAGTTTTTTGAAAACCGTGCGTTCAAACAGTGTCAGGTATCGTAAAGAGAGCGCAATGGAGATGGAGGTGCTTTGCGGTCGGTGCGGCTCACACCTCGGTCACCTTTATACCGATGGACCGCCACCCATGGGCAGGCGTTTCAGCATAAACTCTGCACTTCTTGAATTTGAAGCGGATAGAGACCCCTCCGAAGACCGTTCCTGACAATCTCAACTCCTCACACTTTTGGCGGTAAATGTTTTTTTACTGCCGTAATGAGTGCGTCAAGATCACTAAGCTCGTCAATCTCGCTTTTCGAGAGCAGTACGTCGATAGTATCGCTTTTCTTGAGAATAACCGGGTAATGAAAACGCTGCTCATATTTTTTCTCAAATTCATCGCGATGCAGAAACTCTACGGGAACCCCTATGGAGATGCGGAACGCTCGCCATGACTCCATTTCAGTAAATGGCCCATGGGTCAGTTTGCAGAGGCTGCAATCATAGGTTTCGGGGCTCAGAATCTTGCGACCAAGGTCGATGAGCGCACTGAGCGGGTTGCTGTCGGTATTGTAGACAAAGATTAACTTCATAAATGTAGAGCTTTAGCAGTCTGTCGGATCATGAATGGATAGTTAATTGCCACTTTCGGTATATTTTTTAATCCCGCAGGGCTCTCAAGAGTTCCCCGAATGCAGCTCTGTTTCTGATCAATCAAGCAACTTCGCTTCTCTTTTTCGTGCAGCTCTGTGCAGGAAGCCGCGCAGATCGTCCACGGCCGGGACTCCGGCGAGAAGAACAAGGAGGAGTGCAAGAGGGATAGTCAGTGCGTAGCCGATCTCTTTGAAGCCGAGAGCGCCAAAAAGCCCGCCGCCAAAGAACGAAAGGGTGAGGGTTACAAGCACCTTCAGCCGGTCCCGATCAGCCACAACGTCATTTTCAGCTTCCAGAGTATGGCGATTCCAGTAAAAGAGTTTGCCGAGTTCGATTCCCATATCGGTAATGATGCCGGTCAGGTGGGTGGTTCGAATAACCGCATTCGAGAGCTTGGTGATAACGGCATTCTGCAGCCCCATAATGAAGCAGAGCAGCATCACCGTAACCGGAACAAATACCCCTTTGATTGTGGAGAGCTGAGCGCCAAGCAGACCGAACGAGAGCAGGAGAAGAGCTTCAAGCAGGAGAGGAAAAGCGAACTCACTGTGCATGTGCCTCCGCCGTGCAAAGTTGACCATGACAGCCGTCGTTGCAGCACCGGCGAGAAAGGAGAATACGCCACCGAATGCCCCAAGCGCAAGATCACTGTTACCAAGAACAATATTGTCGGCCATTGATGAAACCATGCCGGTCATGTGCGAGGTGTAGAGCTTCACTGCCAGATAGGCGCCGGCATTGGTTGCTCCGGCCACAAAGGCGAGAGCAAACCCGAGGTGCCGGTTTGTCTCCGTAGAGCGTTTACGCCCCGAGAGGCGTCTGGCATACTTGATTGGCATAATGATGGGAGCATCGAATTGTTATAAGGGGCGTCATGCTTGCAGTGCCGAACGAATGAGTATAGTGAAAAATTGAGTGTTTTGCATAACAGGCGGCTATGGGCAATTGTTTACTGCTTCGTTGTCATAAAAGCAACTACCCTCCTTTTGTTTTATCAGGGGCATGCATTGCCATGGTTTCCTCTTGACGGAAATGCGCGCTCGATTTGGTTAATAGCGTCTGAATTGCTATCTATTACACCATTATTGTTCTTTTGTTGTAGCTGGTGCCGGTTTAAAAACCGGAGAATAGGGAATTACGTGAAAATCGTAAACTGTACCCGCAACTGTATAACGGAAGCCATAAAAGTTGATGCATGGCCACATGCAGAAAACTTTTGATGGTCGTTTCAGGTCACTGCACTGTTTTCCTCCCTGGAGAACTGCGGGAAGGCCGAAACGGAATAGATCCGTGATAGTCAGGAGACCTGCCAGTTATTATTTGCATTCAAGATCGGACTACGGGTGATAGTCAGGGCAAAGCTGTACTTCTTTTAACATTGCTCAGCATAAGATTTTTGTTCGGGTTTTACTGATTTTTTCAGAATACCCGGCTTGTTATCGCCTGTTTTTCCCTTTGCCGGCTTCCGCTTTTTTTGGAAAAGAGCAGGTGCTAACAAGCTGCACAGCACTGTCGATTTTCTTACATGCCGCCTTTGAGTACTAACCCCTGTCAGTTGATGTTCCTGAAACTGAAAACAGGTAAAAATTTCAATGCACAAAAAAGTGTTTATCGCTCTCATGGCCGGGCTCCTTTCCAGCAAAGGGCTGCTGGCAAAAGAATCCCTGGCAGGATTTACTGGTGACGAAGTTGTCGTTACGGCAACCAAAACCATGAATGCTCTGCGTCATTCCGAAGGCAGCTCTGTAACCGTCATCACCGCTCAGGAGATTAAAAATTCCGGACAATCCACCGTTGAAGAGGTGATCAAGGGTTCGGTGGGGATTGATGTGGTCTCAAACGGAGGAGCAGGTACATCCGCAACTCTTTTTTTACGGGGGAGCGATGCGAAAAACACGCTTCTTTTGATTGACGGTGTTCCTGCAAACGATCCCTCGGATGCAAACCGATCTGCGAATTTTGCAAATCTTACCGTTGATAATATTGAGCGAATCGAGATTGTTCGTGGTCCGGTCAGTTTTTTGTATGGCTCAAATGCATCGGCAGGGGTAATTAACATAATTACCAAAACAGGCTCGGCCACACCTGAAACATTTGCCGGAACAGAAGGGGGATCGTACGGTACTTCTAAATTCTATGGAGGAACCAATGGCCGGACAGCTCTTCTGAACTATTCACTGGGGGTGTCAAGATTAAAAACAGAGGGTTTTTCAGCAGTTGATGAAAAAAACAGTTGGATCAACCCGACAGGCAAGGCTTATGATAAGGATGGGTATGAGAACACAACACTGTCAGCAAAGTTCGGGTTGTTTCTTTCGGGACATATTTCGATTGAATCCGTATTGCGCTATACGAAAGCGGCAGTTGCACTGGATAGTTCGGGTGCTGACAGGTCAGGAAATGAGCTGGATAGCGAACAGTTCAATGGCCGTATTGCTCTGAAACTGAACTATAAACCGCTTATCTCCACCTTCTATTATGACGTAAACAATCAGGATCGTCTTTATCTGAGCGCTGGTACAGCATCAAGCTCATACACCGGGAATTTTCATGAGCTTGGATGGCAGGGAGACCTCTCTTTGGCTGAAAACAACACGGTGTCGGTTGGCATTAACAGTCAGCATGAAAGCCTGCTGAATAAAAACTTTGGAGCCTCACCCTCCACACTTGACAAAGGCGTCAGTTCAAACAGCATTTTTTTGCAGGAACAATGGCATCCAGGTTTGCTGAATCTTGCTGGAGGAGTTCGTTATGAGCAGATCGGGAAATTCGGAAGCAGGATGACATTCAGGGTTGCTCCATCGTGCAGCTTCAACAACACCAGCGTCAAGTTCAGTTATGGTTCGGGCTTCCGGGCACCATCGCTCTATGAGCTCTATTCGCCCTACGGCCATGAGGCCCTGAAGGCCGAAACGAGTTCGGGATGGGATGCAGGAGTTGATCAGCGCATTACTGAGCGGTTTAAATTTGGCTCAACCTGGTTCACTATGCATTATGACGACCGCATTGCTTTTGATCTGACAGCCTATAAATATGCACAGGCTTCAGGTTTGACAAAAACTTCCGGTGTTGAGAATTATGCTGAATGGAAACCTCTTGATCACATATTTCTTATGCTCAACTACACCTATACCCATACTGAAGATCCTTCAGGTATAGAACTTCCCAGGCGTCCAAAAAATAAAGTCGGGCTTTTGGGTAGCTGGACGTTTTCGAAAAACTCTAAAATCAGCACTAACCTGCAGTGGGTCGGGAGCCGCAAAGATGCAGGCGCAAGGGATGCTCTTGGTAACAAGACAGGCACCCTTTCGGGCTACTGCCTTGTCAATATAGCCGGCTCCTGTAGTCCGATGAGTCAGCTCGAGCTTTATGGCAGGATTGACAATCTGTTTGACCGGTTTTATGAGGAATCCTGGGGTTACGCAACTGCCGGACGCTCCGCTTACGCAGGGCTCAAGTATAAATTTTGATTGTGATTATGTTTGACCGCATGGCGCGGGAGTCATGCGGCAGGATTAGCTTTAGAGAAACAATTGAACTGACGGTTTCCAATGAAAAACTTTTTGCGTTTCATCGCTCATGAGTTGAAGCTTGTCGTATTGATTGGATTGCTGTTGTTGGCCGCCGGATGCAGCAGCAAAAGAGAGGGCAGAGCGGAACAATCGAAGGGAAAACTCAGGATTGTCAGCCTTGCTCCGAGCGTAACGGAGATGCTCTTTGCAATCGGAGCCGGTGACCAACTGGTCGGAAGGAGCAGTGGCTGCAAGAGGCCCGAAGGGGCCAAAAACCTGCCTGTTACTGGAGCATTCGGGCGTCCGTCACTGGAGGTTATTGCTGCTCTTCACCCCGATATCGTTATTGATGATGAGTTGTCGAATAAAAAGAGCGGGGAGAAAATAACGGCTATGGGTTTTCCACGAGCAACCATAACCTGCAATACCCCCGATGATATTCCGTCTGCACTTCGTAAACTTGGCAAGCTTACCGGCCACGAAAAGCAGGCAGAGAGTCTGGCAATTTCAATCAGCACTGGTCTTGAACAGTTTCGGAAAAGTGAGGCTCTCAAACAAAATAAGAGCAGTGTCTATCTTGAAATCTGGAATAGTCCGCTCTGGACAGGAGGAAAGGGGAGTTATATTTCGGGCATGATTACCTATGCCGGAGGTCGCAACATCGGCGATGATGTCCGGAAGGACTATTTTGCTATCTCACCTGAATGGGTTATCCGGCAAAATCCTGATGTTATTGCCTGCATGTATATGGCGAAAACCACTCCTGCCTCCGAAAAAGTAATGAGCCGTTTCGGCTGGGATCATGTTGCCGCAGTAAAACATGGAAAAGTCTATGACGGGTTCGATAACTCTTTTTTTCTTATTCCGGGACCGAGAGTGCTTGAGGGGATTGAACAGTTACGTCAGAAAATCCGGAATGAAAAGTAACCGTTCTGTTTCTGCAGTCCGAAAGAATCTATAGATGAATCGTCGTGAAAAATAGTCAATACAAAAAAGGATTTCTTCTTGCCGCTCCATCCAGCGGTTCAGGCAAGACAACATTGACGCTTGCTCTCATCAGGCTGCTGGCAAAGCGCGGGCTTGAGGTACAGCCGTTCAAGTGCGGTCCGGATTATCTCGATACCTGGCTGCACTCCATAGCGGCTTCATGGGGTGGCGTTCACCATTCGAGTATCAATCTTGATAGCTGGATGGCATCCAAAGAGCATGTGCAGGAGCTGTTTTTTCGCTACTCAACTGATGCTGACCTCTCCATTGTCGAGGGGGTAATGGGGCTTTTTGACGGAGCGGAAAAAGCGGAAGGGAGCAGTGCGGAGATTGCCAAACTGCTCAATCTTCCTGTTATTATGGTTGTCAACGCAAAAAGCATGGCCTATTCCGCCGCCCCTCTCCTTCACGGTTTTCGAACCTTTGATCCCGGACTGAATCTTGCAGGGGTGATATTCAACGAAGTCAATACACCATCTCACTACCGTTATCTTGAAGCAGCGGCTCGCGATGCCGGGGTTGAGCCGCTTGGCTATCTTCCCCGAAGCGACATTATGAAGATCAGTGAGCGGCATCTCGGTCTGAACATCTCTCCGGGTTATGATTATGATGGACAGATTACCGGGATGGCTGAACATCTCGAAAAAACGGTAGAGATTGAACGTCTGCTTGAGCTTTCGAACATCAAAATTCCTCACTCTCCCGGTGGCAGGGTTTCTGCGGAGTCGGGAGGGCGCGTTATTGCCGTTGCACGTGACGAAGCGTTTAATTTTTTCTACCAGGAGAATCTTGAGCTGCTCAAAGAGTATGGAAAAGTTGTGTTTTTCAGCCCGATGGACAATAGTGAGCTTCCCCCGGCAGATATGCTCTACTTTGCCGGTGGTTATCCGGAGCTTTATGCCGAAAAACTCTCCGCCAACAGTGCGATGCGGAGTCAGATTGAATCGTATTGCCGAAATGGCGGAATTGCCTACGCAGAGTGCGGAGGGATGATGTATCTGGGAAATACCATCACCCTCAAAGATGGTTCAGTTTACCCGATGTGCGGTGCAGTTGATCTTGATACGACCATGCAAGGTGCAAAAATGACCCTTGGCTATAGAAAGCTCTCTGTGAAAAACGGCTATACGAGGGAGCTGCGCGGTCACGAATTTCACTATTCCCGGATCAGCAGATCGGGCGAGTTGCATAGTATTGCAACTATAACCAATGCCCGAGATATGGAGAGTGATACGGCACTTTTTCGAAAAAATAATACCTTTGTCTCCTACCTTCATCTCTATTGGGGTGAGAGAAGGGATTTCCCCCAATTCCTTTTGAACAGCAAGCTGTAAATCGCATTTGAATTTTTGACCGGGCGCTGCCTGATATTTTCGGCTATCTTGAAGAGGGTGGTTGCGCTGTTCCTGCGGAGTATACTGAGGCCCACGCGCGTTGCTGTTATGAACGGCGTGTATTTATTCTTCCTCCATGGCCGGACATTTTTGTCAACGATAGTGAGTGCCCACAGAGTTTCGAGCACTCCTTCAAGCTTTACCATACACTCCGGTTGACCTATGAACGGCTTGTCTATGAACTGTGTGAGCTGCCGAAAAATTCGGTCGCTGAACGGGTGAACTATCTCCTCTCAGAAATCCGGCAGATTTGACTATCAGCTCTTCGTGACTTTTAGCCGCACCATGAGTGATTCGCCGGAGGAAATTGATTTTTTTGCAAAAGAGTGAGGGAATTTCTCTTTTTCCTTTGCACTCCGGTGCCCGTCAGCGGTAATCGTTAATCATGGCATGAAAAGCTTTATCGTCAGGTGGTTTCTGCTGATGGAGCGGTGTATAGCTGACGTCGATCAGATCTTCATAAACCGCCCGCTCTTCACTTTGGTAGAGCACTCCCAGCGGAAATTTGCCCTGCGCGGTTGCCAGTCCGAAAGCGGAGGCACGATCTAAAGCGTCGTGACTCTCCGGCAGGTAGAAGGTGTTCTCCTTGAACCACTGATAGGTGTTCACTTTGTTGAATACAACGCAGGGCTGGAAAACATCGACAATTGAAAATCCCCTGAACCTGACAGCCTGCATGATTATTTTTTTTGTTGCTTCAACATCCCCGGCATAAGCCCTTGCAATGAAAGGTGCGTTGAGTGCAAGCGCTACAGCGAGCGGGTTGAACGGCTCAAGCATGACGCCCTCAACCTGAACAGGAGTAGCCATACCCCGCTGTGAAGTTGGAGATGCCTGACCCTTTGTCAGACCGTAAATCATGTTGTTGTGGACAATGACGGTGATATCACTATTTCTGCGTATGGCGTGGATAAAATGGTTGCCGCCCTCTCCATACATATCGCCATCACCCGATTCCACCACAACAACAAGGTTTCTGTTCGAGAGCTTTATGCCGAGTGCTGCGGGAAGTGATCGACCGTGCAGCCCGTTGAACATATTGACGTTGAGATATTGAGGTGCTTTGGCTGCCTGGCCTATTCCCGATACCAGTACAAGGTTTTTCGGGTCAATGGCGAGTTCATGCAGGGCAGCCTTGACGGCACTCTGTAGCATGAAGTTTCCGCACCCCGGACACCATGCAACATCGGTAGTCAGGGGCATATCGAACAGGGTCGGTGTTTTATTCATGATCATGGTTGATTTTTGTCTTTAAGGCATGCACTACCTCCTCTACACTGAATGGCTCACCCGTAGCTTTTACTATCCGCTTTGCTATGCTCAGGCCGGTCTGAAGCGAGAGCAGATCGGCAAACTGGCCGGTAGCATTGTTTTCCATGACCACGATTTTTCTCTTTTCAAGCAGCGGCTTTAATTTTGGATTGAGCGGGAAGAGTTGTGCAAAATGGAGACCTGCAAGTTTTTTGCTGCCGATTATGTCGAGCGCCTCTTCAAGCACACCCCGGTTTGACCCCCAGGCAATCACCACTGTGGCCGCCTCGTTGATGCTGCCGATTATTGAGGGCATGAGTGCCGATTCAGAGAGGGCACTCTTTCGTTTCAGCCGCTTTTCAACCATTTGCCGCCGAATTGCAAAGCTCTCCGTAATGAGGCCGTTTTCATCATGTTCATCGGAATCCACGCGAACACGACCTTCACCATATCCGGGAACTCCCCGTGGACTCAGGCCGTTAACGGTGAAAGCAAAGCGCTGGTAGTCAGCTTTTGTTTTTATGATTGAACTTTTGAAAGGAAGCCTTTTAATACTCTTTCGCTCAATAGTGGTGATGGCATCAAGCAGGTACTGGTCGGTCAGCACAATCACGGGAATCTGGAAGCGGTGGGCGAGCCTGAAGGCTTGCTGCATCGATTCAATAAGTTCTTCAAGGGTGCCGGGCGCAAGAATGGCCCTTGCGAAATCGCCGTGGCCTGCATAGAGTGCAAGGTTGAGATCACCCTGTTCCGTGCGGGTCGGCAGACCGGTTGCTGGTCCGGGCCTCTGACCGATATGGATTACAATTGGAGTCTCGAGCATGCCTGCAAGGCTGACCCCCTCCTGCATCAGGGCAAACCCTCCGCCTGAAGTAGAGACAACAGCTCTTGCTCCGGCGTAGGATGCACCTATCCCGGCATTGATTGCGGCAATTTCATCCTCCGCCTGATCAACAATAACGCCAAATGTTTTCGATTTGGCTGCCAGAAAGGTGAGCAGTGAGGTTCCGGGAGACATCGGGTAGGAGCTTATGAAGTTACAGCCGGCGGCGATTGCGCTGATACCGAGTGCTGCATTGCCGTCCATAAGAAGGCGTTCTGCAGGTTCATTTGTGCCTTGAGATGGAAGCAGAATCGATTTATCCGCAGTTTTTTCGCGTCCGAAATTGTAACCGAGCTCTGCTGCTGTGCAGTTTTTCGAAGCAATATCTGCTCCCTTTGCGGCAAACTGTTCTCGCAGGTAATCGGTCAGGCGCTCAATTGGAATGCCGATGATACCGAGTACGGTCCCTGCGGCCACCGTATTTGCAAAAACAGGGCTTCCTGTTTCAATGGCAAATTTTTTGAAAGGTGTATCTATGTACTCAGCTTTCCATCTCCCGGTGAACTCCGATTTTTCAGCAAATATCAGTGTCCCGTTTGTGATCCGGCTCTGCAGGTGTTCAACCGAAAGAGGGGAGAGGGCAAAGAGCATGTCAATGCGCTTGAGATAAGCGGTGCAGTTGTTATCTGTTATCCTGATTTCCGTGGTGTTGCACCCTCCACGAATTCGTGACATGTACTCTGTACAGGAGAAGAGATTGTAGCCGCTCTTTTCAAGAATCCGGAGAAGTGTTTCCGTAACGGTCTGAAGCCCCTGTCCGGCCTCTCCGGCGAATACCATGGAGATATCGTGCAAATAGTGATACATGAGTCGATATTTACAGGTGACTGATATGTCACTATAACCATCATTTTGCCTAACAAATTGCCGACGCAGAGAGATATATAATCTGATGTCCGGCAGGATGACGAAGCGCTTCATCTCTGGCCACTTTCTGCTCTCTTCTGAATATTTATTCCATTACACATGGTTCTTCTCAATCAGAGGAATCAATGCGGGTTATTTCGTGTTGTTAAGAACACGTGATCATTAACAACAGGAGTAAAGGCCACAGGATGGTTATGCCGGCTGTTTTTTTTGGAGATGGACCTCCGAATGCAGTCCATGTTTTCAGTTCAGCAAGGGCGGGTAATCGGATGGAAACTGGATTTCAGAACGGGCTTGCAGGATAACGTAAAATGCAGAGGAGCATGAAAAAGTACAAAATTGCGCTTGTGATCGGGAGCTTGAGAAAAAACTCTTTCAATCGTCAACTGGCTGATGCGCTCGTCAGGCTTGCACCTGCGGAGTTCACCTTCAGTGAGGTCGGGATCGGTGATCTGCCGCTCTACAATCAGGACGATGACGCTCTGCAGGCGGATTCTGTTTTGCGCTTCAAAGCAAAAATACGGGAGGCCCACGGCCTTCTTTTTATTACTCCCGAGTACAACCGCTCAATTCCCGGTGTGCTTAAAAACGCCCTTGACCATGCTTCGCGACCCCATGGGCAGAGTTCATGGCCGGGCAAGCCTGCAGGTATTATGGGTATCTCTCCCGGTGCCTCCGGTACGGCAATGGCGCAGCAGCATCTGCGCAACATTCTGGCGGCTCTGGATATGCCGACCCTTGCTCAGCCGGAAGGGTTCATTCAGCTAAAGGAATCTCTCTTTGATGAAAAGGGCAATATCGGAGAGGGGAGCCGTCAGTTTCTGCAGTGCTGGATGGAGAGGTATACGGCCTGGGTAAAACTTCATGTTCCGTCGCTCTGAGATGAGAACTGTTGTTTCATGGCCGTTACAGGTGATGCAGGACGTATTTTTAAATCCGGAACTACAGCATAATTTATGACCGATACCCTTCATATGTATGCAAGTGATGAACCGCCCGAAATACAGGTTCACTCCCATGACCGCTACCATGCAGTGCTGAAGGCCTGTGCGGAATTGGATCCCATCATTACGGCAGTTGTCCATCCGGTCGATGAGCTGGTTCTCAGCTCGATTGTGACGGCCGTACAGGAAAACCTGATTATCCCGGTTCTGGTAGGCCCTCTCGTTCGCATTCGTGCCGTTGCGGCAAGAGCCGGTATTGATATTTCCAACTGGCAGCTTGTAGACGTCAAGCACAGTCATGCCGCTGCACAGAAGGCAGTTGAATTAGCCGCAGCAGGAAGCGTTGAAGCAATCATGAAGGGTTCACTGCATACAGAGGAGATGCTCTATCCTGTTGTAGCTTCAACTTCCGGCCTGCGAACCGGGAGGCGACTCTCGCACTCTTATGTCATGGATACCGCCGGGTATCATAAGTGGCTGATCATTACCGATGCCGTAGTCAATATTGAGCCCGATCTTGCCGCCAAGGCTGATATCTGCCGCAATGCTGCTGATGTCTGGCGGGCTCTGAGTGATGAAAAACGTCTTCCGAAAATAGCTGTTCTGGCTGCCGTTGAACTCGTGAATCCGAAAATGCAGGCCACACTGGACGCGGCTGCACTTTGCAAAATGGCTGAACGCCAACAAATCGTCGGCTGCATTATCGACGGGCCGCTTGCTCTGGACAACGCAGTCAGCAAAGAGGCCGCACTGGAAAAAGGCATCGTTTCCGCCGTTGCCGGAGATCCGGATATTCTGCTTGCTCCCGATATTGAAGCCGGCAACATCCTTGCAAAACAGATAACCTTCATCAACCACGCGGATGCAGCCGGAATTGTCATGGGCGCACGTGTTCCGATTATTCTTACCAGCAGGGCAGACAGCCAGCGCACACGGATTCTCTCCTGCGCACTGGCTGTATTAGTGGTTAATGCCCGTCGTAAAGGCAGTATAAAATGAGAGCAGGCGGTTGCCATGCCGAATTGCTGATTCTCTCTTTTTTTGATCGTTATCAAGCTCTTCAAGAGGGGCGAGCGCATGTTTTCCTGGAGCCATATGCTTTTCAACAAACGAATTCTGACTTTCAATACCGGCTCATCAAGTATCAAGTTTGCTCTCTTCGAAATTGGCGAAGAGGAGCGGCTGATCTTTTCGGGTTTACTGACACGTATCGGCAGCTCCGGCGGCAGCTACTCGCTCATGGATGCCGCAGGGTGCTCTCTGGCAAGTGAACGTGTTGCGGTTCCGGACCATCTGGCTGCGTGTGAATTTGTATTCTGTCGTCTGAAGTCGGACTTTGCAGCTCTCCAGCCTGATGCAATAGGCCATCGCATGGTTCATGGCGGCCCCATTTTCTCGGAACCCCGGGTTGTGACCGACCAGCTCATCGCCTCACTTGAGGAGCTTTCGCCTTTTGCGCCGGAGCATCTCCCTCCTGCTTTGAAGTCTTTGCGGCATCTTGAAAAGCTTTTTCCCGGTACCCTGCAGGTCGCCTGCTTTGATACCTCCTTTCACGCTTCAATGCCCGATGTAGCCAGGCTCTATGCACTGCCGGAATCCATCCGCACGGCAGGGGTACGGCGTTACGGCTTTCATGGCCTCTCCTACGAATATATCCTTTCAGAGCTTCTGAAAGAGGCCGCTCCCGGAAAGCTGCAGGGGCGAATAATTATTGCCCATCTGGGGCACGGCGCAAGCATGGTTGCCGTAAAGGATGGCAAAAGCATCGAGACCACAATGGGTTTTTCTCCTGCCGGAGGGCTCGTGATGAGTACCCGCACCGGTGATCTTGACCCCGGAGTGATTTTGTTTCTGCTTGAGCAGGGGAGGATGACGCCTGCCGAAATAAATGAGATGGTGATTCGACGCTCGGGGCTGCTCGCTCTTTCCGGCCGAACGGACGATATGCTCGAACTGCTGAATGCCGAACAGGGTGATGCTGCTGCACGTAATGCGGTTGAGCTGTTCTGTTACCAGGCCCGCAAAAGTATCGGCTCTCTTTGCGTTGTTTTGGGAGGGCTTGACAGGCTGATATTCAGCGGGGGGATAGGTGAAAATTCAGTTGAAATCCGCAGTCGCCTCTGCACCGGTCTGGATTTTCTTGGCATCAGGATCAATGAGGCGAAAAATCGGGAGCAGGGGCCTGACTTGACGGATGAAAATGGAGCTGTTGAGATAAGCATTATAAAAACAAATGAGGAGCTGATGATTGCCCGCCATACCATGCAGGTGCTGAAAGAGCGGACGCTGACGGCGGATTGAGAGCATCCCCTTCCAGAGGGGAGGTTTGTAACCATGTGAAGTGACCCTGAACAAACTAACGGATACGATGATGACCAACCAGACAGAACAGGAGGCTTTTGCAACACCCCTCTCCGGGAGAGAACTTCACGCCATTAACGCCTACTGGAGGGCGGCGAACTATCTTGCGGTCGGGCAGATTTATCTGCTCGATAATCCGCTGCTCCTCTATCCATTGAAGCCCGAACATATCAAGCCCCGTCTGCTGGGTCACTGGGGCACAACACCGGGCCAGAATTTTATCTACGTGCATCTCAACCGGGCGATTCTTCAGAGGAACCTCGATATCATCTACATTTCCGGGCCTGGCCACGGAGGTCCTGCTATTGTTGCCAATGTCTGGCTTGAGGGTACTTACAGCGAATATTATCCGAACGTTTCGCAGGATGAGGCCGGAATGAAAAACCTCTTCAGGCAGTTTTCATTTCCCGGAGGAATTCCAAGTCATGTTGCCCCTGAAATTCCCGGTTCCATTCATGAAGGGGGTGAACTCGGCTATTCGCTCTCACATGCTTTCGGTGCGGTTTTTGATAATCCCGATCTTGTTGCGGCCTGCGTTATCGGTGACGGTGAAGCTGAAACAGGTCCTCTTGCGGCTTCCTGGCACTCCAGCAAATTCCTCAATCCTGCGAGGGATGGCGCGGTGCTGCCGATTCTGCATCTGAACGGTTATAAAATTGCCAACCCGTCATTTCTGGCCCGCATATCGCACGATGAGCTGGAAAGCCTGTTAACCGGGTATGGTTACAAGCCCTACTTTGTTGAAGGTTCAGAGGCTGAACCGATGCATCAAAAGATGGCTTCAGCGCTTGATGCATGCCTTGACGAAATAGCTGAAATCCAGTTTGAGGCTCGCAAGCAGGGCGTGCATGAACGGCCAAACTGGCCCATGATTGTCTTGCGCTCGCCGAAAGGATGGACAGGCCCGAAGGAGGTTGACGGTCTGAAAGTCGAGGACTTCTGGCGCTCCCACCAACTGCCCGTTACAGGGGTTCGGGAAAATCCTGCTCACCTTCGCATCCTTGAAGAGTGGATGCACAGCTACCACCCTGAAGATCTCTTTACACCGTCCGGTGCCCCGCAGCCGGAACTTGCAGCACTTGTTCCGAAAGGAGAGAAGCGTATGGGTGACAACCCCCATGCAAACGGCGGACTGCTTCTGAAGTCGCTGCGGCTGACGGATTTCCGGGAGTACGCCGTTGACGTAGCCTATCCCGGTTCGGTCAGGGCTGAAGCGACAATGGTCATGGGTGCCTTTTTACGTGATACCATGAAACTGAATGAATCTGCAAAGAATTTCCGGGTATTCGGTCCTGACGAAACCGCTTCAAACCGCCTTGATGCACTTTTTCAGGTTACCGGACGATCATGGATGGAGAGCGTTTTTCCCTATGACGGGCATCTCTCACCCGATGGCAGGGTTATGGAGATTCTTTCCGAACATACCTGCCAGGGGTGGCTTGAAGGCTATCTTCTGACTGGCAGGCACGGTCTCTTTTCATGCTATGAAGCCTTTATTCATATCATTGACTCCATGTTCAACCAGCATGCCAAATGGCTTAAAATTACCACTACGCAAATTCCCTGGCGCAGGCCTGTCGCCTCGCTGAACTACCTGTTAACATCCCACGTCTGGCGCCAGGACCATAACGGATTCTCCCATCAGGATCCCGGCTTTATTGACCATGTCGTCAACAAAAAATCGAGTGTTATCCGAGTCTATCTGCCGCCGGATGCCAATACGCTCCTTTCGGTGACCGATCACTGCCTGCAGTCACGCAACTATATTAATGTCATAGTTGTCGGCAAACAGCCTGAATGGCAGTGGCTTGACATGGAAGCGGCTGTCCGTCACTGTGCCTCCGGCATCAGTATTTGGGAGTGGGCTTCGAATGATTCATCCGACGGTGAGCCTGACGTGGTCATGGCTTGTGCCGGGGATGTCCCCACACTCGAAACACTTGCCGCGGTCGATATACTTCGCGAAAAGCTTCCCGATCTCAGGGTGCGCGTTGTCAATGTTGTTAATCTCATGACCCTGCAGCCTCCTGAAGAGCATCCTCACGGATTGAGTGACAGGGATTTTGATGATATTTTTACCATCGACAAGCCAATAATCTTTGCCTATCATGGCTATCCATGGCTGATTCACCGGTTGGCATACCGCCGGACAAACCATCAAAACCTGCATGTCAGGGGCTACAAAGAGGAGGGAACCACAACCACACCATTTGACATGCTGGTCATGAACGATCTTGACCGTTTCCATCTGGTTGCGGACGTGGTGGAGAGGGTTCCCCGTCTCCGGGAGAGGGCGGCCTATATAAAGCAGTATGTGCGCGACATGCTGATCACTCACAAGGAGTATATCCATGAGCATGGAGAGGACATGCCGGAAATCCGGCACTGGCAGTGGAAAGAGAGGGGTGAGAGGTGAATCTGAGCGCTGTGATTATTCTGACGGTTGATTGCGTAATAATCTGTAAATTATTGTGTCCGGTTTCATGAGAGTACACTTTATCGTCAAACAAAATTGATGGTTATGCACAGAAAATCAGTTCTCCTGATTATACTTTCGATGTTTTCGCTCTCTTCGGCAACGCTCTATGCAAGGCCAAAAGTATCTGCCGACTACGCTGTAACGAAGTCATATTATCAGAAGCTGATATCTCCGGCAAAGCCTGATGTTGCCGGACTGCGGCTCTTCTTTACCCTTATGCCGAAAGGGGGAGACATTCATCAGCATTTCACCGGTTCACTCTATGCGGAGAATTATCTGGAGTGGATAGAGAAGGAGGGGTACTGGATCAGCAAAAGTGATTATTCGGTTATAACCCCCAAGGATACGGACAAGCTGAAAGACACGCTCTCGGTTAAAAACCTGAGAACTAACAAGCTGATGTACAGTGATTTCTTTACGCACTGGTCCGACAAGGATTATGCCAATCACTACCACGATCAGCTACCTCCGGACGCCCAGTTTTTCAACACCTTCGTTTACTTTTCAAAAATCTTCAACGGTAACCGGAAATACTACAGGGAGGGGCTGCTGAAGCTCAAGGAACGGGCTAAAAATGAAAATGTTCAGTACCTCGAAACTATGTTTGTCTCTCCCGGTTATCAAAAGCCAGATCCGGTTTTTGATGTTCAGGTTCGAAACAGCGTGATCAATACCGATAACAAAGAGTTCAGGGCTCTGCTTGACGGCTTTCTCTCCGGTGTTTCGCAGGACACGCTCTTCTACAACAAGGTCAAGCAGTATCGTGATTTGATAGAGTTCAGCAGCAATGGGATTAATGACGATACTTTCACGTTGCGATTCCAGAGCTATGTTTCCAGAAACTCTGCACCATCACTTTTCTTCTCCGGTCTCTATACCGCATTCTATGAAGCCAATAAAAATAAAGGTGTTGTCGGAGTCAACATCGTCAGCGCGGAGAATGATCCGATTGCTCTCGGTGATTACCGTTTGCACATGCAGATGTTCAGGTACTTGAAGGAGAAGTACCCTCATATCAAAACATCTATGCATGCCGGAGAGTTAACAACAGGAATGGTCATGCCGGAAGAGTTGAAGTACCATATTTCTGAAGCCGTCTCGGTTGCCGGAGCCAACAGGATCGGCCACGGGGTTGACATTTCCTACGAAACAAATGCCCTTTCAACCCTGACGCGGATGAAGGCTGAAAGGATTCCTGTCGAGATCAACCTCACCAGCAACGACTTTATTCTTGGCGTAAAGGATGAAGCCCACCCGATAAGGCTTTATACCGATAGCGGAGTACCAATTGTTATCTCCTCTGACGATCCCGGTGTTTCACGCAACTCTCTGACGGAGGAGTATGTACTGCTGGCCGGTCGTTACCGCTACTCCTACGATGAAGTCAAGCAGTTTGCTGCCAACAGTATCATCTATTCCTTTCTTGAAAAGGATGAGAAGGAGCGGGGGTTGCAGCTCCTGCAGGAGAAATTCGCAGAATTTGAGAGCCGGATGGCCGACTTTGCCCGCCGCAATTGACGGGGATGTTGAGCACCTCAGCACTCAATTGCTGACAATGCCGATTGATCAACAACCGAAAATTTATCGGTTATGACTTTTACCGTCATCATAGTTCTGTTGTTTGCCGGCCTGTTTACCGGTATGCTGCTCAGCACTGAAATCGGGCGTCGTGTCGGTATGAGAACGATCAGACGCAATCCTGACGGCCTTGCAAAAGGGATCGGCCCGGTTGAAAGCGCGGTGTTCGGTCTGCTCGGACTGATCATTGCCTTTACCTTTGCCGGAGCAGAGTCCCGGTTTGAACATCGCCGTCAACTGATCACCGAGGAGGCCAATGCGATTGGTACCGCCTACCTCCGCATGGATCTGCTCCCGTTGGATATCCGGCCGGAAATGAAGGATCTTTTCCGGCGATACCTCGACACCCGGGTGGCTGTTTACAGGAATGTGGAAGATGAGGCCGGTACACAGGCCATTTTTAATAAATCCGTGGCGCTTCAGGCAGAGATCTGGCAGAAATCGGTAAAGGCATGCGAAAGGCCGGAGGTGCCGAAGCATGCCGGCATTCTTGCGCTCGCGTCACTGAACAGCATGATCGACATCACAACGACCAGAGCCACAGCCACCATTGATCATCCGCCGCTTGTCATTCTGCTGCTCTTTTTTGCATTGAGTCTCATCAGCTCCCTGCTCGTCGGCTACAACATGTCGGTCAACCAGAGGCGTCACTGGCTGCATCCCGTTGCCTTTGCCGCGATTGTCTCGCTCACCGTATTTGTGATCCTCGACATCGAGTTTCCGCGCAGAGGGTTCGTTCGCGTTGATCGGGCCGACAAACCCCTTCTTGAACTCCGCCAGAGCATGCAAAGAGAGGTTTTAAAATAGGCCCGGTTTTGATAGAAAAGGGAAGATGTGCCGGTATCCCTTATAGGGTATAATCCTATAATATACCTTGCGGGTTATATTATAATAGTTTACCTTTTAGGGTATATTATTTGAAATAATGCAATCCGAAAAATCAACCGGGATAAACAATGGAGAGTCAGTCAATCCGGACCCCGATGCAGCTTGCAATGGTACTTGGCGGCTTTAGAAAGAAGCTGAAAATGACTCAAAAGCAGGCATCCCTGAAGGTTGGTCTCTATCCAAAGAGCATATCGGCACTGGAAAACACTCCTGGAACAAGCAGTATAGAGAGTCTTTTTAAACTGCTCTCTGCACTTGGTCTTGAGCTTGTCTTGAGGCCAAAGAGTTCATGCAGCAGCGATGGTGAATGGTAATGGGCAGAAAACTCAAGTCCCGGACGCTTCTTGTGCTGATGAATGGCGAACTGGTGGGTGAGTGGAAACTGACCTCAACCGGATCACATGAATTTCTCTATGCTGAATCATGGCTCTCTTCTCCTTTTTCCCGCCCGCTCTCCCTATCAATACCGTTACGCGAAGAGCGGTACAGTGGCGATATCGTCCATTCATTTTTTGATAATCTTCTTCCAGATAATGATGCGATTCGGAGAAGAATCCGGGATCGTTTTGCTACCGGCTCCATTGACGCCTTTCAGCTTCTTGCGGAAATTGGACGCGACTGTGTAGGCGCAATTCAAATATTGCCTGACGGGGATGATGTGGTTGATGTTCGAAAAATAACAGCCGAAACGGTTACCGATGCCGATATCGAATTATTGATAGCTCGCGCAGTAACATCGGATTATTTGGGCAGATTGCTCAGCGAAACAGAGGAGTTTCGTATTTCAATTGCCGGAGCGCAGGAAAAAACAGCGCTGTTGTGGCATGAAGGGCAATGGAAAAAACCGACAGGAGCAACTCCTACAACGCATATTCTCAAGCTCCCGCTGGGTCAGATGGGTCATTTTAATATTGATATGACCTTGTCCGTTGAAAATGAGTGGCTCTGCAGCAGAATATTGCAGGCATACGGCATCTCTGTTGCTGCGAGCAGCATGATTGAGTTCGGTAATACAAAAACATTAGTAGTTGAGCGATTTGACAGAAGGCTCTCTTCGGATAAATCATGGATTATCCGGTTGCCGCAGGAGGATATGTGTCAGGCAACCGGCACGCCGTCAGGTCTGAAATATGAGAGTGACGGGGGGCCGGGGATCAGGCCGATCATGAACCTTCTTCTTGGATCATCAAGGGCGGAAGAGGATCGTAAAGCGTTTTTTCGGGCGCAGGTAGCGTTCTGGCTTCTGTGTGCAATAGATGGACACGCAAAAAATTTCAGCATCTTTATTGATCGGGGTGGCTCCTACAACCTTACACCGCTTTATGATGTCCTGTCGGCCTATCCTGTTATGGGTTCAGGAACAGGAATGCTCTCTTCACAAAAGGTTAAAATGGCTATGGCCTTGAGGGGAAAGAATAAGCACTACCTGTGGAACACTCTTCAGAAACACCATTTCCTTTCAACAGCTACCCGCTGCGGTTTTGATGCATCGAGCTGTGCAGATATCATTGGGGATATGATCAGCAAAACCCCTGCGGTCATTGATCGGGTCAGCAATGAATTGCCGCCAGGATTTCCTGCACAGGTTGCCGATTCGATTTTTAAAGGCCTGAAACAGAGCGCAGCACAGCTTTCCTGACCGTTCAGATGTGCCAGTTTCTGACAGTAGTGAACACCGTCCCGGAATTGAGTTTTATTTTCAAACGATGCTGAGTAAGAGATCAAGCTTCAGGAACGCAGAAGATAATGATCAAGTACCGTGATAATTATGATGTGTCAGTTTCTGAGAGCAATGATGTTTCTCCATCTGATCAGGTTGAACAGATGGAGGAAACTGCTCTATGGACGGAGCGCCTGGAGGTCAAACTCCTGTTCGCCGGTGATCTCTTCGGATGTGGTATAGAGTTTACCCGAATAGCCATCTGTAGCAGCGCCAATCATCGGGGATGATACCGGCCATAACTCCAGCCCCCAGGGAGTTTCGTTACGAATCAGTTCCGCTACGGAATGAAATGCATCAAACGACATCGCCAGAACAAGATAGGTCTGATTTTCATCGTTCGGATTGTTCGGATGCCAGAGGTAGGATTTAGGAAGATCCACTCCGTTATAAAAATCAACTCTTCCCACAAACAACCCGTTGTTTTTAAACAGGATCTGTGCAGTCAGTCCGGTTTTAACCGAAGCCAGCAGGTGCACGGTGTAGGATGTGATGGCTTTTCTCATGGTGATCAGCGTTTGGTTGTTCTTTTGAAGGATCGGGACTTACAGGAGTGAGGGGTTGTGATTGTTCATGATAAAAAACGATTTGTGATATGGCAATCGAAAAATAGAGGTTTTTCTGTCGTAACAAGCAGAGATTGCCTGGCGGTGAATTATTTGCTATATACTGGTAATATATCCATTGATTCAGGAGGCAAAAATGACTACCACTACTGTATTTGTCAACAATCGTTCCCAGGCAGTGCGACTGCCTGTTGATGTCCGGTTGCCGGAAAATGTTAAAAAGGTAACAATCAGGGTAAAAGGCAATGAACGGATAATATCTCCGGCGGGACAGTCGTGGGAGAGCTTTTTCCTCGGGACAGAAAAGGTGACGGATGACTTTATGGAGGAGCGTGACGATCAGGAACAATCAGAACGGGAAGCCTTGTAATGCTGCGCTATCTTCTTGATACCAACATCGTCATATATACCCTGAAGCGTCGACCAATTGAGGTATTGGATGTGTTTAACAGAAACGCCGACCGAATGGCCATCTCTGCTATCACGTTGTCTGAACTCTGCTATGGTGCGGAAAAGAGCAGCAACGTGAGCGCAAATCTTTCGGTTGTTGAAGATTTCTGCAGCAGGCTTGCGGTTCTGCCGTATGGACCGAACGCATCCTGGCATTATGGTGCTATCCGGGCAACTCTTGCAAAATCGGGTCAGTCAATCGGGGTTAATGATCTCCATATCGCCGCTCATGCCCGCAGCGAAGGACTGATTCTTGTCACCAACAACACAAAAGAGTTTATCTGTGTCCCGGCCCTGCAAATCGAGAACTGGGTGCAGTAACCTGCTCATCGAATCACTTCCTCTTCTCATTCATCAAGAATCCGTAATTCAGCCGAATTCCCGAAAAACAGTGCCAAACGGTATCCCTCTGGATGGCAAGAAAGATATGCAGTGTCCAAATCCCTTCCGGGTTATATTTTTATCTCTTTACACAGGGTAAAAATGGCCATGGCCAACCGGATTTCCGGCACAGGTAGCCGATTCGATTTTTAAAGGCCTGAAACAAAGCGCAGCACTGCTTACCTGACCGTTCAGATGCGCCCGTTTCTGACAGTAGTGAACACCGTCCCGGAGGTTGGTCAATCGGGCATTCAAACCCCTTAACGTATGAATACCGGCCAAAAACGAAAGGCTTGTTGTTCTCCATAAAGTGTCTTATCTTTGCATAAGTATGGTGTCGTATTGTTGTTCATCTAAAGAACATTTTTAATGAGTAGATACGGGAGTATTGAGTACCGGATTACGGCACGAATAGCGAGGAAGAAATCCGCTGTTTTCGTTCGTGATGATTTTAAGGATATAAGCTGTGACTACGATCAGGTCGGAAGGGCGCTTCGGAATTTGACGAAAAAGGGATGTCTGATCCGCCTTGGTTATGGTGTCTACGCAAAGGCGAAAACGTCGCCCATAAACGGGACAATCGTTCCCGTGGCGCCGTTACCTGTATTGGCTAAAGAAGCGCTCGCGCGCTTAGGAATCAAAACTGCACCATCCCGTCTTGAACAAGACTATAATGCAGGCAGGACAACGCAGGTTCCTACAGGCCGATTGATTGGTGTAAAGGGCCGTGTCAGTCGAAAGCTTGGATATAAGGGAGTTTACATTAGCTATGAACGAGCGGCCTGAACAGGAGATTTTTGAAGGTGTCGCAGAAATCAAAGCAATTGATGCGGCATTTGTCGAGAAGGATTGGTTTGTCACGCAAGTAATTTCCTCTCTGTTTGAGTTTAAATATGAAGGGTTTGAATTTGTCTTTACGGGAGGAACGGCATTATCAAAAGCTCATAACCTCATCCAGCGATTTTCTGAAGATGTAGATTTCAGGGTTATTGCACCGAAAGATCAGCAAAACCGCAGCTATTTATCCCGGTTTAAGCACGAAGTGATTCAGCATTTGCGCCTTAACGATTTTTCCCTGAAAAATCATCATATTACGGCCCTGAATGATAACCGGTTTATCGTGATCGAGTTCGACTACCCAAGTTATTTTACTACCCCGGTTGCAATTCGACCTCATGTCCAGATAGAAATATCAGTCAAAGCCCCACAGCGCAAAGGGATTGTGCTTCCCGTTTCTTCCTTCGTGAATACCCTCACCAAAAGCCCTCCGGAAGCGGAAAGTGTTCTGTCTATCGATCCTGTTGAAAGTGCCTCCGATAAATTGAGTGCGCTTGCGTGGCGAATTCCAACCAGAATTCGCGGTAGTGAAAATGATGATCGAGCTCTTGTTCGGCATATTCATGATCTGGCATTGCTCAAAAAGCTGGCCCTTTTTGATGAATATTTTGTTGACCTTGTTGCTGCCTCGATGCTCGAAGATGAAGGCCGTTTGAGAAAAAATCCTGAGTTTGCAGCATTCTCAATGGCGGAGAAGTTTCAGCGTATGTTGAGCATCCTGAATTCAGATAAGGAATATCCTGGCGAATATGATGTGTTTGTCAAAGGCGTTTCCTACGCTGTGGAAGGAGAAACCCCGGACTTCACGATGGGGCTCAATGCAGTCCAAGCCCTTGTGGATCGATTTTTAAAAGCTTGAAGCATATAGCTCTGCACAGCTTTCCTGACCGTCGGGAGGAGCCGGTTTCTGACAGTAGTGAACACCGTCCCGGAATTGAGTACGGTATCACAATGAGGAGAGGTTTAAGGCATAATTTTCTTCAGTTAACCCTCCCGCCGGAGGCTACAATCAATTCGTCAGTTCAAGAGGGGATAAATCCGCTGTTTCTTCTGAAAATTGCTATACTTTTGAAAAGTGCCGGTTATCTGGGCGACGCACCACGATTACCGGTAACAGGTTTGATGGAATATTGTTAAGTAATTGAATAATTTGAAGACCAAGCACACTATAATAGATGGCGACAGCCGCGAGATGAATCTTGTTGGCGACAAGTCGGTTCACCTTGTGATCACCTCACCGCCATACTGGCAGCTCAAGGACTATGGCACGGACGCACAGATCGGTTTTCATGAGAGTTACGAGAGCTACATCAACAATCTGAATCTTGTCTGGAAGGAGTGTGAGCGGGTGCTCTATCCGGGATGTCGTCTCTGCATCAACATCGGAGACCAGTTTGCCCGTTCGGTCTACTACGGCAGGTACAAGGTTATTCCGATCCGGACGGAGATTATAAAGTTCTGTGAGACTATCGGTCTGGACTACATGGGTGCGGTAATCTGGCAGAAGGTAACAACGACCAATACTACCGGCGGAGCATCAATTATGGGGAGCTTTCCTTATCCGCGTAACGGTATTCTCAAACTTGACTATGAGTTCATCCTGATTTTTAAAAAACCGGGAGATGCTCCCAAGCCGACCAAAGAGCAGAAAGAGCGATCAGCCATGACCACGGAGGAGTGGAACACCTATTTTTCAGGCCACTGGAACTTTGCAGGAGCAAAACAGGATGGTCACATTGCCATGTTTCCTGAAGAGCTTCCTCATCGTCTCATTAAAATGTTTGCTTTCCAGGACGATACGGTGCTTGACCCGTTTATGGGAAGCGGAACTACGGCTCTTGCTGCAAAAAATCTTGACCGAAACTCCATCGGGTATGAAATCAACCCCGAGTTTATCGAGATTGCCAAAACAAAGCTCAACAGCAATCAGCAGGATTTTGCAGGAACTACCTATGAGTTTCTGCATGACACAGTAACGGGTGACTTTGCCTCTGCGATTGAACAACTGCCTTACCGGTTTACTGACCCTCACAAGCTCGATAAAAAACTGGATCCGCGAAAACTCACCTTTGGTTCACGCATTGATAATACTGGTTCAGCACAGCGGGAAGAGCTGTTTACGGTCAGGGAGATTCTCAGCCCCGAGAAGGTGCGCTTATCCAACGGGTTGACGGTGAAACTGATTGGTATCAAGCAAGAGCCCTTTATGCACGACCGTGCTGTCGGTTATCTGGTTGAGAAAATTCAGGGCAAGCGGATATTCATGAAGTATGACCGGATGAAATACGACAAAGAGAATAACCTCCTCTGTTATCTCTATCTCGAAAACAAGACCTTCGTCAATGCGCATCTGATCAAAAGCCGGCTGGTCGGCATTGACAGCAGCTATGATTACAAGCAGAAGGAGAAATTTTTAACCCTGTCAGCTCTCCAGCCTGCCTGAGCAGAAGTGACAACTTCGTCCATGGATGATCAACACCCCTCAGTCTGCAACTGAACGCAATCAAAATCCCGGACATTAAATTGGCTTGATTCTTCTTTCAGGATGGTCGTATTCTTCAGCTCCTGAGGAGCGGCATCTTGGTAGCCGCAGAAAGTCGATGAATGCTATATTTCAATCTCAACCCCGCTTCAGCATATGCAGACATCTTCATCTTTCAACCAACCATCCCAAGTCTGATGCAGCGGGAGCTGTTGAGGTAACTGTCAATGAAGCTGGCGGTTATGAAGAGACCCTTTTAACGAATATTTTCAAAACGAAAAGACTTTTCTCGGGCTTTTATTGCTATTATTCAAGTATTATATGTATTTTATAGCCGTTTTACAATGGGTAAAATGTAAATAGTGGAAGCTAATTACAGCGAATATGTGATAGCAAAAATCATCAAAAGTAATTAGATATAGTTGTATCCGCCATGATAAAATGAATTCTATTTAAGGTGTTATGATTTGCTCACTAGTTGAAATTTAGTTAGCAATACTGTTGAGCTGTTTAAATGAAATACGCCATATCTGAAATTTGAAAGGTAATAGAGTATAACTATGACCTACAAACAAATCTAATTAATTATTTTCATTGTTTATTTTATAAAAATGATCTATAAAGACGTTGATTCAAACAGTATTGCACACTTGCTTGATGGAGATTTAGTGCTATTGGTGACGGCTACAGATATTGAGACTAAATATACGCATTTAAAAATTGAGCCATTAGTTGGACATAAAGAAATATTACGAGTATTTGAGGGTAATCATACCTATTATTTTGGGGTTTTTGGTAATTATAAAGTTGCTCATGTTCAATGTTCTATGGGATCTATTTCAAGGGATAGTTCTATAATGACGGTATCGTCAGCATTAACCTTTCTAAAAACAACTGTTGTGATTATGATTGGTATTGCGTTTGGAGTTGAAGAAGAAATACAGAAAATTGGTGATGTTTTGGTTGCTGAATCAGTTATTCCGTACAATGTGAAACGAGTCGGAGAATCAAAAACTATAAGTAGAGGGATTGAAGCCCAATCAAGTCAAATATTACTTAACAGGTTTAAAAATATTATCGGAAATTGGGAGTTTTTTAATGGTGACGATACAAAAGCAAAAATGATTTTCACACGAATATTATCTGGTGAAGAACTTGTTGATAATTTAGAGTATAGAAATAAATTGAAGCTCGAGTTCCCAGATTCAAAAGGTGGAGAAATGGAGGGTGCAGGGCTTTATTCTGCATGCGGAAATAAGGTTGACTGGATATTAGTTAAAGGAATTTGTGATTTTGCTGATGGGAATAAAAAAGAAAATAAAAAAATTAATCAAAAAGTTGCAATTGAGTCTGCATTAAGTGCATGCTCTGAGATATTTAATTCGCCATTTGCATTTCAAGAATTAGGTGTTAAGGCTATTAATAACATTATAGACGAATCTTGTTGCTATAGCTTGTATATTGGCGATGTTCTTTTTGAGTATTATGATGCTTTAAAAGAAAATTACTATATTGAGAGAAATAGTGATTATATATTTAATCAATACGTACGGCAGTATGGAGTTTGGATATATGGTCCTTCAGGGTGTGGGAAGTCAAATTTGATTGTTAGAAATTTAATAAAAAATAAAATCCCATTTATACAAATAAATCTCGCCCCATGCATAGGTTCAAATATAGAGGAATTTTTTAAGGAGATATTATATGAAATCGCATTTTATGCTGAAGGGGTGTCTACTGAAATTCAGCCAAAATCATTTTCGGAGTGTAGTAAGTGCTTGATGGCAATACTTAATAAATACTATAGTAATAAAGAGCTGTTAATATTTATTGAGGAAATCCCAATTAATTCAAGTGAGGAAAAGAAAGAGTTTTGTGAAAAAATATTCTCTTTAATTATTTCCAAAAATTTTATTATTGGTTTAGATAAAGTAAAGTTTGTGCTTTCATCAATAGATAATCCTTCGTTAAGTATATCTGAAATTCAACAAAAAATATATCAACATCTCATGTTTATTCCTCTGACATATTGGGGAAAAGATGAGATCATACTGCTCGTTGATAAGATTATAGGAGTTTTTAATGTCTGTCTAACGTCTGATTTTAAGTCTTCCTTAATTGAACGAAGTAAAGGGTCGCCTCGCTTCATTAAGAAGTTTTTTCGAAGTATTTATACCTTAAATAAGTTTGATGATAAAACTTATGTTAATATATTAAGAGATATTGAGCGAGAATTAAACTAAAGAAATGAATAAAATATTAAAGCCATATACTATCATTCCTCCAGAACTCTATGTCCAAAGGGATGCAGATAAACAAGTAAGAAATATCATTCGTGATATGGGCCGGCCTGGTTATGTTCTTGTTTCAAGACAAATGGGTAAAACTAATCTATTACTAAATGCAAAAAGAAAATATGAGACGATAAGTGATGTTTTTTTATATATAGATTTATCTAATTCATTTCCTGATGCAAGGAGCTGCTTCGAAAGTATAATCGATGTTGCAATAGAAACTTATCCTGAAAAGTTTTGTGAGGTTTCGAATGTTATATATGATAGGCGAATTCACTTAAAGGATACCCCGGCACATAAGCAGCATACAAATGAGTTAAGGCTTTTGCTGAAAGCTTTAAATGGAGGGAAAATTATTATCATCCTCGATGAAATAGATGCGCTTACAAAAACAGACTATTCAGACCAGATATTTTCTCAAATACGAAGCAGTTATTTTGCTTCGAGAGTAAATTATAATGAATTTTATGGCTTAACATATTTGCTTTCAGGAGTAGTTGAACCAAATGAAATCATTAAAGATCCAAAGATATCACCGTTCAATATAGGTCAAAAAATATATTTAAATGATTTTACTAGGGAAGAGTACGAAAGATTTTTGATGATTTCTGGAATCAAATTATCAGATGAGTCTGTTAGTCGAATATTTTATTGGACAAATGGCAATCCGAGAATGATGTGGGATGTGTGTTCAGAGGTAGAAAATAAGTTAATGCAAGAAGATGTTAACGTTGATATGATAGATAAACTTGTAACTGAACTATATCTTACAACATATGATAAGCCCCCTATAGACAATATAAGAGAGATAGTTAAAAAGGATAGAGATATTCGAAATGCTATTGTTGAAATCGAGTTTAAAAAAGGAAAAGAAGTTTCAGATAAAATTAAAAGTAAGCTATATCTTGCTGGTATCATTAACTACCATGAAGATGATATTTGTATTAAAAATGAAATTATTCGGCGCAGTTTGAGCTACGAGTGGATAAGAGCAATTGAGGAGGAAGATAAAGGATTAATAAAAATCGCTATTGAAGAGTATCAAAAATTTAAATATGCAAAAGCTCTTGAAGCATTTAAAAAGTATTTAAGTGCGGACGAGTTTGTTGATAACGTTGATAAACATCATTATTACTACATAATGGGGCATTGTGCGTTTGTCTTAAAGGATTATGAGGGCGCACTTGGTTATTTTAATAATGCTAAATTTAATGTTGACGATGAGGCTATTTGGTACTATACTGTTTTAGTTCAAAGAGGACTAACATATTTTTATCTCAACAGTATAGAGAAAAGTTTACAATGTTTTAAGAAAGTGATAAGTAATTGTAAGAAAGATGAGATTTACGCAAAAGCACTTCTCGATTATGGGAGTATTGCTTTGCAGTCTGATGTTGAAACTCATAAAGATGAAGCTATACAAATATTTGAAAAAATAATTGATGAAACTGCTTTTGAAAAAGAAAAAATTAAGCAGGAATTTATAGAAGAGCTGAAGACCATAGCTCACTTTAACTTAGCGCAAACATTTGATAACATACATCAGCAGAGTAAAGTTGTAGAGAATTATAGGAAAGCAATTTCTTTTTCAAAAGATATTGTTAAACCTAAAATAATTCTCGCATTGCTTGAAGTGACTACTGAAGCAAATGAAAAAATAACATTAATTAATCAATTGCTAGATCTTGTATCTACTGGTAAAGTTAGGCCAACAGATGAGGAGCTAGAAGCATCAATGGATTTTAGCTATTCAGTGTTTAGAGGTATTATTTTATACCTGTACAAGAATTACTATAATGATTATTTTGAGTTAATATTATCGCAGATAAATATATTAGGTGAAAAGCCACTTGCACAACATTTCTATGAAATTGCAGTTTTTGCTATTGACAGTAAAGATGATTTCAGTGTGGCTATAGAATTGCTTAATGATGCAAATATTTATCTCGAAAAAGAGGGTTTATCTGTCGATAAAAAAATTGCATATAACATTAATAAGTTACTTTCATACTTTAATGATACAGGTGCATCACTAGATGTAAGGTTAAAATATTTTGCTAATTTTAAGAGTGACAGGGCTGATTCCGTTGATTATATTGATCTTAGAATATTTGAAAAATATATATTTCAACTTACTGAACAGAGAAAGTATCATGATGCGTTGAAGTACGTTGAGCTTATAAATTCAGTAAAACAATTTGCTTTAGTTAATCCCGAAGAATATATCACTGTTGATCATTTAGAGTTAAATCTTTATGCATATTTAAACCAAAAAGAGACGGCTATAAATAAAGCAAGAGATATTCTTAAGTTTATAAATGAATATGATAGTATTAAGCATGTTTCCAATTATGTACATCTTGAAGATGTTGATATAATAAGGAAAAATGCAGAGGTGGTCCTTGACTCTTTTACTGCGGTGCCTATCGCTATGAGCTTAGGTAAGGTATATCGTAGAAATGAAAAAATAAAGGTAAGATATAATAACGGATCAATTGTATTTAAAAAGTATAAAATGGTTAAGGAAGATATTGAGAATGGGGAGTGCGTTATAATTAAATAACATTTAAAAACCTCATTTATTATTATTGAAATAGAATGCTAATGTTTAAACAGTAGCAAATAGAAAAGATATCTGCTTTTGCTAATTCAATGTTTAACATATCTTCCTATTCTTTGAAACAGAATCAATCGGACACCCGCAGAACTGGAAGGCTACGGTGACGGATCTGGACAACTTGCCAAGTCTACAAAACCACGCAGGGACGTTCAGAAAGCGCCGATTAAAACCGGTAAAAAGTTGGGTATGAAAGTTACTTACATGAAAGGTATAGCCAGTCATCATGGCCCCGAGTCATGCCTCGACGTGCAGCAATGCCGTGGGGAAGCGTTGACAGAGGAAAGCGCAGGCTCTGTAATGAGTTCCGAAATCACCCTAATCCGTAGGCTGACTTCATTTGACTTCCTAACTTCCGGGACGTCGTTGAATAACGATAATAACCCCTCGCCCCTCTTCTTCTCATTACCCCGCTAACTCAATTTCATTCAATCCGATAACCGCTTTTTCCCAGTTCGGGGACGTAGACGACAAACTCTACTTGTTTACCGCAGTTCAATGTGTTATCACTGGGGAACTTCAGCGACAGCCATGATTTTCTGTATTTACTTTTGATTTTCATATGCAGATGGAGGCACCTTACTCTGTTAACCAACGCTTGTCATGTTCCCATTTGCTGATGCCTCTGAACGTTGTTTCGAGACCCGGCTTAGTCCGTTCTCAAGAAAATAACACGTTGCAGGGGAGAGGGATGAACTCCTTCACTATGTCGCATTATCATCGATCCGACTCAGGCAGATGTCATCTGTGACCGGTTAAGTCATAACGCCGATCGATTGATGCTGAAGGGAGAATTAATGCGTAAAATGCTTGCTTGAATGGAATAAACTTCGAACACTTTTTTACATTGTACTTACAGAACGAATGATGAGGCGTTCACGGTTCAACGTTAACCGGAAAACGTGTTCAAAATTCCCGGAACCGCCATATAGATCGAGGGTGTACTGATGCTTTATTCTATTGAAATTAAACCATCAGCAATTAAAGATTTGAAATCTTTCGATCGAAAAGAGGCATTACGGATAACCGAAAGAATACAAGCACTTGAAAATAATCTGACAGGAAACGTAAAAAAACTGACTAACTTTACTCCTGAATACCGTTTAAGAGTAGGTGACTATAGAGTCTTGTTTGGTGTTGAAGGTCAAAAAGTGATTGTGTATCGTATAAAACACAGAAAAGAGGCATACCGATGATTACCGCCAGAAAAATTATGCGCCTTAACCCTCAAATCATAGAAAAAGGGGGAAAAAAAGAGTTTGTTGTTTTGCCCTATGAAGAATATCAGGCAATAGAAGAGCTGATGGAAGATTATATGGATCTGATTGATCTTCGGGAAGCAAAAGCCGAAGGGCATGATCAATCATCTGTGCCACTTGATGAGGTGATTAAAGACCTGAAAAAAGGCTGATATGCGATGAGCAAATCATTCTCAAACAGCTATCGGATATCATCAACCTTGTACCTGCCTCTGTGCCCAGCGTGAAGACTTTTCTAAAGTTACGGTTCAATCGGAGGGGGATTTCCCGAGCCAGGTGTTACGATTGCCGGGTAGCGCTCGGCTGATTCTCATTCGAATCTTTTTCGAAGTTCGGATTTCGCTTGATGCCATTCCACAATCTGCTCTTGGCCTGTGCTCAATCGATGTTCAGTTTCCCGCAAAGCGTGATTGTGCCAGTCTGGAGATTCTAATGACTCTTTTTCATGCGTCAGATCTTCCCATATGGCTTTCATGACTCTCAGTTTTTCTGCCCGCGAAAGATGAATATGGTGGGACGACACTCATTCCTGTCAGTTACGCGAAACCCCTTACCTGCCATTTTTTCGAAAATCGAAAACGCCTCGTTATTTAGCTCTAATGCCTTCTGAACTATTTGCCGGAGAGGAGCTGATTCCGGTTGCTGTTTTGTTTGAAAAATGCTACTGGCCGACTGTTTTATGCTGTTTTACCTGGAAGGGAAAACGTCGTTGAAGAATGTATCCTTGTCGAGAGTATCCTGCCAGTTGCGATGGCGTTTTACGCTTTCAAGCTTCTCTTCCTTAGGCAGAGACAAATATCTGACAGCATTGGCATAGCCAAGTTCCTTGAAAAGAATTTCAGTGACCTTTTTGATCAGATCTTTATCGGGCATTAATTTTGTGATGCTCATAACAGTTCCTCCTTTTCGCAAAACGCTACTGGATTACCTACCCAGATTGCCGGGGTAATGGTTTTGCTTTTCTTTGCAAATTTATCGTCACAGGTAATCAATTCCGCTTGAAATGACTCGGAATACGCCAGATGAACTGCATCAGCAATTCCAAGGCCTTTGCTCACAAAGAATTCAGCCCGATTCCTGGTCAAAAGAGTATTGTGCTCTGAACGGCTTTGAGTTTTCGCTATCAAATAGAGTAACTCTGCTCATTCAACTTCATTCGCTGTTGCTTCAATTTCTTTCAAATGGACAGGTGACCAAACAAGTTGAAATTTACTTTTCTCCACAGCCGACAAAATTAAGTGAACAGCCGAGGTTTCCATACGGATTCTCGTGTAGGTCTGGTCGTCGTAAGGCCTACAAAGGGTACAGACGTCAAGGTATATCTTTCTCGGCATCGCGTTCCTTTCTTGTAAATATATTCAGAGTTATCATAAATGACAATCATTATTCCGGGTTGCGGGGCGCTATCGACTAACTTGAGGTGATTAAAGAGCTGAAAAAAGGCTGATACAGGAAGATGAACTCAGGTGCACCAAATGGATTTTATCCCCAAGATGGCGGCAATCGCCGACGGAGGCAAATCCGTACACGGTTATTTCGTTATTGACGGCTAAGACTGTTCGACTTTGCGCATCTGGGTTGCAAATGCTTCAACGTGTTCATCCCATGCGTAGAGCAAGTCAGGGTCAAAGTCCGCTCCATTTGGCCATACGATTGTTCCTGCTTCATCGTCAACAATTGCTTGTCTGAAAAAGTCATGATTGCGCAGCGGTTCATAGAGTTCGCCATACAAAACGGGTTCCAGATTTATCTCCCTTACCGTACCATTATCGAAATAAACACGCAATGAACAGTGGTCGAGAATATCAATGGCCAGGACCTTTATAAATTTATGTTGCATCGTGCGATATCGTGTTGAATTAACGGAGCGGCTCTATTTTGA
>JAAXXL010000008.1 GCA_013334485.1 Chlorobiaceae bacterium | reverse complement strand
TTCCAGGGCATACAGGAGAGAGGGGAAGAGAAGCAGGGTAAATAGCGCGACACCTTGCAGCAGAATGGTTGTTCGTGGCCGTCTCGTTGCGTAGTCAAAAGACATGGTTTTCGGTTCTTCTTGTTCAGTATTCAGTATTGGTCTGCTTTTTCCATCACGGTAGATTAATATGCCAAATATTTTCGATATAAAGGGAATTCCAATAAAACCACCTGGGCATTATCAAATAACAATAGAGTCATTTACGGATATCCTTGAGCTTCAATAAATCAAGCACACGTCATGCATACTGTTTCGGTCAACTCCTTTGCTAAAATCAATCTCGGATTGCTTATCACCGGTAAACGCGATGACGGATACCACACACTTGAGACCATTTTTGCGCCAATCAACTGGTACGACACTATTCAGTTTACCGAATCGGAGACGCTCTCGATGAGCTGCTCGAACGTTGATCTTCCGGTTGACGACAATAATCTCTGTATCAGGGCGGCAAGGTCGCTTCAGCACTTCTCCGGCACAACGAAAGGTATAGCTATGACGCTTCTCAAGCAGGTGCCTTTCGGCGCAGGGCTCGGAGGAGGCAGCAGTGATGCCGCAACCGTACTCAGGGTACTCAACGAGCTTTGGCAGCTCAACATCTCTCAATCTGACCTGCACACGCTCGCTGTGAAACTTGGCGCAGATGTTCCCTATTTTCTCGCCATGAAAGGGCTCGCCTATGCAAGGGGGATCGGTGATGAACTTGAAGATCTTGGTTTCAGCCTGCCATATCATGTAGTAACGGTTTTTCCCGAAGAGCACATCTCAACCGTCTGGGCATACAGGAACTTCTACAAGCGCTTTGATCGCCGGATTCCTGACCTGAAAAAGAGTGTTTCAGATCTCTGTCTCGGTGGAAATAAAGCGGTGTTTCCGCTGTTTGAGAACGATTTTGAACCGGCTGTGTTTGACCATTTTCCTGCTGTTCGCGCAGTCAAGGATTCACTGCTTGATGCCGGAAGCCTCTATGCTTCACTCTCCGGCAGTGGATCTGCCGTGTTCGGACTTTTTGAAGAGGAGCGTGATGCGCTCGAAGCCATGAAGCGGCTTCCCGAAAACTACCGCAAGAGCCTTACCCCTCCAGGCTTTACCATGGCGCAGTAGTTGCCCGCCTGGTAATTACTGCGGCCTCTGTACAATGATATCGTTCAGTTCAGCGGCAATCAGGCGGAGATCTTCATCAAGAAAGTGGGATGAGTGCAGCCGGGTGCGCTTGATCTCCGCAAAATCGAGTACCGTGTCAAGAATATGCGGCTGAAAAAGCGGAGCGGCACCTATCACGTTGCCGTCTGGTCCGGTAAGGGATGAGTTGCCCCAGTAGGTGAAACTGTCTTCATTACCCACACGGTTGACACAGGCAACATAGCTGCTGAAGAGGAACGCATAGGTGGATGCGATGGTCTGCCACTGGGTTACAATTGCCGGATTACCGCTTCCCGGAGAGAGCCTGAGCGGGCTTGACATAAGTACCAGAAGGAGTTTCGCTCCCTGGTGGGCAAGCAGATAGGGTACCGACACATGCCAGAAATCCTCGCATATTGCCACGCCGATTCTTCCAAGCCTTTTTGAATTAACCGCATTGATCTGCTGACCTGCCGAAAAGTAGCGCAACTCCTCAAACATGCCGTAGGTTGGCAGATAGATTTTGCGATGGATACTCTTTCCTTCGCCCTCCTCAAACATGAGAGCCGAGTTGTAGACTCCATAATCTTCACTCAGTTCAATGCTTCCGCAGATGATTGTGATTTTGCGGCTCAGTTCCCGAAGCGGAGCAAGCCTTGCATCTTCAATATGCATGGCGATATCCTGCGCCGCATCCTGGACGTTGTAGCCTGTCAGCGAAAGTTCCGGAAAAACGATTGCATCGGCGCCATCCCTTATGGCCTCTTCGGTCAGTGTGCAGTGGCGCACAAGATTCTCGTCGAAATTGGCAAGGGTGCAGTCACTCTGGGCTATTCGCAGTTTTGCGGTCAGCATCGTCAGCTCCAAATTTAATGGTAGGGGTAGAAAAGATAGAAGGTAAAGGAGAGCAGGGCAAGTATCCACATGCCGCCGCGAACCTCACGAGCCCTTCCGGTAAAGAGTTTCAGAAGAACATAAACAATAAATCCGGCAGTCATTCCAACACCGATATTGAAGGTGAAGATCATGAGAGCAATGGTCAGAAAGGCCGGCAGGAGCTCACTGTAGTCGGTGAAATCCATTTTCGTTACCGATTGCAGCATGAACATGCCGACAACAACCAGCGCAGGCCCGTAGGCGAAGGGCGGAACAATGGTCAGAACGGGTGAAAAAAAGAGGGCAAGAGCGAAGAGCGCGGCCACAACCAGCGCCGTAAATCCGGTTTTTCCTCCCTGCTCAATACCGGCGGCTGACTCAATATAGACCCCCGCTGTAGTGGTTCCGAAAAGTGACGCGGCAATCGTGGAGAGTGCATCGACCAGCATCGGCTTTTCAATCTCGGGGAGGTTATCCTTTTCATCAAGCAGGTTGGCTCTCGACGAGAGGCCGAAAAGGGTGCCCATGGTGTCGACAAAATCCATCACCAGCACACTGATGATCACGCAGGCAAATCCCCAGGTCATCGCTCCCTGCAGGTCGATTTTCATAAAGATCGGCTCGATGGAGGGCGGCATACTGAAGGCCGTTGCAGGAAGGGGCACCAGACCGGTCAAAACAAAGAGAGTTGTTGTGACCACCATACCGGCCAGAATGGCCCCGGTTACCTTCTGGATGAGAAGAACGGCGGTAAGGAAGAGCCCGCCAATACTTAACAGTACCGGGAGTTGAGCAATATTGCCAAGTTGTACTGGAGCACCGGGAACACCGAGCGCCACAATGCCCATCTCGCCGAGGCCCAGAAAGGCGAGAAAGAGACCGATGCCGGCAGAAAAGCTGTGCTTGAGAGAACCGGGAATGGCTTCAGCCAGCCACTGGCGAAGCCCGCCGATAGTGATCAGGGTAAAGAGAACGCCGCCGATAAAGATAGCAGCCATTGCGGTCTGCCATGAGTAGCCGAGGGTCTGGACAACCGTATAGGCGATAAAGGCATTCTCTCCCATGTAGGGGGCAACCGCAAACGGGCGCTTGGCGTAAACCGCCATCAAAAGCGTGCCGAAGATGGAGGTGAGAATGGTTGCGGTCATTGACGCCCCTTTCGGGATGCCCGCTGCGGCAAGAATTGCCGGGTTGACAACAATGATATAGGCGAGTGTAAAAAAGGTGGTTACGCCTGCCAGCGTCTCCTGCCGGTAACTGGTGCGATGCTCCTTGAAGTTGAAGTAGGATTGCATGAGCTGTGCATGTTTAGGGGAGCGGTTCTACTTTTGCATAAAGATAAACATAAAGAATGAAAATGGTGAAGTTTAAGCGATAACACCGCAGGTACAGACTTTTGCTGTTACGTTCTCTTGAGTGCTCTTATATTTGATATTTCATTATTTTTGCATGGATAACTTAACTCGCCAAAAAAGCAGATTCCGCCATACGCAATCTCGTATCGAGAGTATCAATGGATATGGATCATCCGCGTGAACTTTTTAAGGGCGTTAAGCTCTTTTTACTTGCGTGGATTGTATGGAAATCTTATCTTGGATAAAATTAGTCCAATTTAATTGTTTTTACATAACTTTATATCAGACAAGGAGAATACCATGGGTGTTTTAGTCGGCCGCAAGGCGCCGGATTTTGATGTTGCAGCAGTTGTTAATGGTTCGCAGTTTATTGATTCATGCAAGCTATCCTTATACCACGGAAAGTATGTTGTGCTTTTTTTCTATCCGCTTGATTTCACCTTTGTCTGTCCGACAGAGCTGCACGCATTTCAGGAGAAACTGGATGAGTTCAAGAAGAGAAATGTTGAGTTGATTGGTGTTTCGGTTGACTCAAAGTTCTCCCATTTCGCATGGCTGCAGACCCCGAGAAGCAAGGGCGGTATTCAGGGTGTAACCTATACGCTTCTTTCCGATATCAACAAAACCATTTCCGCTGACTATGATGTGCTTCTTGAAGGCGCAGGTATTGCTCTCAGAGGCTTGTTTCTGATCGACAAGGAGGGTGTTGTACGCCATCAGGTTGTTAACGATCTGCCGCTTGGGCGCAATGTTGATGAGGTGCTTCGTCTGGTTGATGCATTACAGTTTACCGAAGAGCATGGCGAAGTGTGCCCTGCAAACTGGAACAAGGGTGACAAAACCATGAAGCCGACGGATGATGGATTGAAGGAGTTTTTCAAGGAGGCTTAAGCTTCAGGCTCGGCTATCGATCTATTCCGTGTTCGATGGAATAAAAAATCCCCCGGTTCTGTCATCCAGAGCGGGGGATTTTTATTTGTGCGTAAAGGAAAGAATGCTTCAGTAGGCTTTGGCGAAGACCGCTTTCTGTGCGGCGGGTTTGCCTGAATAGATACAGGTTCCCGGTGTGCGCATATTGTAGCGCTCAATATAGTCGGCCTCTTCAGGGAGCACACGAATGGTTGATTTCGTCTCCTCCTTGATTTTTGCTTCTGTCTCCGCTGTGCCGTCCCAGTACGCGATCACAAATCCCTTTTCAACGGCAACCTTGAACTCATCGTAACTTGCAACTTCAAAGGTGTTTTCATCACGGAAGATGAGCGCCCGGTCATAAAGGTTCTGCTGAATGCCGTTAAGGATTTCACTGATTTTCAGCGGCAGGGTGTCGTCCAGCGAAAGTTCTGTTTTTTCAAGCGTGTCGCGGCGTGCGGCAATGCAGATGTTGTTTTCGATATCTCTCGGGCCGAGCTCAATACGGATCGGAATGCCCTGAAGCTCATACTCAGCAAACTTCCAGCCGGGGGAGTTCTGTTCACTTCCGTCAACAAAGGTTGGTATGCCGCTCTGTTTCAGCAAGTCGGCAATAGCCTCGGCCTTTGCAAGCACAGCAGCTTTGTCGCCTCTGAGAATCGGGATGATTACAACCTGGCGGGTAGCAAGTTTTGGAGGCAGCACCAGACCACGGTCGTCTGAATGGGCCATGATCAATGCGCCGATCAGCCGTGTCGAGACTCCCCAGCTTGTTGCCCATACATAGTCAAGCGTGCTCTCCTTTGTCTGGAACTGGCAGTCGAAGGCCTTGGCGAAGTTCTGGCCGAGATTGTGGGAGGTGCCTGCCTGGAGAGCTTTGGTATCCTGCATCATCGCTTCAATGCAGTAGGTTTCAACCGCTCCGGCAAACTTTTCGCTGTTGGTTTTCTTTCCCATAATGACAGGCATGGCCATATACTCTTCGGCAAAGGTTTTGTAAACGTTGATCATACGCATTACCTCCTCCTGTGACTCTTCAGGGGTGGCGTGTGCGGTATGGCCCTCCTGCCAGAGAAACTCGGTTGTTCTGAGGAAGAGCCGTGTTCTCATCTCCCAGCGTACAACGTTTGCCCACTGGTTGATCAGTATCGGCAGGTCACGGTAGGACTGTATCCACTTTTTATAGGATGACCAGATGATGGTTTCAGAAGTTGGTCGTACATAGAGCTTTTCGGCCAGTTCCTCGCCCCCGCCATGGGTAACAACCGCACATTCGGGAGCAAATCCTTCAATGTGTTCGGCCTCCTTGGCGATAAAGCTTTCAGGAATAAAGAGCGGAAAGTATGCGTTGACGTGCCCGGTCTCCTTGAACATCCGGTCAAGGGCGACCTGCATCTTCTCCCATATCGCGTAGCCGTTCGGTCTGATGACCATACAGCCCCGTACATCGGAGTAGTCAGCCAGTTTTGCTGAGCGGACAAGGTCAATATACCACTGGGAGTAGTCCTCGGTTCTTGTTGTGATTTTATCTGCCACTTCTTTATACAGTTGAATGAGTTAACAGGAGAGAAACATTTTGTCATGGTTTTGCCGCCGATCATTTGCAAAAAGTCACAGACGAGCAGCAAAACCTGTTGCTAAACATACAAAAAAGCAGACTCTTGGATGCAAAAAAACCTGAACTTCAGGTTCGTATAATTATTTGCAGGGCATACGCTCCGATTCCGAAAGAACCCTTTGTTACTTTTCTTGTTTTCGGTATTTTAGTGAAATACGTCGAAATACAAACTAATTGCAGGAGTAGGGATGGTACCAGCAGCAAAGAGAAAGGACGTTCGGGAGCAGGTCAGTTTCAAAATTGCAGCGAACACGAAACAACGGATTGAACAACTTGCTCAGGCAACCAGAAGATCAAAAACCTTTGTTATCGAAGAGGCCATCAACCATTACCTCTCAATAAATGAATGGCAGATCAAAAGCATTCAGGCAGGGCTTGATGACCTTGATGCGGGTAACGTTATCCCGCAGGAAGAGATGACCAAACTCTGGGAGGGTAAGGTTGCAGGTACAGTGGACTGAAAAAGCAAAGAGACGTCTCGAAGAGATTGAGGCCTATATCGCCCAGGAGAATCCGGCTGCGGCAAAAGAGATAACGCTTTCAATTATCAATAAAGCTGCAACCCAGCTCTCCACCTATCCTGACAGCGGAAAACCGGGACGTCTTGTGGGTACACGTGAGCTGCTCTTTTCCGACAGCCCCTATTTTGTCGTCTACACGGTTCGCCAGAACACCGTGACGATTCTTACTGTTTTTCACACTGCCCAGGAGTTTCCGCAATAAACATTGAACAGAGCCCTGTTCGTGGACGAAAAAAAAAGCAATACCCTGAGCTTCATCCCCAGATTCCGGCTAATACGTTATATTTAGCAATGAACAGTTTCTTCATTGCTCGTTTTCTTGCTGTTTTTAAAGGGAATGGATTGTCAACACGATAAACTGACCTAATCAATCAAAATGGCGAATCAAGAGCATCTCGAAATACTGAAGCAGGGTGTTGGGATTTGGAATGAATGGAGAAAAGAGCATCCGTATATAATTCCGAACTTAAGCGAGGCTAATTTCAGCAATGAAAATCTTCACAGAAGTGCTTTACAAAATACAGATTTGAAAGGTGCGATTTTGTGTGGTGCATATCTTCAAGCAGCTAATTTATGTGGTGCGAATCTGTTTGCTGCCGATTTAAGTGGATCGGATTTAAAAAATGCTTTGTTGAGGGGAGCCTACTTACGAGGAACAAAATTGAATGGGGCAGATTTGATAAATGCAGATTTGAATGGGACTTGCTTCAAAGGAGCTAAGTTAGATAAGTGCGATTTCAGTGGATCAATAGTTGCTTTTTCGACTTTTAATGATGTTGATTTTCAACTGGTAAAAGGTCTTGACACAGTCCAACATAAAGGTCCTTCCTCTATTGGTATCGACACCCTGTACAACTCCAAAGGCAACATTCCTGAAGTCTTTCTTAGAGGTTGCGGCTTGTCGAATGAGTTTATTGCCTATATCCCCTCTCTGATCGGCAAAGGTATTGAATACTATTCATGCTTTATCAGTTATAGCCACTTGGATGAAGAGTTTGCAAAGCGGCTGCATAATGATTTGCAGGCAAAAGGTGTGCGCTGCTGGTTTGCTCCGCATGATTTGAAGATCGGCGATAAAATTCGCCCCTCAATCGACGATTCAATCCGTGTTCATGACAAGCTTCTTTTGATCCTGTCAGAACACTCCGTGCAAAGCGATTGGGTTGAGCATGAAGTCGAGCATGCCCTCAGCCTTGAAACAGAGCGAAAGAAAACGGTTCTCTTCCCGGTACGCATTGATGAAGAGATAATGGAGAGCACAACCGGATGGGCAGGAAACGTGAAGCGCCAGCGGCATATCGGCGACTTTACCCAATGGAAACAGCACGATACCTACCAAAAGGCATTCAATCGCCTCTTGCGGGATTTGAAAGCTTGATGATCAGACATGAGGGTTAGGGTGTCTCAATATATTTAACTTGCATGTTAATAGCATACAGGGTATAATTAGGTATGAATTATGTGATAGATTATTACAATAGTTCCGTCAAGAAGGATATCGATGGGTGGCCGAAAGGCATACATGCTTGTTTTTTCAGGATTACCAAACAAATTGAGCAGACTGGACCTAATCTTGGTCTTCCCTATACTCGACCTTTCGGGAATGGATTGTTTGAAATCAGAGCAAAAGGCCCTGAAGGAATAGGGAGAGCATTTTTTTGCTCGCTTACAGGCCGTCATGTCGTCATTTTACACGGGTTTGTCAAAAAGACACAGAAAACCCCTGTCAGAGAATTAAACCTTGCCAGAAAAAGGCAAAAAGAGATCAGCTCATGAGTGTTGATAACACATACAAACCTGTACGGCTTAATCCGGGTAAAGAAGCAGCCGAAAAATGTGCCAATGATCCTGAATTCAGGGTGGCATATGATGCGCTTGAAGATGAGTTTGCTGCTCTGGCTGCGCTGTTGGATGCCCGGTTACAGGCAGGACTAACGCAAGCACAAGTCGCATCACGAATGGGTGTGTCGCAGCCGGTTCTTGCTCGCATTGAATCCAGTCTTGGCAAGCAGGATCATTCGCCTTCGCTCAACACCTTGCGCAGGTATGCAACTGCATGCGGGTTGAAACTGGTTATTCAAATGGTTAAACCAAAATCAGAGTAGTCAGCCCTGTCCAATTACCGACGGGACGGTCATAACAAATTGCACTTGTTACGCCATTTCATTGCTCTTCGGTTCCGCATAGTATTCTTTTTTTGCCGAGCTGGGGCTCAGCGTTCCCGGCTACATTCCTGACAAGCAAGAGCGCAAAACCCTACTTTTCAAACTTTTTCATTTTTTCCATAAGGTTTTTGAGATGCGCTTTCTGCTGCGTGCCGAGGGGTTTCTGGTTGTTTTCAACCTTTACGTATCCTTTCGGGACTGCAAATTCGGAAGCGGCAACTGCTTTTGGCTGAATCTTGATGAGCTCCAGCACATAGAGGCCGTTATCGTTCTTCTGGATTATCCTGACGGGAAATCCCTCTATGCCCGAACTCTTGAGGGTTTGAGAGAGTGAGGTGTTGGAGAGCCTGGGGTTCTGGGACTGAAGGATTCTGAATGTCGAGAAATCACCAAGGTCGCGTGTTACCCAGAGTTCGAGCTTTTCGGTTGTGCTGGTCAGGCTGATATGTTCGCAGGTGTACCCTTTTATAACCTGCTTTCCAAGCCTTGCAAGTTTATAGTTGGTGTCAAAATCAAGCAGCAGTGAGTTTTCAGCAGCAGTTTTGAGATTGACTATTGTGTAGTTTTTTGCTTCATGATTGATGATATAAGCCTGGTCGGGGCTTGATGCTCTGGTGATGACGGAGGTTTTCAGCGGTTCAGGTATTTTATTCATCCGCATGAGCATATCCATGCGCTGGGTGCCGCTGCCGAAGGTGTAGGTTACCAGTGCGGACCCACTCGGCAGTTTTAGCGACATATCCATGATGCCGGTAAATTTCGCTGCGGCTGAAGCAGTAGCTCCGGTAAAAGAGAGGAGCATGAAGAGGAGAAGCAGGAGTTTTTTCATCGTATCGTGGAGTTAAGTGTGTCAGGGTGTCGGTTTTTTCGCGCCTTTGGTTATCATTGCTTAAAGCTAATGTAAATTTTGTAATGTTCACGTGGCTGGATTTGTTCACGAACTGATATTGAATTGATCGGGATGGAAGAGCGCAAAGAGTGGCAGGTAGTCGAACTGCTCAAAAAAACGGCCGACTTTTTTATTGAAAAACAGGTTGATGAAGCCCGGCTAACTGCGGAGCTGCTTCTTGGACGCGTTATCGGCAAGAGTCGTCTTGAACTCTATCTGCACTACAGCAGGCCGGTTTATGAGGATGAGCTTGAGCGCTTCAGGCAACTTTGCCGCCAGCGACTTGAGGGGCGTCCGGTGCAGTATATACTTGAAGAACAGTGTTTTTACGGGCTGGATTACAGTGTTGATGAGCGGGTTCTCATTCCCCGACCGGAAACCGAACTGCTTGTGGAGTATGCGCTTGAATTACTCGGTTTTTCCGGCAGGGGAGGCCGGGGTGAGGCGAACATTCTTGATATCGGTACAGGCAGTGGCTGCATAGCCGTGACTATGGCAAAACTCTGTCCGTCGCTTCATGCCACAGCAGTTGATTGTTCTTTGGATGCGCTTGCGGTTGCCCGATGCAATGCCGCGCGCCATGGCGTTGAGTCGCGTATTACATTTGTTATGGCGGATATGCTTGATGACTGTTTTTCAGAAAGGATCACCACCGGGCCGTTTGATCTCATCCTTTCCAATCCTCCCTATATTCCGGAAGTTGAGTGGGCGACTCTTCAGCGGGAGGTTCGGGAGTATGAACCGAAACTTGCGCTGACCACTCCGGATGGCTTTGAGTGTTACCGGGCCGTTGCAGGGCAGGCAGGCAAGCTGTTGACCGCAGGAGGAAAGCTCTTTTTTGAACTGCATGCCGATGCTGCACCTCTGGTTTCAGAGATCATGACAGCTAACGGCTTTGCTTCAATAAAGGTACATAAGGATTACTCCGGACATGATCGGGTTATCTCGGGAAGCTATGGCGGATAAGAATATCTAACCGGTGAGGTGTGTCGAGGAACAAGCTCCGGAGAGTTTCTTTCAACTTTGCGTTTTTTTCGTAAAAACGTTTTCACTACGCTATATTGTTACGCAATGTGTGTGACCCCGCAAATTCGGGGATTGGGGTGAATGTTGTTTTTTTTACATTCATCTGATGGTTTTAGAGGCAATAACTATGGTATACGTTAATGGCATCTCGTGATCTTAATCTGAGGGAGCGGCAGGTACTCGGCATTATTATTCAGTCGTATGTTGTAACCGCAGCTCCGGTAGGTTCGCGCTCTATTGCCCGGAACTACAACCTTGGTCTCTCTGATGCGACGATCCGCAATGTCATGGCCGAGCTTGAAGATGAAGGGTATATCAGTCAGCCCCACACTTCGGCAGGAAGAATTCCTACTGATCAGGGTTACCGTTATTATGTTGACCTGATTATGACGGTTCAGTCTCTTGATGAACAGGAGAAGAAGCGGATTGATACCAATATCGGACAGTTCAATAGCGAGCGCAAGGGTACTTCGGCTGATGTGCTGCTCTCGGCGGCAAAAGTGCTGGGCTCAATTTCAAGAAAGCTGAGTGTTGTGTTATCCCCGACACTTTCAAATGCGATCTTTGAAAAGCTCGACATCGTGCTTTTGAGCTCAACACGGATGATGGTTATTCTCTCCATCCAGTCACTCTTTGTCAAGACTATTGTTATGGAACTCGATATTGCGGTTTCACGACAGAGTGTTGATGATGTTGTTGATGTCATCAATGAGAGGCTTTCGGGATTGACCCTTGTCGAAATCCGTCAAAGCATTGCAAGAAGGCTTTATGACTGTGATTGTGACAGTGCGCTGACAAATCTTATTGTGCGTTCTGCAGGGGCTCTTTTTGATGAGTCGCCCATTGTTGAAAGGCTCTATATTTCCGGAACAGAGTACATTGTCGATCAGCCGGAGTTCAAGGAGCCGGAAAAGGTACGGGATCTTATTACGATGATTGAGGACAAGTTCAGCATGGCCAAGCTTGTTGAAAACAGCGGGCCGTTGATTGATGTTATCAGGCCCTCCGGCATGGATATCTCCATCAGTATCGGTAAGGAGAACAGTGAACGGCAGGCTGAAGAGCTGACTGTTGTTTCAACGCCCTATTATGTAGGCAATATGGTCGGTAAAATCGGGATTTTTGGCCCGAAACGAATGGATTACGAGCACGCTGTGCGTGTTATCAACTATATGGCTGACTCACTGTCAGCAAAACTTTCAGATGTTAACTAAACAGAAAATATATTTATGACAAAGAGTGCAATAGATGAAAACGAGAGTTATAAGGAGAATCCTGAAACCGCATCTTCGGAGGAGGAGATCTTTCAGGAGCAGTCAGTAACAGAAAATGAGCTGCCGGTAGACAGAGTGGCAGAACTTGAAGCTGAGCTGGGTCGTCAGCAGGAGCAGGTAAACAAGTTTCGTGACGAGTTGCTTCGCAGAGCTGCGGATTTTGAGAATTTCCGCAAGCAGAAGGAGCGCGAATCAATGATGGCCTCTTCGCGTGCACTGGAGAATATTATCAGGGAGCTTTTGCCGGTTGTTGATGATGTCAAGCGCGTTCTTGCACATGCTCCGTTGAATGCCGAAGCGGCACGTGAAGCTGCACCCTACATTGCCGGAGTTGAACTTGTCAAAAAAAGTCTTGAAAAGTGGCTTGAAGAGAAAGGTGTCAAGGCAATCGATTCGATAGGAGAAAAGCTTGATGTCAATTTTCATGAAGCGATCTCCCAGATTGATCATCCTGAAGCGGAACCGGACACCATTATCGAAGAGTATCAGACCGGGTATCTCATTGGTGAAAAGGTTATCCGGCATGCCAAGGTCATTGTGGCCAGATAGCAGTTCCCGATTTTTAACAATGAACAAAAGAGAAGCAAATTTGCTGGTAATATTATGAAGAAAGATTACTACGAGGTTCTTGGTGTTGGCCGTTCGGCAACCAAGGACGAAATAAAGAAGGCATACAGAAAGCTTGCGGTACAGTTTCATCCTGATAAAAATCCCGATAACAAGGATGCCGAGGAGCACTTCAAGGAGGTCAATGAGGCCTATGAAGCATTGAGCAACGACGACAAGCGTCGCCGTTATGATCAGTTCGGTCATGCAGGAGTAGGCTCTTCAGCGGCTTCAGGCAGTGGCGGCCAGTATGGCGGAGCAAGTGACTTCAGTGATATTTTCAGTGCAGTCAACGATATGTTTGGTGGCGGCAGGGCACGAAGCGGCGGTGGTGCCCCGTTCGGTTTTGAAGAGTTTTTCGGCGGCGGTGGCGGTGGCGGCAGAAAAGGGCGGGCTTCTGCAGGTATTCAGGGAACTGACCTGAAAATACGGTTGAAGCTGACTCTTGAGGAGATTGCAAAAGGCGTTGAAAAAACACTGAAGATCAAAAAGCAGGTTGCCTGCAAAGAGTGTAACGGCAGCGGCTCCAAATCAGGCGCAACCGAAAATTGCAAGACCTGCAACGGCACAGGAGAGGTTCGTCAGGCTCAAAAAACAATGTTCGGTCAATTTGTCAACATTGCAGCATGTCCAACATGCGGAGGTGAGGGCCGTATCATAAAGGATCGCTGTACATCATGTTACGGAGAGGGGATCAAGCTGGGAGATGTTACCGTCAAGGTTACAGTTCCGGCGGGTGTTCAGGAAGGTAACTATCTGACCCTTCGCGGTCAGGGTAATACCGGGCCGAGAGGTGGTGCTGCAGGAGACCTGATTGTTGTGCTTGAGGAGATTCCGCATGAGCTGTTCTCACGCAATGGTGACGATGTTGTCTATTCCCTTGCAGTCAGCTTTCCTGATCTTGTGCTTGGAACGAAAGTTGACGTTCCAACGCTTGATGGCGCGGTGAAGCTGACCATTCCTCCCTCAACGCAACCAGAGACCATGCTTCGCATTCCGGGTTATGGCATCGGGCATCTGAAAGGATCATCAAGGGGTGACCAGTATGTGAAAGTCAATGTCTATGTTCCGAAAGATCTTTCCCATCAGGATAAAGAGCTTCTGAAGGATCTGAAGAAATCTCAGGGGATTTCACCTGACGCACATAACGACCCTCATGCCAAGAGCTTTTTTGAAAAAGCCCGCGATATTTTTTCGTGAAAACAGGCCTGAATTTGAAACAGAAAAACCCCGACGAGTCGGGGTTTTTCTGTATAGGGTTACTTTTCTTTTTTATCTCTGGAAAAGTGCAATATTGTCAGATCTTTATTTGGCCTCTGCCTTTTTGTATGCATCAACCAGCTCCATTACATAGTTTTTTATGACATCAGGGTTGGAGGTCTGATCAGGAGCAAAAATCTTTTCGGCAAGTGTTGTTGTTCCTGCGAGATTGAGCTTGAGCTGGGGAAGATAGAGTATGTTTGCCATCAGCTCGGGGCTGCCGCAGGTGAGAAAGAGAGCAACTTTCTTGCCCTGAAGAAACTGCTTCAGGTTGCTCTGCAGGAGTGCGCCGAGCAGCTCTGAAGAGACCATCAGATAGTAAATTGGAGCACCCATGATCACTACGTCAAAATCAGCAACAAAGCTGTAGTCCCCCCGGCTTTTGCACTTTGCTTTTTCCACTATGGCGCCTGTTGCGGCAAGTTCCTGACCGATTGCATCGATGAGCTGTTCGGTTGATCCTCCGGAAGTCCGGCTGTCAAAAAGGATGAGGGCTTTCATTGGCATGGATGCTTTATTGGTCATGGGAAAAAAGAGTTGTTGCAGTCAATTGCTCGTCTGAAGCTATGAGTAAAATAATATAATCAGCCGGTCAACTCCAAGAAAGCGCTCTTCGCTTTCCGTGTTGTTGCCATAAAAAAAGGCGCCCTGTTGGAGCGCCTTTTTTTTGTATGCCTCTCTTGAGAGAAGGGTTACACGTACTGTGAGTAGATTTCGAGCAGATCGGTAACTCTGGTTGAGTATCCAAGCTCGTTGTCATACCAGCCGACTACTTTTACGAAGTTGCCAGCGCTCATGGTCAGGAGCGAATCGAATACGCATGAGTGTGGATTGCCGACGATGTCCTGGGAGACGATCGGATCGGAGCAGTACTCAAGATATCCCTTCATCGGACCATCTGCAGCGGCTTTCATAGCTGCGTTGATCTCTTCTTTTGATGCTGCGCGTTTCAGAATGGCGGTAACATCAGTAACGGAACCGTCGGCTACCGGGACTCTCATGGCAAAACCGTCAAGCTTGCCGATCAGTTCAGGAATTACCTCTCCGATGGCTTTTGCTGCACCGGTGCTGGTCGGGATGATAGACATCGCTGCCGAACGGGCGCGGCGAAGGTCGGAGTGAGGAAGGTCAAGAATGTTCTGATCGTTGGTGTAGGCATGAACGGTGGTCATGAATCCTTTTTCGATACCGAAAGTATCTTCAAGTACCTTCATCATCGGAGCAAGGCAGTTGGTTGTACAGCTTGCGTTTGAAACAATCTCTTCCTTTCCTGTGATAGTGTTTCCATTGACGCCGAGAACGATTGTAGCATCAATTTTATCTTTTGCCGGAGCTGAGATGATAACTTTCTTTGCGCCTGCGGTAAGGTGCTTTGATGCGCCTTCACGCGACGTGAAGATGCCTGTTGATTCTACAACAAGATCGCATCCGAGTGCTTTCCATGGAAGCGCTTCAGGGTTACGCTCTGCAGTGATGGTGATAACCTTGCCGTTAACGACAAGATTGGAGCCCTCTACGCTGACTTCACCGTTAAACCTCTTGTGGGTTGAATCGTACTTCAGAAGGTGCGCAAGGGTTTTTGGATCACAGAGATCGTTGATTGCAACAATTTCATATTTCGGGTTGTTCATTGCCTGGCGGAAAACCAGACGCCCAATGCGGCCAAATCCGTTAATGCCGACTTTTACTTTTGCCATAATGTCTTTTCCAGTATTGAGTTAATGTTAGATGTCAAAAAAATCTGTGGAGAGGAACCTGTTTTGTATTTAATAAATGTCTGTTGAGTATAATATGAAAATTGAAATATTCAGGAACTTTTTTGAAAACTTTCCGTTAAAAGAGCTTTGAGGTTGCCAAAACTGCCGTTGCTCAGCACAACAACAACATCATCATTTCTGAGGTGTTGCTTGAGAAACCCGACGATATTTTCCGGATAACTTCCGGCCTCTTCACCGGAAAGAAAAACGGTTTTACCCTGTTTTTGAAGCTCTTCCTGCAATAGTGAGGTATTGAGGCACTCTTCAGGCTTGTAGCGATCCGGACGGTGAACTTTCCCCATAATAACAATTGATGCCGGTCCGAAACACTCCGAGAGCTCCTGCTGAAAAATATTGCGGGTGGTGGTGTTGGAGCGGGGCTCAAAACAGGTGATAACCCTTCTGCCAGAGAAGCGTTCTGCGATAGCTTCCAGCGTTACCCTTATTGCCGTTGGATGATGGGCAAAATCTTCAATCAGGGTTATGTTTTCGGGATATGTGCCGATAATCTCCATACGCCGTTTCGGCCTCAGGAAGAGGGGCATGGCATTTGCAATGGCTTCAAACGGAAGTCCTGCCGATGCTGCTGCTGCGGTTGCGGCAAGGGCATTCATGATATTGTAGTTTCCGAAGAGAGGAACACTGATTGGTCCAAGCATTGCACCGTTGTAGTACAGCTCAAAGGTTGAGTTCTCATCTGCTACCGATATGTTCCTGGCGCTCCATTCCGCTTCCGTGTTCAGCCCGAACCGTTCAACCTTGCAGAATGCTCTGGAAGCTATCTCCATGGCTATCGGGTCGTCGCTGTTGACGATCAGGGTGCCGTTTCGGGGTATGAGATTGACAAAGAGCCGGAAGCTGCGTTTGATATCCTCAAGCGAGTTGAAAATATCGGCATGATCAAACTCAATATTGTTGATTATGGCAATATCGGGTCGGTAGAGCAGGAACTTGCTTCGCTTGTCGAAGAAAGAGGTATCGTACTCGTCGCCTTCGCTTACAAAAAATCCCGCTTCAATTCTGCCTGACGGCCTGCATCCCATTGAGAAGTTTTCCGGAATGCCGCCGACAAGAAATCCCGGTTTAAGCCCTCCATGCTCAAGCAGCCAAGCAACAAGTGAGGTTGTGGTTGTTTTGCCATGTGTACCCGAAACGACAATCGAGGTATTTTTCCTGATCAGATGCTGGCGTACCAGATCCGGCATGGAGATCAGTTCGAGATGCTGGTCAAGGGCATATTCAAGCTCCAGGTTGCCACGGCTTATTGCATTGCCGACAACAACAAAATCCGGGAGTGCATGATGCAGATTTTTTTCAGAGAAGCCGTTGAAGTAGGGGATATTATGCTCTTCGAGGTAACTGCTCATGGGTGGATAGAGCTGCGTATCCGAGCCGGTTACTGCATGACCTGCATGCGAGAGCGCAACGGCTACAGATGCCATGGCCGTACCGCCGATACCGATAAAGTAGAAGGAGCTCATCTTGGGAAGATTGTCTTCAAATTGCTGTGAGGCATGTAAAACGCCATGTTCCTGTATATACGTAAAAATCGGATGTAGCGCAAAAGCGACAATTGATATTCAGCTCCCTTTTCTGCGGTAGTGAAGGAAATATCGGCAGACCTTGAAAGTATGAAATGAAGCTGTATTTTGATTCATAATTTTTAATTGATCTTAACCTTCTTGCGACCATGCAATTTATCGATCTCCTTACCCAGAAAGAGCGGATTCGCACACCACTGCTCAAACGTCTTGAGCGCATTGTTGACAGTTGCCAGTTTATCATGGGGCCTGAGGTGACAGAGCTTGAAACACGTCTGGCCTCCTGGGTCGGCTCAAAGCATTGTGTCTCCTGTTCATCAGGTACCGACGCACTGCTTATGCCTCTGCTTGCCAAAGGGATCGGCCCCGGTGATGCCGTGCTTACCACGCCATTTACCTTTTTTGCAACCGCTGAAGTGATCAGCCTTGTTGGAGCTACTCCGGTGTTTGTTGATGTTTGTTCTGACACCTTCAATATCAACCCGGAACTTGTCGGACGTGCAGTTGAGGAGGCTTTGTCGAGAGGGTTAAAGCCCAAAGCACTTATTCCCATTGATCTCTTCGGACTGCCTGCTGATTATGATCGCCTTGAGGCTGTTGCAGCATCATTTAATCTTTGGATTCTTGAAGATGCAGCTCAGGGTTTTGGTGGCAGTTTCAACGGGTGTAAGGCCGGTAGTTTCGGTCTTGTCGGGGCGACATCGTTTTTCCCTGCCAAACCGCTTGGCTGTTATGGTGATGGCGGCGCCATTTTCACTGATGACGATGAGCTTGATCTTCTGCTTCGCTCGGTCAGGATACATGGTAGCGGTGTTGACAAGTACAACAATGAACGGATCGGTATTAACGGCAGGCTTGACTCTTTTCAGGCCGCAGTGCTGCTTGAAAAACTTGCCATATTTGACGATGAGCTTGATGCCCGCCAGCGCGTTGCCGATACCTACAGCATGAGGCTTCAGGGCAGGTTGGCAGTTCCCCGGATTCCTGAAGGGTATCGTTCGGCATGGGCCCAGTATTCGGTGCTTGCTGCTTCATCATCGGAGCGTGACGAGCTTATGCAGGCATTGCAGAAAGAGGGGATTCCAACTATGATCTACTATAAAATTCCGCTTCATCTCCAGAAAGCTTACGAATTCCTCAACTATAAAACGGGTGACTTTCCGGTTTCAGAGGATATGAGCAGCAAGGTTTTCTCACTACCGATGCATCCTTACCTCAAGGAGGAGGAGCTTGAGAAGATCTGTTCAGTGCTGCTCGGTTGAAATACAAGGAGATCAGGGAAGGCAAGGACGAAGAGAAATATCTGGGCAACCACAAGGGATTGCCCCTACACCGATCCAACAACTTCCCGTTTCTTTTCCCCAAGAACTCAGACCTCAGCATTTGGACCTATGTTAAAGCCTTTGCCCGGATGTTTTATTCGGACATAGATCGCAGCAAGCATAACAAGTGAATTGATGGCGCCGACAACAATGAACGGCGCTTTCGGGCTCATGGAGTCAAAGAGCCTTCCTCCGATGGTTGTGATAACCAGTATTCCTGCCGCACCACAGATATTGAACATGCCGATTACCGATCCCCGTTCCGCTTTTGGTGCCTCCTGACCGATAAGCGACTGCGCACCGAGAAAGGAGCTGATCTGGCCGATGCCGAGAAGAACAAAAAAGATGATTGAGCCGGGTTCGTGCGGATTGCCGATCAACCCAAGCGAAAGATAGCCGATGCTTGCAAGTCCCATACAGACAATCAGTGCCGTTACCCGGTTCCAGTGGTCAATCAGCGGCCCGATAACCGGAGCCCAGAGCAGCGCTGCTCCCTGGGAGATAATAAAGATCATCATCCCTTTTTTCACTGCTTCGGCAGGCTCCATGCCCATGGCGATACCCGCTGTTGTACCCCAGAGAGGCAGAAAGGTTCCGATAATTGACTGATCTCCCCGTGCAACAAATGCTGCACCGTAGGAGAGCAGGATTCTCGGGTTTTTCGCACAACTGATGCCGCTTGAGAGAAGATTGCGGAGCGGAGGACGCTCCTCCTTGCGTACTTCAGTGCCGCCTTTTAGACCGAACCCGACAACAACCGCTGCCATAATCGCCACTCCGGCGATAGCAAAATGGGTGTAGATTCCGGCATCGATACCACTGAATCCTTTTGCCACAAGCCTATGCGGCAGTCCCCCGAAAAACGAGTTCAATGCAACAATTCCAAGGCCGTTGAGAAATCCGGTAATGGCAATAAGTTTTCCCCTTGAGCGCTCTGCAGGGTAGTCAATCATCACTGTCGAGAGTGCACTGGTCAGGGCGACTATGCCGAGAGCATAGATCATTCGGTAGAGGGTCAGTTCTTCAATAGAGCGGGAGAACGGGTAGAGGGCGTATGCGAGAGCAACGATGACGAATCCTGCGCTATAGACCGGTTTACGGCCAATACGATCCATCAGCACCCCTGCGGGGACAAAAAAAAGCAGAGTGATGATTTCGGTCCAGAAGACCAGGTTGCCGCTGATGGTTCCCTGTTCAGAAACAGGAATTTTCAGGTGCTCGTTGAGGATGTAGGCCTGCCCGATAGAGACGAAGGTGACCAGTCCGATAGAAAAAAAAGCCGCAAAGAGATAGGTCCAGGCATGATGGGGGAGAACCGAAGGCGCAAGGGTAACCGGCCCGAGTTTATGGATCGAAGGTCGTTCGTTCATAGATCATCAGTTTATTTGGCCAGCAATGCGGAAAGATGGATTACCTCAATGAGGTTGTTTGATTTGATGCCGCTGTCGTTGGTAATGATAAATTTACATCCTGCAAGAATTGCATTCGATTTTCCTCTTTAGCAATAGCTTATTGCACTATTAGTGATTGAGTTAGTTCGCTAAAGTTGCCAGGATTCATGGGCTTTCTGATGTTCTGCTTCAATTTCCTGAGTTGTTTTACCCCAAATTCCACGAGCGATTCCCGCATAAGTCATTGGCGAATCATTCCGTATTTTACGTGATACCGGAATCAGAGTGACCACTCCGTTATTGAATGAAACCTCAAGCATGTCGTCCGGCTTTATATGAGCCAATTCAGCAATACGCCAGGGAATAGTAATCTGAAGTCTTTTTCTGACTCGGATTTGTTCCATAGTGCTCTGCTTTTCCAAAAAGAAGGGTTGGTTTGATGTTAGTAATCGATCTGGAGTAAAGCAAATTCGTGATTATCTATCCATTCACCCACAACTCATGATCGGTGATATCAAACTATTTTCATTCAGTCAAATTGTAGCGTTTGTTGGTCCTGAGCCAAAATGACCTCTTCCGGCAAACCCTCAAAGCGTAATCGGCTTTCCTGGGCATAGTCCAGTCTTAGCTCCACCCCAATCCATTGTCGCTTCAGACCATCTGCCACGTATCCAGTGGTGTTACTACCTGCAAATGGATCAAGTACCAAATCTCCGGGATTAGTCAGAAATTCAATGAAGAATCTTGGTAGCTCAGCAGGGAATCGAGCAGGATGGATTTTATTACCAGCAATTTTACTATTCCTTATATATGCGCTGTTCGATTCGTTATTCCCACATTGGATAAGATTTGATGGAATTGAACCACCTCGATCAGTTGCAAAAGTGTCGGTGATTACATGACCGCTTGGTCTGATAGTCTGTTTGACTCCGCGTTTGATCAGGCGCTTCATATCCTCACTGTATGGTTGGAGGACTTTTCGATTATCAGCCTTTGCCATCGGATCCTTTACAAACCAGAATATGTATTCTACGCTGTCTTTTACCCGAATACGGCGAACATTTACCCATTCGGCGGGTGCAGGCATTTTTGCCGGATTGAACCAGAAAAATTCTTGAGCCAAATCAAATCCAACTTCGTCAACAAGAGAGAGCAAGACTCGATAATGGTACAAACTACGAATTGGTAAACCAGGTTGCCAGGCACCACCAAGATTCAGAACGAATGAACCGGAAGGTTTGATGATCCGTTTGATTTCTCGGGCAAAAGGAAGAAGCCATGCAATGTAATCTTGTTGATTTGCGTTACCATACTCTTTTTTAAAGTGGAGAGCGTATGGTGGACTGGTAACAACGAGATCAACGGAGTCATCAGCCATTTGTTGCATAAGTTCAAGGCTGTCAGCGCAGAAAAATGCCCCAAACGTAGTCTTGTAGATAGGTTCAGGTTGCATAAGCGTCAATAATATCTTGAAAACGTGAGTACCATCGGGGTACGGTTTCTTCTCTCTCTGGAATAGGATGCATGATCTGAATTTTATTGGGGTGTAGCCGATGGTTTGGCAGGTCTCTTACCAATGCATATCGGAATTGACTCCAATCAGAAGTGAGGCGACCAACACAAACTGCGACAACATCGAAGTGATTACGGTCGTAGTAACGGCTACTCGGATCGCCTTTAGCTGTGCGTGTTTTCTGTAGTTCAACCTGGGGTTTTGGACCATTGCGTATGGTCTTGACTTCAACCCGGATTGTCATTCCTGTCAGAGTTATAACAGTGAAGTCATGCATTCCATCCACATCATGGCTTTCATAACAGGTCAACCAACCTTCTCTGCTTGCGACACGGAGTTTTCTTTCAAAGTGAACTTCTGCCACAGCACCTTCCAGAGCTACCTTCAGGCGAAATCGCTTGTCAATGGCATCAAGCAACTCTTGGGCTGTCAGGCCATATTTTAGTTCGAGAGCGTGAGGCATGGTTTTATAATAGTTAAAAACTACAGAACGATTTTAATTATCGGTCTGCTCGTTAGCATAGGGCATCTTCTGAAATATAAGAAGTAATTTATCAGGGAAAGATCGCCATGATTCTCACTTCCCAAAATTATGCAGCAATCCGTCCTGCATGTGGAGGCAGCGGTCAGCGAGTGCGGCATACTCCTCATTGTGGGTGACGATGATAAAGGAGGTTTTGCGTTCCTTGCTCAGTTTGGCCATCAGTTCGTAGAGCATGCGGCTGTTTTTGCTGTCGAGGTTGCCGCTTGGCTCGTCGGCAAGCACAAGCTTTGGCCGGTTCATCAGGGCGCGGGCAATAGCAACCCGCTGCTGCTCTCCTCCGGAAAGCTCCGAAGGGAGGTGGTCGAGCCGTTCAGAGAGTCCGAGGCTTGCAAGCAACTCAGCGGCACGCTGTTTTGCCGGCGGGAGTTTACCCGTAGCGATAAACTCCGGCATCGCCACATTTTCAATGGCAGTGAAGTCACTCAGGAGGTGGTGGAACTGGAAAACAAATCCGATTTTCTGGTTCCTGAACTTTGCGAGGGCTTTTGGCGATAGGGTGTATTTTTTATCCCTGAAGAGCTGCTCTTTGTCAAAGAGGATCTCTCCGTTGTCAGGTGTGTCAAGTGTGCCGAGCACATTGAGCAGCGTGGTTTTGCCGCTTCCTGATGCCCCCACAATGGTCACCATCTCTCCTTCACCGATGTTGAGATCAATTCCCCTGAGGATAGGAATTGCCTGCTGACCCGGAAGGGTATAACTCTTGGTGATGTTTCTGGCTTCAAGCATTGAGTTTAAGGTCTGGTTTGGCCGTTTCCTGATACGTTGTCAACTTTTCGTTACACCGTTTCGCGTTTGCCTAAGCTCTCTGCCAAAATGGATGTTACGAGAGAGTTCATGCTGACACCCTCTTGTTTTGCTCTCATAACCAATCGGGAATGAATGCTTTTAGGAACCCGCTGAATAAACTTGCCACTGTGTGTGCCACCACTATCTGGTTCTGGAAGAGGCATGTTCAAGCTTTCCAGGGCGGCAATTGTTTCTTGTAAGGCATCCATTCCATTTTCAATTGCTTCTGCTATTGTTTCGCCATCTGAAATACATTCAGAAAAGTCAGTAAATGAAATCATATAACCACCACCCTCTTCTTTTGAAAGAGGACGAATTTCAAATGGGTATTTGCTTAAATCTTTCATAGCTCACTCCATTACAAAATCAACAAATTTCTTTATGTATATCGGTTTAATTGGCTTATGAGCTGGGACAGGTAACGTCCGACCATCAGCGCGAACAAAAACGACGTGGCTTGTACCTCGTTGCCGCCATTCGATGTTGTAAGCGCTGGCAACGGTTTTCAGACTTTCAATCCGCCAGTCGAGGGGATTGTTTTGCATCTGCTGGAAGATTTTATCTGCTTTGCTCACAAGGTGTATGATACTAAATGCGATATCTCTTCGCAAGAATAGAAGTGCGAAAAAGGTGATTTATTATCACCCCTGCCTCACTTGCCCGTTTCCTTCGATGATCCATTTGTAGGTGGTAAGCTCTCTGAGGGCCATCGGGCCTCTTGCATGCAGTTTCTGGGTGCTGATGCCGATTTCGGCGCCAAGGCCGAACTGTGCTCCGTCGGTAAACGCGGTTGAGGTGTTGGCGTAGACCACAGCGGCATCAACCCTTTTCAGAAATGTGGTTTTTGCTGTAGGGTCGTCTGTTATGATTGCTTCACTGTGGCGGGAGCTGTAGCGGGCAATATGCTCAAGGGCTTCATCAAGGGATGAGACGGTTTTAACCGACATCCTGAGCGAAAGAAACTCGGTGCCGAAGTGTTCCGGCTCAGCCTTTTGCAGCAGTGCTTCAGGATAGCGCCCTTGCAGTTTACTATAGGCCGGTTCATCGGCAAACAGCACCACCTGTTTCTCTATGAGCGGCTCCACCAGTAAGGAAAGGTCATCAAGACGATTGATATGAATTATCAGCGTATCGAGGGCGTTGCAGACACTCGGGCGGCGGGTTTTGGCATTGAAGATGATCTTTTTGCCGATCTCAAGATTGCCGTTTTTATCGAAATAGGTGTGCACAATTCCGGCACCGGTTTCGATAACCGGAACCTTGGCGTTGTTGCGGACAAAATCGATCAGTTTCTGGCTTCCACGGGGAATGATCATGTCGATATAGCCGACCGCATTGAGCATGACAGCTGCCGCTTCCCGCTCGGCAGGAAGCAGATAGAGCAGATCTGGATTGATGTTGTGCTCTTTGAGGACGGAGTGGATCAGCTTGACAATGGCAATATTTGAATGCAGTGCATCACTTCCACCTTTCAGCACGGTTGCATTGCCGGATTTCAGGCAGAGCGCAAAAACATCGAAGGTGACGTTCGGGCGAGCTTCATAGATGATGCCGATCACTCCCATGGGCACGGTCACTTTTTTTAGTCCGAGACCGTTGGGCAGTTCCCGCTCTTCAAGCACCAGGTCAAGAGGAGAGGGGAGTGAAGAAACATTGCCAATATCATCGGCAATGCCCTGAAGACGTGAAGCGTTCAACATAAGCCGGTCAAACATCGGATCGGCTGGATCCATCCGTTCAAGGTCTTTCATGTTGGCACTGAGCAGCTCCTCGTGATGAGCCGGAATCCTGAGGGCAAGGTCGGAGAGTACCTGATTGATGCACTCATCGCTGAGGGTGACGATCTCCCTGCTTGCCTTCCGGACGGCTTCAAGATGTCGAATTATGGTTTCCTGCATGTATAGGCTGGTTTCAGGGTATAATGTAAAGGTAGTCGTAATGTACCAAAGGCTTCTGGTCTTTCTGACCCATGAGCTGGAGGGCTTTTTCGGAGCTGTATTGTGCCATTCCGTACCCTATCACGTCACCCTCAATCGAGCAGACCTTGATAATGTCACCCTTGAGGAAGGGTCCCTCAACCGATTCAATACCGACAGGGAGGAGGCTGTTGGCCCGCTCATCACCAACAAGAGCAGCTTCAGCTCCCTTGTTGACACTGACGGCCCCTTTTTCAAGCCCTTCGCTGTTGGCGATCCATCGTTTTGGCCCGTGGGTCGGCTTTTGTGCCAGAAATTTTGTGCCGGTTTTTTCTCCGTTGAGAATCGAGAGGAGAATGTCGGGAGTCCGCCCGTTGGCAATATGAACGGTTATTCCGAGTCGCGAAAGTTTCTGTGCTATATGGCATTTGGTCAGCATTCCGCCGCGTCCGAACTCCGATTTCCCCGGATTGATATACTGGTGGAAATGCTTTGTCGAGGGATCGATTTCGCTGATGATGCTGCCATTGCCTGTTTTAAGATCGAACAGCCCGTCAACATGAGAGAGAATGATATAGCCCTCAACATCCATCATTGATGCAATGAGCCCTGAGAGCTCATCGTTATCGGTAAACATCAGTTCTGTCACTGCAACGGCATCGTTTTCGTTGACGACTGGGATAATATTTTGATGAAGCAGGGATGTAAAACAGGTCTGCATATTCAGATAATGCTGCCGGTCACGAAAATCCCCCTTGGTTACCAGTATCTGGGCAGTGATCAGGCCGTGCTGCAGAAAGAGATCGTTGTAGGTGCTGATCAGCTTTATCTGTCCTGTTGATGACAGTACTTGTCGGGCAGCAACAGGAGCAAGTGTTCCGGAGAGTTTTACCACCGATCGGCCTGCACCAACAGCGCCGGAGGAGACCAGAATTACCTGTATTCCTTTTTTTTGTAGCTCGGCAATTTGCCTGGTGAGGCTGCCGAGAATCTCAAGGTCAAGCTGACCGTTTTTACCGGTAATGACGTTGGTGCCGACTTTTACGACAATTTTTCTGTAGATAGGCTGTTGATGCTTCATCTGTTAGTGAACCTGTTCCTGACCAAAATGCAACCCTGCAACGCCGATAATAATCAGCAAGAGGGAGATAAGTTTAATGGCATTGATCCCTTCTCCGAACCAGAGTATGCCGATAACGGTAATTGCCGCAGTTCCGACCCCTGACCAGATAGCATAGGTCAATGCGACGGGTAATACTTTGAGTGCCAGCGAAAGAAAGGTAAAGCTCAATGCGTAGAAAATAAAGATAAAAAGTGTCGGCACAAGTTTGCTGAACCCAAAGGAGAACTTCATGCAGGTGGTGCCGGAGACTTCAAAGAGGATTGCGATGATCAGATAGAGCCAGTGCATAGGAGTGCAGGAATAGAGTTTGAGAAAGCCCTTTCTATGGCCGTGTTCCTAATATAATTACTTACAGCACAGTACAATAGCGGTATAGCGCATTGCTTTTACGGTATGTTGTTACGTGGCGGTTTGTGTTCAACTGAAAAGATATGCATATTTGCTTCCGGAGAGGGCCTTCGCAGAAAAGAGAAAACAGGCGCGCATCAATGATGGTGGCCTTTTCCTGTTCATACCCTTTCGGCACTTTTATACCACTCATTGTCCATGCGGGCCTCTTTTTTTGCATGGTGACATGAGGAGTCCGGCTGATAATACCGGCAGGTTAGTGAATAACTTCTGGATTGCATTATGATGCTGCTGAGCCTGTTGGATATATCTCTGCCTTTGAAAAATCCGGTACTACAGTTTTCACTGATACTGTTTATCATTCTTTTTGCGCCGCTACTCCTTAACCGCCTGAAAATTCCGAGCCTGGTAAGTCTTATTCTTGCCGGTGCTCTTGTTGGGCCGCACGGACTCAATCTGATGCTTCGTGACAGCAGTATTATCCTTTTCGGAACGGTTGGTCTGCTCTATATCATGTTTCTTGCCGGGCTGGAGATTGATGTTGCCGATTTTCGTAAAAACAGCGGTAACAGCATCATTTTCGGGCTCTACACCTTTTTAATATCCATCGTTCTCGGTATTGTCGTCGGGTTCTATATTCTTGATTTTTCACTTCTCTCCTCAATTCTTATCGGCAGTATTTTTGCATCCCATACTCTGTTGGTCTACCCTATTATCAGCAAGCTTGGTATAGCAAAAAACAGAGCGGTCAATATTTCAATTGGTGGCACAATTATAACCGATACCCTTGCCCTGCTTGTTCTTGCAGTGGTTGCCGGTATGAGCTCCGGAGTTTTGACAACCCTCTTCTGGATCAAGCTTCTGGTTTCAATTACCCTGTTTGGTCTTGTTGTTCTGCTTCTTTTTCCGGTCATTGCCCGATGGTTTTTCAAGCGTTTTGAAGACAGTGTTCAGCAGTACCTTTTTGTACTGGCGATGGTCTTCTTCGCAGGCTTTCTTGCCGAGATGGCAGGTGTTGACGCAATTATCGGCGCCTTTCTTGGCGGACTTGTTCTTAACCGTCTGATTCCGAATACTTCGCCGCTCATGAACCGGATCAAGTTTGTCGGAAACGCCATCTTTATTCCATTTTTTCTGATTGGTGTTGGCATGCTGATTGACATCAGAGCTTTTTTCAAGGATTATGAGACCATTAAAGTTGCTGCAATTATTACTGTTGCCGCCACCGTGGCCAAGTATCTTTCGGCATGGATAACCCAGAAGCTTTTTGGCTTTTCAGTTGACCAGCGCAGGCTGATTTTTGGTCTCATCAGCGCTCATGCAGCGGTGGCTCTTGCAACGGTTTTGATTGGATACAACATTATTACCGGCTATACCCTTGAGGGCAATCCCGTCAGACTGCTTGATGAAAGTGTATTGAACGGTACGATTCTCTTTATTCTGGTCACCTGTACACTTGCTACCGTTATCGGCCAGAAAGGGGCTCAGAATATTGCACTTGCTGAAGCAGACGAAGATGTTACTGAAACAGGAGTTCTGACTGCTGAAGAACGGATACTTATTCCGATGAACGATCTTACTACGGTCGATGAACTGGTCAATCTCGGCATTACCATCAAATCGCATAAAACCCGCAATGCCCTTTATGCCCTGCATGTTGCCGATAACAGCATGAGCGATAATGCTGCCGCCAGGAATGCCGGTAAAATTCTGGAAAAAGCCGCTGTTTCAGCCTCCTCAACCGATCATGAGCTGATTCCGCTGATCCGCTATGACAGTGATCTGGTCAACGGCATTGCCGGTGTGATCAGGGAGCAGAAGATCACCGACCTGATTATGGGTTTGCATCACAAAAGCCCGCTTACCGACACTATTCTTGGTAGCGCATCGGAGAACATACTCGGACGGTGCAACGTTACAACCTTTATCTACAAATCTGTTCAGCCTCTGGCAACAATCAGGCGGACTATTGTTGTTATTCCTGCAAGAGCTGAGGAGGAAATCGGTTTTGATCACTGGTTGCAGAAGCTGAGCATCATTCTGAAAAACACAGGAAGCAGGCTGTTGCTTTACGCATCACAGCCAACCCATGCTTTTCTGAAGGAGAGTTATCCGGAAACCCTTTCCGATGCCGAGTACAAGGTTTTCATTGACTGGAATGATTTTCTTGTGCTTTCAAGAGAGATAAAAAATGATGATAACCTCATCGTTGTGATGAGCCGGAAAAACCATCTCTCCTATCACAGCAAAATGGCCAGAATTCCGCTCTATCTTAATCGGTATTTTCGGAAAAACAGCTTTATCCTTATTTACCCTGTACAGAGTGGCAGCGGTGAGGATATCGGTGATGATAGCTCGGTTCAGTCGGTCAGAAAAACCCTTGGAAGGTTTCAGGGGCTCAAAAAAGTTTTTGACAGGGTTGATGCGGCTTTTAAAAGAAAAAAAACTGAATCACCCCCGAATGATGGCACGGCATGAGAGAATGAAATCTGATGGATATTCCTTAATTTGTCCACCGTGTTTTGACTCTCTACCCTTGTCGGTCCGGCACTTTTATCAAGCAGAAAAGGTTTTTTTGCAATATTGTGGATTGTGTCCCTGAAAGAAAAGCAGTAAAGCGTATGATTTTACCGATTAACGTCTATAGTGATGATATTCTTCGACAGAAAGCGAAGCCTTTGAAAGGCATTGACAGCGCGATTGAGGAGCTTATTGCCTCAATGTTCGAGTCGATGCGCAACGCTGAGGGCATTGGTCTTGCTGCACCCCAGGTTGGCCAATCGCTTCGCCTGCTTGTGCTTGATCTCTCCTGTATCGACAACTATGCCAATGAAAAGCCGATGGTGGTCATCAATCCGCATATCCTTGCTGTCAGCGGCTGTAATGTTATGGAAGAGGGGTGTTTGAGCATCCCGGGGGTAAACGGGGATGTGGAGCGTCCGGCCGTCATCTCGCTTAAATACCGTGATGAGCATTTTCTGGAGCGGACACGTGAGTTTTCCGGCATGCTGGCCAGAGCGTTGCAGCATGAAATTGATCATCTTGACGGGACACTCTTTGTTGACCGGATGGAAAAGCGCAGCCGGAAAAAAATCCAGAAAGAGCTGACGGATATTGCCTCGGGTATTATCGACGCGGAGTATCCGGTTGTCTCTCCAACTAATGTTGCTGCTCAGGGTTGAGTCAAATTGATATTTAATTGATATGAAGATTGTTTTTATGGGAACGCCCGAATTTGCCGTTCCCGCCTTGCAGGCTATAGCTGAGTTGAAGAGTGAATTTGAGCTGGTACTGGTGGTCACCGGTTCCGACAAGCCGCGAAGAAAAAAAAATGCCGAAGCGGAGCCCTGCCCTGTAAAACAGGCTGCGCTTGCACTTGGCCTGCAGGTTTACGAAACCGATGACGTTTCAAGTTCGGAGTTTGCTGAGCGTGTTGCCGCATGCGAAGCGGATGCGATTGTTGTTGCAGCTTTCCGCATTCTGCCTCCAGCGGTTTATGAACAGGCTCGACTTGGCGCGTTTAACCTTCATGCATCAATCCTTCCCGCCTATCGGGGAGCTGCACCGATTAACTGGGCTATAATCCGGGGAGAGAAGGAGACCGGTGTGACAACATTCTTTCTCCAGAAGAGTGTTGATACAGGAAACATCATTCTTACCGCCAAAACCCCCATTGCTCCTGAAGAAAATGCCACCGATCTTGCCCGTCGCCTCTCGCTGATTGGTGCTGGAGTAGTTGTTGATACCCTCCGGTTGATTGCATCCGGCAACGTTCCTGTTTCAGGTCAGGATGACTCGCTCGCGTCACGTGCGCCCAAACTCACCAGAGAGAACACCCGGATTAAGTGGTCGCAAACGGCAGATGAGATCCATGATTTTATCCGGGGTCTTGCCCTGAGACCCTCGGCATGGACCACTTTCGAGGGTAAAACCATGAAGATCTTCAAGGCAACTGTGGCTGCATCCGAAAATGCATCTTCATTCGAATCTCCCGGCACCATTCAGGTCAAAGATGGCCACCTCTATGCCAAAGGCTCCGACGGCTGGATTGAACTGCTCTCCCTGCAACTCGAAGGCCGCAAACCAATGGAAGCCGCCGAGTTCCTCCGCGGTTTTCGCCACGACAGGGATACGATCTGTTTTGTCTAAGGGCGGTGTCACCACGCCCCCTACAGAACCCGAAAAATCGTACTGGCAGTGTAGAACCACCCTCATTTTTACCATTCCGAATTCCTTTACTTGCCATCCCGAACCCCTTTATGTGTCATTCCTAACCTTCTCACTTGTCATTCCGAACGAAGAGAGGAATCCTGTTTTTTCTTCTGATCAACTTACCTCTCTCACTTACGTCCCCGAATCTGACGTCCCCGAATCTGAATCCTTGTCATTCCGAACGTAGAGAGGAATCTCTGTTTAGGCATTTCGATCAGCCGAGTACCGCAATTCCTTTCCGGTCGATCACATCCAGTAGTCGTTTGGCTGCCCCTCCAGGTTTTTTCAGACCTTGCTACACGGCCGGTATTGCGCCGAATATTCAGAATGCCAAATTGTTTTTGCATCACGAAACCGCCTTGAAAGTCATTTCTAAACCAAGAGCCATGAGTACAGCCTTCACGGTCTCATAGCGAGGATGTGCTCCCGGACGTAATGCCTTGTACAAGCTCTCACGGCCAAGGCCTGTTTTTTTTGCTATCTCAGCCATCCCCTTTGCCCTTGCAACATCGCCCAATGCCCCAAGGAAGATTTCTGGATTCGGGTCTTCTGCTGTTGCCTTGAGGTATTCGATAATCATTTCATCATTGTCGAGATAGTTCGCAGGGTCAAAATCCCGGATTGTCAGAGTGTTCATAGTTTCCTTCCTTAATTTCACGGGCAAGTTCTTTAGCTCGAATAATATCATGCTTTTGTGTCGCCTTATTTCCCCCGACGAGCAAGATATAAACCGTCAAACCGTGCTGAATGTAATAAATTCTGTATCCTGATCGGCCATGAATGCGCATTTCCGAAACGTCCTCTCCGACCGGTTTGCAATCCCCGAAATTTCCTTTTCCGGCACTTTTAATTCGAGCTAAAATTTTTGAGCGAGCCGTCATGTTCTTTAACGACTTGAGCCAGCGCTCAAAAACGCCAGTGGCTTTTATGGTGATTATTTCGCTCATGCTGTATCCAGAAAGATACAGCATGAGTGCCCACTTTTACAATTTATTTCTTTGCTGGAGAGCTGGTATCGCATTGAAGCGGTGGAGAGTAATGGAGTTTGCCCCGTCAGGTAAACCCGGATGACCCTCACCCGCGAATCACATAATACTTAGTGCCTCCTGTACATCCATCCTGACTCAATCCCCAATAATTGAAAAATACGTCACCAACCGTGGAATACTCCGGATTCCTGTGTATTTTATCATCATATGCACCCCGTGATGCAAAAGTAATAATATCGACTATATGCAACAACTGCATTTCATGCTTGAAGTTAGTGGCATTTTTACTGTTGATATGTGACACCGATTGAAATTCCTATCCTTCTAAAGACAAAAGAGGCTCATCATGAACAAACTGCTAATAGAAAACAACATCCTGTCGTCTGTACAGCGTTCTGTTTCCATGAAAGAAACTGAAGCCTACCATCATCAGCTAATTGATAAAATCGACCAACAACACTCCTTATTGATACCAGCCAATCCTGATACTCCCAAACTGATGCCCTACAATGGCTACTACACGCTTGGCAACGCCACGGGAGCATTTTTCGCTGTGGATACCAATATGGTGGTCAATCCAAAATCACCTGAACCTGTCTTCAATCTTACGTTGATTATTTCGCTGGACGGGAAAAGTGCTACTCGTTATGCGTTTACAGGCACATTTGATGGCACAACTCTAACTCAAGACTGGGAAACCTCGGGACTTTCAATCATCCTGGGTTTTACTCGCACGGTAGAAAGCTATGGCCCAGTTGCAACATGCTCAGGTAGCATAGCACTTCCAGGTCAATCTGCTGTAAATGTTTCTGGAACAACATACAACAATCCAATCCCGGCCTCACTTTTTGCTGGGGACTATTATGGTTCAGCCCCTGGAAACACAGGTACAATCAAGGTTATGAGCATCGGTTCGGACAACCAGTTGTACTACGACAACGGAAGCAACAGCGGACAGTTGCATCCCGTGACTACCTATATGTACAACATGAACATGTACTACTTCACTTTCATGCAGGGCAGTGATACTGTGCGCTTCATCATGGGTACGGCCGCCGAGCAGGGTTTTGCTTGCAACAACATGACGACAGGGTCGGGAAATTCTCTTGTGGCAAGGTCACTGGTAACTATTCCTAATGCGCAGAAGCCTGCACCTGAACTGTATGACCTCAGCAGTTGTCAATTAGCCGACTTCAGCGGATATTACCCGATTCAGAATGCAGCTTCTTCCCTAGCTTTTGTGTCCATCCAGGCGCAATATGCCACTCTACTTCCGAATACCAACTGGGACCTTAATTTTGTTATGATCAGTGTGTCACTGGATGGGGTCAATTCTCAGGGATACTATTTCAACCCTTTCACCATGAGTTTTGACGGTGAAACTCTGAACATGCCACAACAGGGAATTATTCTGAGACTGACTCGAGAGTATAATCCGCAGATCGGCTCTTTGGTTTCAATGAGCGGGACGATTAATGGCCAGACAATTAGCGGCTTTACTCTGTTTAATCCGGTACCATTATCTGTATTCGAGGGGGTACCTATGACTAACAGTAACGGCGATAAGCTGACGGTTAACAATGATAACAGTGTGACCTACAACGGAACGAACATGAACAGCATCATCTACGTTCCCTTGATGTACATCTTGGCTTATCCGGTCGACAATCCGAATGTGGTGATGTCTTTCGGTACCGATGGAACCCATGGAAATGCATGCATTGTGACCGTAAATGCGAACACCAAGACGCCAAAAACAACTTCAGTTTGGGCTATTCCTTCGTAACCGTTCAAAATAAGGTCGGAAGTGAAGTTGGAGAGTTCCCTGCAAATCAGGATAAAACACAGTCCCGGATGGAGCAGATGCAAGCCTGGCTCAGCACAGGTTTGCCGCCCAGGTTATGGGGCTTCCTTTGTACATAATTTATGGTTACAGTTATGGCTATCGAATTTCAATGGGATGAAAAACAAAGCCAGGATCGCTTCCTTCTGCGAAACCAAATTCTACAGGGGTAACTGATGAAAGAAGAATACGATCTCTCAAAAATGCAGCGTAAAAAAAATCCGTACGTTGCAAAATTGAAAAAGCCGGTAACAATCCGGCTTGGTGAAGATGTTGTTGATTACTTCAAATCACTTTCTGATGAAATGGGCCTCCCTTACCAGTCATTGATAAATCTCTACCTGAGAGATTGTGTATCAACCCACAGAAAGCCGAATTTCAATTGGAGTGAGTGAGCATCCACAACTTCCATGCGAGATACGCTGAATTTGAAGCGTCATTGGGTATCGATGATGGAGAGATTCTGGCTGGTAATCTGCCTCGCAAGCAATTGCGACTGGAATAAACATGGATTGAGTTACATCGGGATGAATTAATGGCTGATTGGACGTTAGCGGTTAATGGCGAAGAACCATATAAAATTACACCACTGTGAGGTCTGGTATGTTTTGGAATATAAAAGTTGTCAAACCGTTATCTGATTATCGCATTTATGTTGAAATTGAAGATGGTCGTCAGGGTGTTTTTGATATGAAGCATTACCTTGATCGCGGTGTCTTCCGGGAACTCAGAGATGTGCATTATATTCAATCAGGTTGGTATTCTTTTTTGCGCTGTTACCTGGCCGCACGAACAGGATATTGCCCCAGAAACTATCATTGAAGATATGGTGCAGGTAGAAACCATACCTGACAATGTGCTGTACACGGCACTTCGCGCTAATGGCTTGCGCTGGTGAGCTTCGCAGTCAGGATGTTTCAGAAAAGGTATTTAGTTTGAACCGCTAACTGACGCTGATTATCAACAACTCAGAACAGGGAGGATAAAAGCAATGAAAGAACATGAAGATCAACAACCTGCAGGTGAAGTGGTATCTGCTGTTAAGGATGAAGAATTACAGCAGCTGCTACGCCTCAAATGTGTCTATTATGGTGGTGTAGATAACATTACAAAGACGCTGACCCTGGTGAATCGCTGTGATCAGTGCATGGTGGCTACCATATATTGGACACCATGGCATGGCGAATCTTTTACGCGGACTTACAATGTGCCGAAGCTCTCAGCAATAAAAATTGCGCTTGAAGCCGAATCAAGTTCACTGATTGCTGAAAATCCATGCTGACGATAAGGTGGTTCCCCCAGTGCTATTTCAATCGGATTTTTAAAAATCTGACTTATCATGAGCCGTTAAAATATAAGGAGAACATATTCAGACATCACGAGGTTCAGTTCTATAGTTCCACTCATCATGGAATTTATGTCGTGTGATCCGGGTTTTCTCAAACTCCTTGTCGCTGACTTTAAGACCTGACGGGTAAAGGTAATTTCGATTTTCGCCAATTAGTGCGGAAACCTGGAATTTAAAGGGCGTGCCGATTCTCTTACGAAAAATAAAGAGAAGAATAGGAGACAAACACTATTTCCCGTTCGAGGGCGGAGGAATGAGATGCCTATCCATTTGTCTGGGATATCAAAAGCTGTTTTCGGTATCCTGATACGATCTATGAACCAAGAAAATTCTGAGAGGTGAAATCTTATGAGCAAAAATAAAAGAGGAAAAGAGGGTGAGGTGAGGATCCCAGACCCCTGCGTTGCTACCAACTTTTCGCACCTATGGAGCTTGAATACGATTCAAAACAGCTTCAGAGCTTCTCTCTTGACTCCGGGTCGGCACAATCGTATTATTTGCTTATATTCCTCACCTTGAAATTTTTACCAGAATAAAACGCTCGTTCTATGGCTCTGCCCAGTACAGAAGTTAACCGTATCAGGAACTTCTGCATTATCGCTCATATTGATCACGGAAAATCGACACTGGCTGACCGCCTGCTGGAGATAACCAATACCCTCGACCGTACCCAGATGTCTTCTGCACAGGTTCTTGATGACATGGATCTGGAGCGGGAGCGTGGTATTACCATAAAAAGTCATGCCATCCAGATGAAGTACAAGGCCAAGGATGGTATCGAGTACACTCTGAATCTGATTGACACTCCGGGTCATGTCGATTTCAGTTATGAGGTGTCACGCTCTCTTGCTGCCTGCGAAGGCGCGCTGCTCGTTGTTGATGCTACACAGGGCGTTGAAGCACAGACTATTGCCAACCTCTATCTTGCCATTGATGCCGGGCTCGACATTATTCCGGTCATCAATAAAATCGATCTGCCCTCTTCGGATGTTGAAGGTGTTGCCCGTCAGGTTATTGATCTGATCGGGGTCGAGCGTGAGGATATTATTCCCGTATCGGCCAAAGCCGGTATCGGAGTTGACGTACTCATTGAAGCTATTGTCAAACGGATTCCTGCACCTGCCGACAACAATCATATGCCGCTCAGGGCGCTGATTTTTGACTCGGTTTTTGATGCATACCGGGGCGCGGTGATCTATCTGCGTATTGTTGAGGGCTCCCTAAAAAAGGGTGACAGGGTCAAGTTTTTCGCCAACGACAAGCTCTTTCTTGCGGACGAAATCGGCACCATGAGTATGAAGCGGCAGCCGAAAAATATTCTTGAGTCCGGGGATGTCGGCTATCTCATCTGCTCCATCAAAGATGTAAAGGATGCCAAGGTCGGCGATACCGTCACGCTTGCCGACAATCCGGCAAAAGAGCGTCTTGCGGGCTACAAGGAGGTCAAACCGATGGTATTCAGCGGCCTCTATCCGATTAACTCCAATGAGTTTGAGGATTTGCGCGAGTCACTTGAAAAGCTTGCCCTGAACGACGCCTCGCTGGTTTATACTCCGGAAACTTCGGTTGCACTCGGCTTCGGCTTCCGCTGCGGCTTTCTCGGCCTGCTCCACATGGAGATTATCCAGGAGCGGCTTGAGCGGGAGTACGGCGTCAACATCATTACTACGGTTCCAAACGTTGAGTACCGTGTTATGCTGAGCAACTCCGAGATGGTTATTGTGGACAATCCATCCAAGATGCCCGAACCCGGACGGATAAGCCTGGTGGAAGAGCCCTATGTCAGCATGCAGATCATTACGCTTGCCGACTATATCGGTAACATCATGAAGCTCGGTATGGAGAGGCGCGGAGAGTACAAGAATACCGATTACCTTGACACCCTGAGGGTGATCATGCACTTCGAGTTTCCGCTTGCCGAGATTGTTTTTGATTTTCATGACCGCCTCAAATCGATTTCCAAAGGCTATGCTTCGATGGATTACGAGTACATCGGGTACCGTGAGTCCGAACTGGTCAAGCTTGATGTGCTGCTTAACGGTGATACGGTTGATGCGCTCTCGATTGTTGTTCACCGTTCAAAAGCTTACGACTGGGGTAAAAAGCTCTGTATAAAGCTGAAAGCGATTATTCCCAAGCAGATGTACGAAGTTGCCATTCAGGCGGCAATCGGCAGCAAGGTGATATCGCGTGAAACCATATCAGCAATGCGCAAAAACGTGCTGGCCAAATGTTATGGTGGTGATATCAGCCGTAAACGCAAGCTGCTCGAAAAGCAGAAAGAGGGCAAGAAGCGCATGAAACAGGTTGGAAGGGTAGAGGTTCCGCAGGAGGCTTTCCTCGCACTGTTGAACATCGACGAATAGAGGGTAGGTTCCGCTCACTACGATTTTTAGGGGCGCATTGGTGAGATAGATAATTTAAGAAGAGAAAGCGCTGGATTTGGCAGGTGAGAACGTCAGATAATCAAAATGAGTCTTTTCGAAAGAGGGGATTATGACAACCAAAACACGATATGGCATTGAGTACTCAAAAGGGTAAACCCGAAAAAAAACATTCACAGGAGTGGTTTGAAGCACTTATTATTGCGGCGATATTTGCGACTGTGCTTCGTGTTTTCGTTGTTGAATCTTATCGTATCCCAACCGGATCAATGGAGAATACATTGCTTGCCGGTGATTTTCTGTTTGTCAATAAATATGTTTACGGGCCGAAACTCCCTTTTACTGACATCCGCCTTCCGGGGGTTGACGAGGTCAAGCGCGGCGATATCATTGTGTTCAAGTTTCCCAAAGACCGGTCGATGAACTATATCAAGCGCTGTGTCGCTCTCGGCGGAGATACCCTTGAGATTCATAATCGGCAGCTTTCCATCAATAAAAAGGTGGTCGCACTGCCTCCCCACGGACAGTTTATCTCCACTCTTATACCTCCCGGTATTGGCGATGAGATGATTTTCCCCCAGTTTTCAAGCTTCAACAAGGATAACTACGGTCCGATACGCGTTCCACGAAAAGGAGATGTCATTGAGTTGAATGCTCAGACATATCCACTATACGCTTCGCTTGTTGCCGATGAAGGGCATGATGTAAGCCTTCAGGGCAGGCTGGTTTTTATTGACGGGGCACCGGCTTCGGCATATACCGTCCAGTCCAACTACTATTTTGCGCTGGGGGATAATCGTGACAACAGTCTTGACAGCCGTTTCTGGGGATTTTTGCCGGAAAAGGATGTTGTTGGTGAAGCACTCATTGTCTACTGGTCATGGAATCCGGATCTCTCGATTTTTACCGATCCAATAGGCAAGCTTGCTTCGATCCGCTGGCAGCGTTCAGGGCTGATGGTTCACTGATTGCGATGTTCCTCGGCAAGAATTAATTTGCAGATATTTTTTGTTGATGCCTGGATCGCACTCCGGCTGTAGAGAAGTTTTTGGAGGTTTGGGGAGGGGATCTTCATGCAGTTGATTGTGGTTTTCTCACCGGTACGACTCGTTGTTGCATGAGAGGGTGCGGTAGAGGTGAGTTCAATCTGATTGAGTGTAACCGAATCGAAAATGAAACCGGCTTTCAGCGATTTTATGCTGATTTGCCGTGAATTCCCTGTTTCATGGTTGAACGACCGGGTCAGATCTTTTTTATACTTATCGTTAAGAAAGATATTGGTGGAGAGATAAAGCAACAGATACCCCATCGGAAAAAGTATGCCGGGGGAGAGCATGAGTGCTTTAAGCCAGTTTATTGCGAAAGTTTTGTGGGGAAATCGGGGGTTCATGACGACTCTGACTTACGAGCGGTTTTTACTGGTATGTTGCTTTTACTTTTTACGATACAAAATATTTTTCTTTATTGCGTTGTAACAAATAACCAATTCAGCAACCCGTAGTTATGCAAGCAGATCAACGGCATGCGCCCTATCTTCTCAAGCCGCTCTTCAAGGAGGTTCATGCCGACACAGAGACACCGGTTTCAGTCTATCTCAAACTTCAGCGACCATTTTCCTGCCTGCTTGAATCGGTAGAGGGTGAGGAGCTTCTTGCCCGTTTCTCCTATATCGCTATTGACCCCGTAGCTATTCTGAGAGGTTCTGTTGATGGTGAGTCCGGTATTGAGATTCTTGATGAAAAATTCAGTGACCTCAGCAGGATCGCCGCCGAGGAGCCAGATCTTCGCCGGAAGATTGACGTCACTCTTGCAGCATTTGATACCGAAGAGATACCCCGGAAAAAGAACGGTTCTCCCCAGATGATCACCTCGGGTGTTTTTGGTTATTTCGGCTATGATGCCATGCATCTTATCGAAAGAATTCCAAAGCCGGAACAGGCTGATCCAGCAGGATTGCCCGATATCTTTTTGCTTTTCTGTGATACCCTTGTTGTTTTCGATAATATTCTTCGAAAGGTCTTTATCGTTTCCAACTACCTGCATGAGAGTGATAAACCCTCAGCTCTCAAGAAAATTGAGCTTATTGCCGAACAGATGTTCCGTCCGCTTCAGCGCGATGAGATAGTGTTCAGGCCTGAACATCCGGAACCGATTGTTTCGAACACCGGGCGGGAAGAGTATCTTGGAAAAGTTGACATTGCCAAAGAGCACATTTTAGCGGGCGATATTTTCCAGGTACAGGTCTCCCAGAGACTTCGTCGCCATCTCAATACCCGTCCGTTCGATGTCTACAGGATGCTGAGAACAATCAACCCCTCGCCCTATCTCTACTACTTTAATATGAAGGAGTTCGAGATTGTCGGTTCATCACCTGAGCTTCTCGTCAAGGTTGAGCGTGACAGCAATGGCCGTCGCATGGTTGATACCCGTCCTATTGCCGGTACCCGGCATAGGGGAAGCAGTTTTGAGGAGGATGAACAGATAGCGCTTGAGCTGCTTGCCGATGAAAAAGAGAGGGCTGAGCATCTCATGCTTATTGATCTTAGCCGGAACGATATCGGTCGTATCGCAAAAATCGGGACTGTCGAGACCAATGAGATGATGGTTGTTGAAAAATATTCGCATGTGATGCATATTGTCAGTAACGTCAGGGGTGAGCTTCGGGATGATCTTGGTACCATGGATGCATTCTGGTCATGTTTTCCGGCAGGCACACTTACCGGTGCACCGAAGGTTCGTGCGATGGAGATCATCTACGAACTTGAAAAAGAGAAGCGCGGACTTTACGGCGGTGCGGTTGGATTTCTTGATTTCAAGGGCAATCTTACGACGGCAATAGCCATTCGCACTATGGTGGTTGCTGATGATATCATCTATTTTCAGGCGGCTGGCGGTATTGTTGCCGACTCAAAACCTGAATCGGAATATGAAGAGACAATGAATAAAATGAAGGCAGGGCTTACTGCCGTTGAAAATATTGAGGCATTTTTGTAACGATCAATACCTTTCAAAGAGAACCGATGAGCAAGAAACAATCATTCCTGAAATACCTGCTGCTAATTTTTGCAGGTACTGTTGTTGGCGCACTTGTTTTTTCAAATGTTGAGTTCAACTTTTCACTCAACGGCAACAGCTTCTCCAACAGCCCAAGATTTGCTACCGCTAAAAATAGTATCGAGAGCTATCCGATCCAGTCGCTGCAGAGCTTCAACGAAGCATTTGTTCAGATTGCAGAGTCGGCAACCCCTTCTGTAGTGACTATATTTACTGAAAAGACGGTAAATCAGCAGTTGCTTTCCCCCTTCAGTTTTTTCGGTGCCCCTTTTGATGACTTTTTCGGTATGCCGAAGCGCGGGATGCAGAATGGTCGTAAAGAGGTTCAGCGTGGTCTCGGTTCAGGGGTTATTGTTACCGATGACGGCTATATTCTGACCAATAATCATGTTATCGATGGTGCTGATGTTGTCTACATTCGAACCTTTGACAACCGGAAAATCGAAGCGAAAGTTATCGGTAAAGATCCTAAAACCGACCTGGCAGTGATCAAGGTCAATGCGAAAGGGTTGAAGCCTATCCTGATTGGTGACAGTGACAAGCTCAGGGTTGGGGAGTGGGTTATTGCAATAGGGAGTCCTCTTGGCGAAAATCTTGCCAGAACCGTAACCCAGGGTATTGTGAGCGCTAAAGGCCGGGCTAATGTCGGCCTTGCAGATTACGAGGATTTCATACAGACCGATGCGGCGATCAATCCGGGTAATTCCGGTGGTGCATTGGTCAATATCAATGGTGATCTTGTCGGAATCAATACGGCCATTGCGAGCCGCACAGGAGGGTTTGAGGGCATCGGATTTGCTGTTCCTTCCAATATGGCCAAGGCAGTTCTGATTTCGCTTATTAACTCGGGAAAGGTCATAAGGGGTTATCTTGGCATAACCATTCAGGATATTGATGAAAATCTTGCAAAGGCCATGAACCTGAAGATGGGTGAAGGTGTTCTTGTCGGAACGGTGGTTGATGGAAGCCCTGCAGCAAAAAGCGGTATAAGAACCGGAGATGTCATTCTTGATTTCAACAATCTGAAGGTTAAAAGCAGTGTTGAACTTCGTAATGCCATCGCAAAAGAGACTCCCGGTAGTGTGGTGAAACTGAGGGTAGAGAGAGATGGAACTATCAGAGTTGTTTCGCTTCGCCTTGAAGCGCAACCGGTAAAAGAGGTTGCTTCCTCAACTCCCGCAGAGCAGCAGAAGGTAACTGCCGCACTTGGTTTCAATGCCGAAGAGCTGACCGCTGCATTGGCGGCGCGGCTGAATCTGAGGCAGGGGGCAGGCAAGGTGATCATCACGGCCATTGATCCCTCTTCAAGTGCTTACACAGCAGGGTTGCGCAGTGGAGATCTCATACTCTCGGTCAACCGCCAGAGTGTAACCACTTTTGCCCAGTACACTGCGATCGTCAGAAATATCAAAGCCGGCAATCTGCTTTTTCTGCTCGTTGAACGGGGCGGGAACCGGATCTATTTTGCTTTTAATGTGTAAAGTTTTTTTGCCTGAAGGTTTAAGAGTTGTACATTGCATTGAAGTAAAGTCAGCAGCGCCGTAAGCTGACTTTACTTTTTTTTGTTTGCCTTGCTCTCCCCTTTGCCCTGCGGATTGAGTATATGTGTATATGAGGTTGTTTTCTACTTATTATCAACAAAAACAGCACAAGAGATGAGTGACAGAATTTACCTGACGAGAGATGGTTATAACCGGCTTAAAGAGGAGCTCTATGTGCTGGTTCATGAAACCAGAAGGGAAGTTCTGGAAAAAATAGCAGAAGCAAGGGCGCATGGTGATTTGAGTGAAAATGCAGAATACGATGCAGCACGAGAGGAGCAGTCACATACTGAAGCTCGAATTGCCGATCTTGAAAACAAGCTTGCCTCAGCCACCATTCTTGATCCAAAACAGGTCAAGACAGACAAGGTTTATATTCTGACTTCCGTCAAGCTGCGCAATCTTGATGATGAGAAGGAGATTATCGAATATACGCTGGTCTCTTCCGAAGAGGCGGATACCGATCTCGGAAAAATTTCAGTACGTTCACCAGTCGGCAGAGCATTAATAGGAAAAGCTGTTGGTGAAAAAGTTGAGATCATGGTGCCGAAAGGAACTCTGCATTATGAGATCCTTGAAATATTTGTTAAATAAAGTCCAACTAAAATCAGCTATCCAATGGGGAAACGTCAAGTAATCTATCGTCAGGATCGTATCGGTGGCAATCAGGAGCTGCTGAATCGCGAAGTCAATCTGGTGACCAAAGAGGCAAGAGTTTGGCACGGTAATATTATTGCTGTCGGCAGCAACGATGTTGAGCTAAAGGATGCCCGTTCAGGAAAACATCGTTTCAATGTTGATCAGATTGAGCGGATATATTGTGATATCAAAACGAATTATTAAACTCAGCTTATGCGTCAGAAAATTGTTGTCGGCAACTGGAAAATGAACAATACCATTGCCGAATCTGCTCTCCTTGCTTCGGAACTGGTTTCCACGCTTGGCGAAGGCTTCTCAGGTTGCGAAATCGGAATTGCTCCAACCTATGTTGCCCTGCAGGAAGCAGGAAAGATTATAGCAGGGAGCGCAGTTCAGCTCGTTGCCCAGAACTGCCATTACGAAAATGATGGAGCATTTACCGGAGAGATATCGACAGGAATGCTGAAGGCAGTCGGTTGTTCATACGTCATTATCGGTCACTCGGAGCGTCGCCAGTTTTTCGGTGAAACCAATGCTACCGTTAATCTCAGGATCAAAAAGGCGCTTGCAGAAGGGTTGAAGGTTATTCTCTGTGCGGGTGAAACCCTTGAAGAGCGTGAAGCCGGGGTTACTTCCTCCGTAGTCTCCTCACAGGTTACGGAAGGTCTTGCCGGTATCACCGATATCAGTAATATCGTTATTGCCTATGAGCCTGTTTGGGCTATCGGAACCGGTAAAACTGCGTCCTCTCTCCAGGCTGAAGAGGTACATCTTCTTATCCGCAACACCATCACCACTCTGTACGGCGACGCTGCAGCAGGCAAGCTTCGCATTCAGTATGGTGGAAGCGTCAAGCCTTCAAATGCAGTTGAACTCTTTGCCATGCCGAATATCGACGGTGGTCTTATTGGCGGTGCGAGCCTCAATGCTGCTGATTTTGCAGCAATTATCAAGGCGGCTTCCTGAGAGTAATCGAAGTTCAATACAATAAAAAAGGCGCACACGGTGGCGCCTTTTTTTGTTGGCAGAAAAGGACTTAAAGGACTACAGGGACATCAGGGACGAAGAGAAATGGAAGGGTAACCATAAGGGATTGCCCCTGCACCAATGCGAAATCCATAATACAGAATCTTTTCACTCTTGTTCGGTGGCCTCTTTTGACTTTTTCATTGAGCAGAAATCGGGGCCGCACATGGTGCAGAAATCGGGGTTTACATCGGTTCTTCCGCTTGCAGCCATGCTTGAGCGGTGCGATTCACGTGTTTTTTCCGGGTCAAGAGAGATGTTGAACTGATCCTCCCATGCGAAAGCATACCGGGCTCTGCTCATCAACTCGTCACGCAGCCAGGCAACCGGGCTTCCCTTGGCCAGATCGGCGGCGTGGGCGGCAACTTTATGGGCAATGACTCCTTCACGTACATCATTGCGGTCAGGCAGGCCAAGATGCTCTTTTGGTGTGACATAGCAGAGCATGGCGCAACCGTAACTTGCTATCAGGGTTCCACCGATAGCTGAATTGATATGGTCATATCCTGCGGCAATGTCGGTTACAAGCGGTCCGAGGGTATAGAAGGGGGCCTCGTGACAGTATTCAAGCTGTTTCTGCATGTTCTCCTCTATCATATGCAGAGGAACATGACCGGGACCTTCAATCATCACCTGTACATCGAACTTCCACGCTACTTTGGTCAGTTCACCGAGCACTTTCAGTTCACCAAACTGTGCCTCATCGTTAGCATCAAGAATAGATCCGGGCCGAAGGGCATCACCAAGTGAAACGGCAATATCATAGGTCTGGAGTATCCGGCAGATATCCTCAAAACGGGTGTAGAGAAAGTTCTCCTGCTTGTTTGCCTTGCACCATTTTGCCATAATCGAACCGCCTCTTGATACAATACCGGTCAGGCGTTTTTCAGCAAAGGGAAGATGTTCGCGCAGGATTCCTGCATGGATAGTGAAATAATCAACCCCCTGTTCGGCCTGTTCAATGAGTGTGTCGCGGTAGATCTCCCAGGTCAGTGCTTCGGCTTTACCGCCGACTTTTTCAAGTGCCTGATAGATGGGAACCGTGCCGATTGGTACAGGAGAGTTTCTCAGAATCCACTGGCGGGTTTTATGGATATTGGTGCCTGTACTCAGATCCATTACGGTATCGGCACCCCAGCGGCATGACCAGACTGCTTTTTCAACCTCTTCATCGATAGATGATCCAAGTGCGGAGTTGCCGATATTGGAGTTGATCTTGACCCGGAAGTTCCGTCCGATAATCATCGGCTCCAGCTCCGGATGATTGATGTTTGCCGGAATGATCGCCCTTCCGGCAGCAATCTCCGCCCGGACAAATTCCGGTGTAATCGGTGTATGTTTTTTACCGCCTCTGGAAAAACGGGAGATCCACTCCTCAAGATTCTGGTTCTCCCTTATTGCGACATACTCCATCTCCGGAGTGATTATTCCTTTACGGGCGAAGTACATCTGCGTGATCCCGCCTCCATCTATGGCTTTTCGTGGAGTTCTCGCAGATGTTGACTCACTTTTTGCTTCTACACTGTTCTCGTTCCAGAAGCCCCAGGTGTCGCGAAGGGGAGGGAGACCTTTTTCAGGATCAATAACGAACGAAGGATCAGACCAGGGGCCGCTCGTGTCATAAAGAGGGAGTGAGGAGAACTCCATTTCGCCGCACGTATAGGTTCGACTTAGTTTGAGCGTTCTCATACCGACTTCAACAGGGAAAAGAGTGCCCCTGACAAAGGTTTTTTCCGATTGTATTCCATTAATCCGGAGGTCCGGGCAGCATGCGTTCTCAGTAACGTGGGTCATAGTTGAAGGGTTAAGCGGCAAGGGCGTGCAGAAAAAAAGGAGAACATGGAAGAAGCTGAACGTGATTGGCCGGGTTCATCTTTTCTTGTGTCAGCATTATCTGTATCAAGTTAAAAGGGTTTGATCTCAGCCGGCTCTTTTTCTCTCAATGATCAGGAAAAAGATAGAGCACCCCCAAGATGAGAATCTACCGGCACAATAGTTAAATCCGGCATATTTTACAAATCAGGTAAAACCCTTTGATCAGAGCTTAAAGGTTGACCTCTGTTGATCGGTTATTGAACAGTAACTTTATATAATGAAGTCGATTAATTGGAGGAATGTGTATTTATTTGCGTATTTTTTTCGATTATAGACGAAATCTATACGATAATGGCAAGAGTATTAAACAGAGTAACGAAGATACTGCTGATTATTTCGGTGGTCAGCACTTTTGCTTCGGGTATTCTCTATGCGGCCGATGTAACAGATACGGGAATTGCTTCCCCTACAGGTCTGATTTCTGAAAATACCATTACCATTGAAAGTGCGGCTTCAGTAGCTCTTATTGCGGATATATTCGCACTTGAATTCCTTAAAACTGAAGGGGTTATCGTTAAGGTGAAGGAGTGTGATGCAACGCGGGGTCTCTACAGCTTGATCTGCGGTTTAAGCGACATTGCCGGTTCAACAAGGCGCATTAATCGCAAAGAGCTGGCGGATGCAAAAAAACACGGGGTTACACCCGTTGAACATATTGTTGCAAATGATGCTCTCGCCATCATTGTCCATCCCGCTAACCCCTTGACTGGATTGACTCTCGAACAAATTCGCAAAATCTATGCCGGAACCTACACGAACTGGAAACAGGTTGGTGGCATGAATCGCCCTATTGAGCTGTTGCAGCGTGAGCCTACGAGCGGTACGCAGGAGATGTTTCATAAGGTGATCATGAAGAATCGGCCCATCTCAAAGAGAGCATTGACAGGGCTTAGCATTCGCGGGGTAAGAAGTTGCGTAAGCCATATGCCTGATGCTATAGGATTTGTTGGGCATTCCTTTGTTGATAGATCAATAAAAGCTCTTTTGGTTAATGGTGCAGATCAATCAGCGCAGCACATAAATGATGGAACGTATCCACTGTGCAGAAAACTCTATATGTATACCAATGGTCAGCCGGTTGCTGTTCTCAAACAATTTGTCGAATACTCAAGAACTCATCAGGGGCAGAGTGCTCTGAGTGAAAACGGTTTTATCCCTTACGATTGATTCATTGGAGTCGATTACACTTGTAATTCATACTACATTATTTAATCCAGGCGGTACTGATACACTCTACATGAAAGAGAGCAAAAAACTGTTTCTGTCGCGCTCAGTTTCGAATGCAGTATTGACTCTGATTGATACTGCCGTGCGTTCGAATCGCTGTTTGATGCGACTCAATTGTTCATTGTGCTCTGTTTTTCTTGTTGTGGTTACAACCGCGAATTTCGCCTCGGCTAAAACTGCGGATGAGGTGTTCCAGGAGGTTTCCGGAAGCGTGGTTTTGATCCATAACTATGATAACAAAGGAAAGGTACAGAGCATTGGCAGCGGAATTCTCCTGCCATCCGGTCAGATTGCGACCAATTATCATGTCGTTGAAAAAGCCGGAAAGTTGACGCTCAGCTCACAGGGCAGGGAGTATCTTGCCACTGTCGGTTACTTTGACCGGTTTCGGGATGTATGCTCTCTTGTAGTACCTGGTTTACAGGGTTCACAAATCGTCATGGGTAACACAAATCAACTGAAGGTTGGCTCAAAAGTCTATGCGATAGGAGCGCCGCATGGGCTTGAACTCACTTTTTCTGATGGTATTATCTCCGCATTGCGCGATGTTGACAAGGGCCACTATATCCAGACCACAGCTCCGATTTCTCTTGGTTCGAGCGGTGGGGGACTTTTTGATGAAAATGCCCATCTGATAGGATTGCCTACCTATTTTTTCAACCAGGGTCAGCAGTTGAATTTTGCCCTGCCTGTCGAGTGGATTGTTGATTTGCAAAATCGTCATATCAAGCAGTCGCAATCCAATCCGGCTGAATCAGAGTGGGTGTACAACGTTATATCTCTTGAGGAGAAGCAGGATTGGAAAGGCATAATCCAGTTATGCCTGAACTGGTCAAAACAGATGCCGGGAAGTGGCGATGCATGGGGATATTTAGGCTTTGCCTATCTTCAGAAAGGTGAGTTGGCATTGTCCATTGACGCCTATCAGAAAGCAATTCGGATTCGTCCTGATTACGCCCACTACTGGGCTGATCTGGGAGTTGCCTACAGCCGTGAAGGGGAGACGGCCCGGCAGATAGAAGCGTATCGTCAGGCAGTGAGGGTCAATAATAATTATGCACTGGGCTGGATCAATCTTGGTATCGCCTATTACCAGAGAGGTGAGTTATTAAAGGCCGTTGAAGCATACGAGCAGGCGGTGCGCATTAATCCGACTGATGTTTCATCCTGGTTCAATTTGGGGATTACCAGTCGCGATGCCGGGCAGTTCCCAAAAGCTGTTGAGGCGTTCCTGCATACGGTTCAACTCATGCCCGGCAATGCACAATATTGGTTAAACCTGGGTGAGGTTTACGGGTTGGCTGATCAGCGACCTGAACAGCTCAATGCGTATAATCAGGCTCTTCGCATCAAGCCGGATTATGCTGATGCTCTGGTCAGCCTTGCGGTCTTCTATGGAACTACAGGCAGGGCCGCTGAGGAGCGGGAGGCCTATCTGAAAGCACTGCGCATTAATCCGGAACACAATACGGCACTCTTCAACCTGGGTCAGGATTATCTGGAACACAGTGAGCGGGAGCCGGCTCGGGAGGTCTATTTCCGCTTGAAGCGGCTCAACCCGGAACTTGCTCAAATGTTCTTCAAGAACCTGCTGTTTCCTAAAACAGAAGAGAGACAGTGATCTGTGTAACCTCTGCGAAACAGGCAATGCCGGGCAGGTAGATTTTTTTAAGGGATAGCACGAATGAATGTATTAATATTCAAGAATAACCCATGTAAGAAATGAAGCCATGAATACCCGGTTCAGAATAAGCTGTCAAAATATTCTCAGAATTGTTTATTGCAGCAGCCTTTTTCTTGTATTGCATTTTGTTTCCAATCTTTCCGCCTCGACTCCCATGCCCTCCGAACTGAGGGTTGATTACGCTGATTACAATCAATTGAGTCTGGTCCTGAAAAAATTCGGCTGGTTGGAGAGGGAGTTTGAAGCTGAAAAGGTGCCTGTTCGGTGGGTGTTTAGCGGGGGAAGTAATCTTGCGCTGCAAAATCTGATGGCTGGTACTATTGATTTTGCTTCTACAGCGGGTTTTGCTTCTGTTCTCTTCAAGGCAAATGAAAAACCGATCAAGGGTGTTTACGTATTTTCCCATGCGGAGTGGGCTATGCTGCTTGTTCCTCGTGATTCACCAATAAATTCAGTTCTGGATTTAAAGGGCAAGCGAGTTGCTGCAACCTCCGGGACCGACCCCTCTTTTTTTCTGTTTCGGGCACTGCATGAAGCAGGTTTACAGAAGAGCGATGTGGTAATTGTTCCGCTGCAGCACGCAGCAGGGGGTGTCGCACTTGGCCGGCGCCAGGTTGACGCATGGGCGGGTGTTGATCCTTATTCTGCATTGAACCAGTTGGAGACGGGATCCCGGGTGATCTATCGTAACCTTGCATTCAACAGTTGTGGTTTATTGAATACTACGGACTCATTTGCCTCCAAGTACCCTGAAGTGGTGTCGCGTGTCATCAGGGTGTATGAAAAAGTGCGCAGGTGGGCGATCCGGCATCCTGATGAGCTGGAGATGATTTATGCTGATGAATCAAGGATATCATTGCCGGTAGCTCAATTGGTGATGAGCAGGGTTGACTTGTCAAAACCAATTCCAGATGCACATGATCTCATGATATTGAAGGATGCGGCACATGTTTTGGTGGAAGAAAATCTTGTCAATAGAGGTACTGATTTGAACAGTGTGATTGATGAACTGGTTGATTCCCGTTTTCTTCCCGGCAAGTGATCTGCACAGGATGCCATCTCCATTATTGTTCATCCTGGCAATCCCCTTACGGGCTTGACTCTCGAACAAATCCGAAAGATCTATGCAGGCATCTACCGTAACTGGAAACCGTTTGGAGGGCTGAATCGTCCCATCGTGCAGCTTTAGATTAAAGGTGAGTCAATCACAAAAGGTATAAATAGATGAATGCAGCGTTCAGACTAATAAACAGACACATCGGCAGGATTATGACCTGTATAAGCGTACTATGTGCTTTGCATGTATCACCGGTTCTTCGGGCTGCTCAACAGCCCTCAGCACTGAGGGTTGATTACGCCGATTATAATCCTCTCAGTTTTGTGCTGAAAAAATTCGGCTGGCTTGAAAAGGAGTTTCAGTATGAAAATGTTGAGGTAAGGTGGATCTATAGCAGTGGGAGCAACTATGCGCTGGAACATTTGAACAGTGGAAAAATCGATTTTGCATCCGCAGCCGGGCTTGCTTCTGTGTCAAGCAGAGCGCATGGTAACCCGATCAGGGCGGTGTATGTTTTTTCTCATCCCGAGTGGATTTCCCTTGTAGTCAGTCGCGATTCACCCATCAGTTCAATTTTGGAGCTAAAGGGCAAAACAATAGCTGCTACCCCGCTCACCGACCCCTATTATTTTCTGTTGCGTGCATTGGCTTCGGTTGGTTTACAGAAGAGCGATATAACTCTTCTACCTTTGCAGCATGAGGATGGGCGTGCTGCCCTTGAACATCAGGAGGTGGATGTCTGGGCTGGAGGTGATCCCTACAGTGCTTCAAGCCAACTGGAGAGCGGTTCCCGTGTGATATACCGCAACAAGGCATTCAACAGCAATGGCTTTTTGAACATAACGGAATCATTTGCAGCTCGATATCCCGATGTGGTTTTACGAGTCATCAAGATCTATGAACAGGTTCGCAGGTGGGCGATCAGACATCCTGATGAGCTGGCAATTATTTACGCTGATGAATCAGGACTCTCTTTGCAGGTTGCAAGAGTGATACTGAGCAGGGTGGATTTTTCGCGACCGGTTCCTGGCCCGGATGATATACAGTTATTGAAGGATGCAGCTCCGATTTTGGTGAAAGAGGAGCTGGTCGAACAAGGAAGTGAGATGAACCGGGTTGTTGATGGGCTGGTGGATTCCAGTTTTGCTTCAAAACAGGTGAATTCCTGTTGCGGAAAGCAAATTAAGCTGAAAACAGGGCAACGGGGAGATGTTTACCGATGAACGCACCTGGTCAGGTAATCGAACGCGATGGCAAGCCGGAATGGGCTGTTTTGCCCTATGATCTCTATGTGCAACTTGCTGAAGAAGCTGAAATGTTGCAGGATATTCGCGATTATGATTCTGTAAAAACGACTATTGAGCAAGGCAAGGAAGAGCTTATTCCCGGTGATGTTACTTTTGCTTTAATGGATGGTGAAAATGCGATAAAAGTCTGGCGTGAATATCGCGGATTAACGCAACAGCAATTAGCGGAAGTGGCAGAAATAAGTACGCCATATCTCTCTCAAATCGAAACCGGTAAACGAACAGGGACCACTGAAGTACTGTTGGCTGTCGCCAAAGCCCTGAAAGTAACTCTTGATGATATTGTTATTCAAGTTGATTAGTAAATCACTGAACAAGCTTTTGCCCTATACAACCATCCGTCGAAACTCTTTTTGCCAGACTGCAATAAGCGGTATATTCTCCCCCGTACTCCGCTCGTTCGCCGGGCGCTAACATATTATCACCTAACCCTGCCATTTCATGAGCGAAAGCAATGCCGCCAATTCCGGAGAGGAACGCTTGAGCGGTGTGGTTGAAAAGGTGAGTTTTTTTAGCCCGGCATCAGGATTTGCAGTTCTTCGACTTCTTGTAAATAATCAGCGTGATGCGGTGACGGTTGTCGGGGTTGTAGCTTCAGTGACAGAGGGCCAGCATGTTGAGGCGTTCGGCCTCTGGCAGAATGATAAAAACTGGGGGTTGCAGTTCAAGGCAAGCAGACTCACGGTTATTCCTCCCGATACCCTTGAAGGGGTGAGTAAATATCTTGCCTCCGGTATGGTGAAGGGGATTGGACCCCATTTTGCCAAAGTGCTTGTTCAGGCCTATGGCATGGATGTTTTTTCGGTTATAGAGAAGTATCCCGAACGGTTGCTCGAGCTTCCCGGAATCGGAAGAAAGCGGCTGGAGCAGGTTGTGGCAGCCTGGGCAGAGCAGAAGGTTGTGAGGGAGATTATGGTGTTTTTGCAGTCTCACGGAGTCGGAACAGCCCGTGCCGTCAAGATCTATCGAACCTATGGCGAAGAGGCGATCTCAGTGGTCTCTTCCAACCCCTACAGGCTTACCCTTGATATCCAGGGGGTCGGGTTCAAAACAGCAGACCAGATTGCCCGTAACATCGGCATAGCTTCAGATTCTCCGCTCCGGGCGCGTGCGGGGCTTGCCCATGTTCTTCAGGAACTCTCCCTGGAGGGGCATTGCCGGGTTCCGGAATCGATGCTGCTTGATGCGGCACAGCGTCTTCTCTCAATTCCTCTTCAGGTGCTTGAAGATGCTCTTAAGCAAGAACTCTCCATCGGTACTCTTGTTGCCGTTGGTAATGAGGGTGAGAGGAGTTTTTACCTTGAAGCACTTTTTCGAGCAGAGCGATGGGTTGCCGACAGTATTCACCGCATTCTCAAAGGGAAGCTGCCCTGGGGAACCATTGAGCCGGAGGGGTCCATCAGGGAAGTTGAGGAGCAGTCGGGTATCGAATTGTCAGACTCCCAGCGAAGTGCTGTAGCGCTTGCCCTCACCAGCAAGCTGATCGTTATTACCGGTGGCCCCGGTGTGGGAAAAACCACTATTATCAACTCAATTCTTGAAATTCTTGGTAGAGGGTCATTGACATTCATGCTCTGTGCTCCAACCGGCAGAGCTGCCAAGCGCCTTTCGGAAGCAACCGGCCGTGAGGCAAAAACCATTCACCGGATTCTCGATTTTGATCCCCATGCCGGCGACTTTAAACGCAGCATCGGTAATCCGCTTCAGGTTGATGTGGTGATAGTTGATGAAGCCTCCATGATTGATATTGTGCTGATGAGCAAGCTGCTTGCAGCTATTCCGGATCATGCAGCTCTTATGCTTGCCGGTGATGTCGATCAGCTTCCTCCTGTCGGACCCGGATTTGTGCTGGCAGACATGATCAGTTGTGGAGCGCTGCCTGTTGTGCGGCTTACCGAGATATTCCGTCAGGCACAGCGCTCTATGATCATTGTCAATGCTCACCGTATCAACAGGGGTGAGCTGACACTTCCTGCAAACAGGGCCGGAGAGCCCGGCGGGGATGAACTTTCTGATTTTTACGTGGTTCCGGCGGTAAGCACCGAAGATATTAATCGTCGCATCCTTCAGGTTGTAGTTGATCGTATCCCGCTGCGTTTCAATCTTGATCCCATGAAAGATATCCAGGTGCTGACCCCCATGAACAGGGGGACTCTTGGTACGAAAGCACTGAACACCCTTCTCCAGAAGGCACTGAATCCGAATGCCCAAAGAAAAATCGTACGGTTTGGAACCACCTATGCAGAAGGGGACAAGGTGATCCAGATGGTCAACAACTATGATAAGGAGGTGTTCAATGGAGATATCGGAGTTGTTTGCAGTGTAAACGACGAGGATGATTCTCTTTGTGTGCTCTATGAGGGCAGGGAGGTGCTCTACGAATTCGGAGAACTTGACGAAATCGCTCTTGCCTATGCCATCACTATCCACAAAAGTCAGGGGTCGGAGTACCCGGCAGTGGTGATACCGCTCTCTATGCAGCACTTTTCGATGCTTGAACGAAACCTGATCTATACGGCGGTCACCAGAGCGAGGAAGCTGGTGATGATTATCGGTGACCCCAGAGCCATTGCCACGGCCATCGGTAACAAACGCTCCTCCGAGCGGCTGACAGGCTTGACGGCTATGATTTCGGCCGCTTCCGGATGACACCCTGGGCATTATCGTCACCCTTTTTTATTATATTGTGTCCCCGTGTTATCCGGTTCAGGAGTGAGTACTTTATCTGTCAGGTATTTCCGAAATAATCAGCGCTGTTTTATGAAGACATTGAAGACATTCAATCTGGTACGTCTCTCCATGTTCCAGATGGGTTTAGGACTCATGCTTGGCTTCATTCAGGATATTCTGAACCGGGTCATGATCAAGGAACTTCTCCTTCCGGCAACGATTGCGCTGGGGCTTATCAGCCTGAAAGAGCTTCTGGCCATTTTCGGTGTCAAGGTATGGATCGGCAATCTTTCTGACCGGCTGAGTCTTTTCGGTTACCGCAGAACACCGTACATTCTGCTCGGGCTGTTGACCTGCATTGTTGCGTTTATACTTTCACCTGCGGCGGCCTATGAAGTGAAGATAGGCGGCACAGCATTCTCGGAGATGCTGCCTGCTCTGTTGACCGATGTTGGTCTCTGGAAGCTTGCCTTCATCTTCCTTATGTTCGGTCTCGGTCTGCAGGTTGCGACCACCTCTTATTACGCTCTTATTGCCGATGTTGTGCCCGAAGAGCATATCGGCAAGGTAACCGGAGCGAGCTGGACCCTCATGGTTCTTACGGCAATCATTTCAAACTGGAACATCGGCAACTATCTGACGGTCTATACTCCTGAACGGCTGACACAGGTGGCTGAAATCGGTGGTCTCATTACCCTCTTTTTCGGTCTGGTAGCCATACTTGGCGTAGAAAACCGCAACTCAGAAGCCAGTGAAGGCAAGGGGAAGCACAGCATCAGCTTTGCTCAGTCGATACGTCTGCTCTCCTCATCGCCGAGGACCCTTCAGTTTGCCTTCTACATTTTCATCTCCATTTTTGCGCTTTTTGCCAATGACGTGGTCATGGATCCTTTTGGGGCGGAGGTATTCGGGATGCCGGTTTCCGCCACCACCAAGCTTTTCAAGCCGATGATGGGCGGAACCCAGCTCATTTTTATGGTTATTACCGGTTTTCTGCTTTCACGGATCGGCTTCAAGCGGGGCGCCTATTTCGGTAATATTTTCAGTGCAATCGGTTTTGGCATCATTATCGCCGCCGGTTTCACGCTCGACCAGACGCTGCTTCGCATTGGCCTTGTTGTGACCGGTATGGGCCTCGGTGCGGCAAGTGTTTCCAACATCTCGATGATGATGAACATGACAGCGGGTCGCAGCGGTATCTATATCGGCCTCTGGGGCACTGCCCAGAGCCTTGCCATTTTTATCGGTCATTCCGGTGCAGGCGTTATCCGCGATGTGGTCTATACCCTCTCCGGTAACCACATGTGGGCCTATGCCGCCATATTTGTTATTGAGATCATTGCCTTCACGGCATCGAGCGTTGTGCTGCCCCATATTTCCAAAGAGGCTTTCGAAGCCGAGAGCGAAGCGAAAATGTCGGAGTTCGCCAATGCATCCAATGCCGGTTGATGGAACAAGGGAGTCACCAATCATGAAATACGTTTTTGGACCGGTATCGTCTAAACGCCTTGGCCAATCGCTTGGTGTTGATCTGCTTCCCCCGAAAAGCTGTACATGGAGCTGCGTCTACTGTCAGTTGGGCAAAACCAAAGCATTTTCCACAGACCGCCAGGAGTTTTTTCCGCGTGAAGAGGTTCTTGAGGAGATACGCCGGGCGCTTGAAGTCAATACCTCGCTTGACTGGATCACCTTTGTCGGTTCCGGTGAAACCATGCTCTACAAAGGTATTGGCTGGCTTATTGCAGAGGTTAAAAAACTCACAACAGTTCCCGTAGCGGTCATTACCAACGGATCGCTCTTCTATCTGCCGGAAGTACGTCAGGAGCTGCTTGACGCAGACGCAGTCCTCCCTTCACTCAATGCGGGTTCAGAAGTGCTGCATGAACAGATCGACAGACCGGCTCCAGGTTTTACCTTCCGGCGGCATATTGAGGGGCTTGCTGCGTTCAGAACTGAGTATAAAGGCCGTCTCTGGATTGAGGTGATGCTCCTTGGCGGGATCAATGATTCTGATGAAGCGCTTCATGATCTGGCGGCTGTCATCAAGGAGATCAATCCCGATATGGTTCATCTCGTCCTTCCAACCCGTCCTGCTCCCGAGCAGGAGGTCCTTCTACCCTCACCGGAGAGGATTCAGCGCGCTATCGCCATTCTTTCGGAGGTTGTGACTGTTGTTGATCCAGTAAAAGGGAGTATGAACCTGCAGAGTGCTCCCGATCTTTTCAATGCGATTACAGCTATCGTTTCACGCCATCCTGTGCAGCAGCGAGAACTGCACAAAGCCATTGCCGACTGTTTTGAGGGCGACAGTGACAAAGCGGGCAGGGTTATGGATGAACTGCTTGAAACCGGAACCTTCACGATTGTCGAGCATGCAGGAGAGAGTTACTGGATGATCAAAGGGCTGAGTGGAGAGTAAAAAGCCCGGTGCCATGCCGGGCAGCTCAATTTATAGAGAGCGTTGCATATATGGACTCTCCTCTGCTTTACCGGTAATTGTTTTCCTCGTTCTCTCTGCCTCTGTTATTGGCATCTTTCTCATGCTCCCGACCTCTTTTATCATAATCTTTTCGCTTTCCAGACTCCCTGTGCTCTTCATAACGGCGCGAATCCCTGTGATGACGCGTGCCATAGTCATCATACCAGTAGGCGCTGCAGCCAGTTAATGATAAAAGCAGAGTGATCGCCAGCATTTTCTTCATAATAAACTCCATGGATTTCAGGTTACTGTTGAATAATCATATAAACGTACAGATAGCCGATAGCGATAATTAAGAAAAATCCGGGAACAACCCCGCGTATATGTTTCTATTGAATCGGTTTATCGAAAGCTTCAGATTCATTTTTTTGAAACAGGTGCGCAGGAAATAGATGATAAAGAGCGTCATAGCTGGTATAGACCCGGAACAGCTTGGTTTATGACACACTCAGACTCGAAGGAAAACCGTTGTTCGCATTAATCAATCATTTGTAAACAGGAACATCACTATGAGAAAACAGATTTGGCTGGCGGCAGGAATTGCAGGCATGCTTTTGGCTCAACCCGTTACGGAAGCAAAAGCAGCAGTAAGTATCAATATCAGTGCAGGGGAGAGGATTCCGGCTTTTGCTATTGACAGGCGTCCAAGTTTTATTGCACTGCCAGGCCGCGGATTTTCTGTATCGGTAGGTATCCCTTATGACATCATCTCTTTCGGGAATGTCTACTACATTTACCAGGATGGTTACTGGTATAATTCTCCGAGTTATCGAGGTCCATGGGTCATTGTCAGGGATCACAATCTTCCCTACGGGATCAGACGCCATCGCATGGATGATATAAGAAGATATCGTGACGTTGAGTACAGAAGATATGATCGCCGGCATGACGACAATCGTGGGTTCGGTCGGAATGACCGATACAATGATAACCGTAGATTCGATCGGAATGACAACAGGTTCAATGAAAACCGTCAGCCGAGCGGAAATGACAGGAATAACGACAATCGTAAGTTGGAACGGAATAATCCCAACGGCGGTGGCCTTCAGCCGAACGGAAATGATCGCAACAACGATAACCGCCAGCCGGATGGAAACAATCGTAACAACGATAACCGTCGTTAACAGAAGGTAATCGATGACCGGTATGCGTTTCCTTTTATGACAAAAGCAAAAGCCGGGAGGGTCATCCCGGCTTTTTGCATGCCAGTTTTAAAATGTGTAATTATTGAAAGGTAAAGGGTTGTTAAACTAAATAATAAAGGGGAGATCATGAGACTTAAGGCACTTTGTATTGCTTTGCTTATGGTGTTTATTGCGTTGGAGGCGAGAGCTGAAAGCAAATTTGGAGACTATAGTGTTGAGACTGTTGAAGACCATGCACGGGTAAAAAGCTTCAAGTATGAATCGTACGATGAGCGCTATCTGGACGCCGAGGATCAGGCAAACAGTGAGCAACTCTCTCGTAAAAAAATGGATGTATTTCTCTCCCAGGTACCAAAAGGAGGAGCTTTGGTTGTTGAGCTGCTTGGGGCTGAATGGAGAATGGCAAATGGAACAAACTGGACCTTTATTATTGCCGACCAATCAGGCAATCTTCTTTTCCGCTCAAAGGGTCATAGTTATATTGAGCCACCTCCGGCTTATGAAACAACAAAAACCGTTGTTAAAACCCGGCACAGAGTCATTGTTAAACATGAAGAGAGAGCTGTAGCTCCGCAAATGACTGATTTTGGTGATCGGGTCTTTGTGGTCAGTGATACCATAGAGATACCTGTTGCTGTACCTTCTACCTTCAAGGTCATTGTTATTGACAACATCAATAACAAACGCTGTACCTACCTCTTGACAAAAACCAAATATTAACAACCTGGTCAATCCGTTTCCATCATATGCCAGACAAAAGCCCCTGATTGTTTCCGGGGTTTTTGTCTTTTCATCGAGTTACTCCCCTTCGTACTCTGCCCAGTTATTCGGAGTTTCGTACCACCGGATCTGTTTGAGTGTGACTCCTTCCGGCAGGTGAGAGCGGATCTGGTTGAAGGCCCATTTTGCAAGGCATTCAGCGGTAGGTGGTTCATCTGTTACAAGTACCCGTGAATTTCGTTTCAGAATAAAGTCGAGATCCTCATGGTCATGCTTCCAGACAGCAAAACCGTGGTCGAGTTTGTCGTGGATATGCTCCACCATCACTTCTTTGAGAAACTTGAAATCCATCACCATTCCTTCCTCGCCATCTCCCTGTCGCTCAATCAGCCGCCCTTCGACGGTGGCAACAACCACGCCCCGGTGACCGTGCAACTGGTTGCAGAAAGAGAAGCTGTTCGGCAGTGTATGCCCGTAATCAATTTCGATTTTTCGTGAAATGCGCATCGGGTTAGTAAAAAGATTCTCTATTCCTTTTTCTCTGTAGCAAGCAAAGTGTACGCAAATAAATGGTTTTTAGCGAATACGAGCCTTGTTTGTATTGGTATCTCAGCTTTCAGATTCAGAGGAAGGTCGCTCCGATAATACTTCGAAATAATTCGGATTGTAGCATGTTCCCGGAGTTGCTGCAATTTATTGGTGGTGTGTTTTCAGATGCGGTAGTGTTGTTGTGTGTGGTGGGCATTTCTACTCTTTGGCTGCTACTATTTAATTTTATAAAATCGATTTATATACGTAATATAGTCTTACATAAGCATTAATGTTTATTTGTTATATGCTCCACGTATGTGCATGCCTCCTTTCCGCTTTTTTCGCTGTTGCCTTAACTCCTTCAATGATTGAAAAAAAGAGCTGCTTTTGACGCGTTATATACGTCAGAGTGATTTGCTGTTGTGTTGGAGATGAGGAGGTAAAATCTCTTCTCTTCGGTTTTTAATCTGTTTATAAATACGTCGATTTCCCTGGTATCATATAACACATAAAACTCCATAAGTGATGCATAAAGAGATATCTGATCCTGTCAACCTGACGGTTCTGTCTGGTCGTGATTTTTTGAGGAGTGCCTCATGGATGCCTGATCGGGTAACGCTGAAAAGCTGGAGAGAACGCTCTCTTGTTATAGCCGATACAGGAGTTGAAGATATCGATTTATTGCTGGGTCAGCTTGCACCAGGAACGGATCTCTGGCGTATTGAGTCATCTACAGATGTTGGGAGTCTGCTTGAAAAAGCGCTCTCTGGTGGTTATGACCGACTCCACTTTTTGGGACATGGAGAGCCTGGCGCAATTACTCTCGGTGGCCGACCACTCCGGGTTGATGACTTTACCGTATTGCCAGCATCCGAATCAGCAAGTGCACCTTCCCTTCACTTCTGGTCGTGCTTGACCGGTGCTGGTGCAAAAGGACGTGCTTTTGTTGATGGTGTTGCAAAAGCTCTGGGTGGGGTTGTTACGGCTTTCAGTGGTCTTGTTGGTGCTGAGAGCAAGGGTGGAAGCTGGTTACCGGATGTGTTTTCTCACCAAAGCGGATTTGTGGCGGTGCCGTTTTCGGGCGCTCTGGATTACGGGTATACGCTGGCAACCGTATCGACTGTAGCTATAACCGGTGCTACGGGTATACAAAACAGCACATTGAATGCAGGTGATGTTGTCCGTGTTACCGTGACGTTTGATGCAGGTGTTGATGTTACTGGTTCTCCGCAACTGGCACTAACTATTGGCGGAGCCACTGTTAATGCTGTTTATAATGTAGGCGATGCCACCAATGTCACCACAATAGTGTTTGAGTACACTATTATTGCGGATCAGACTGATGTTGACGGTATCAGTATAGATGTTAATGGCATTACTCTTAACGGCGGAACTATAAAGGATACAACAACACTTATTGACTCTGTCTTGACCTATGCTGCTGTGGACGCTAATGCGGGCTACTTGGTAGACACGGCAGCGCCGGCGACGACAGCCGAAGTGACGGGAGTTGCTGATAACGCAGGTTATATCACAGGAAATGTTACGACGGGTGGAGTGACCGACGATACGACTCTTGTGTTG
>JAAXXL010000007.1 GCA_013334485.1 Chlorobiaceae bacterium | reverse complement strand
TCAAAAAAACCAGGTTTGCTCAGGTTTTTCGATTGATGTGAAGTATTTTAAAGATAATAATTCTCTTTTCGGTTTTTTTCTCAAAAAATCTTTGGAGGGAATTTATGGCTGAAGGCTTTATTCCTGTTCATGGAGGTTACAGGAATCTTCTCTCCTACAGGAAGGCTGAAATTATTTATGATGCCACCTGTTATTTCACCCGGAGATTTTACAAAAAAAGTGACCGTACTATTGATCAGATGGTTCAGGCTGCCCGTTCCGGCAAGCAGAACATTATTGAAGGGAGTATGGCATCCGGAACCTCAAAGGAGACAGAGATCAAGCTAACCAATGTTGCCCGTGCGAGCCTTGAAGAGTTGCTTGAGGATTATCGCGATTTTCTCAGAGTTCACGGTTTCAGCGAGTGGAGCCCTGAACATCCCTATGCACTGCGTCTTCGAGAGCTTAACCGGCTGCCTGATGCGGATTACTCTACGTTTCAGAAAGGTATTGAGCATGAACAGAGTGAAATTTCTGCCAATGTGATTATCGGTCTCATCAGGGTGTGCAGTTACCTTCTTGCGCGCCAGATTCGTTATCTTGAGCTGGAGTTTGTTGCCGAGGGCGGCCTTCGTGAGCGTATGACCAAAGCTCGCCTCAAGCAGAGAAGCAGGTCGAAGAAATAAGAGAAGGACTCAAAGGACACCAGGGACGAAGAGTAAATCACTATTTTCCGGAACGGGAGTTCTTTTTTTATTGGTACTTGTTGTCGCTGAAGTCTTTTTGGTCCTTCAAGAAAATTTCTCCCCATGGCCCTCGAAGAGTTCCACAGCAAGCCTGCTTTCTCGTCATGATAAAAACAACGATCGGGTATCAATTTTTTATGAGAGAGCAGAGGTCACTCCACCCTGAAAACCTTTATCACCGCATCTCCGAGGTGGTTGATCACTTTTGACTCACGGAAAAATCCCCAACACGGGTATCATCAAAAATACGTTGATTTTCTCTTGATGGAGCACACCGCAGTGAGTATCTTTGAAACAGGAAGCTTGATGGTTGTATGTTGCTTGAACGATTTTTATGAAGGAGCTTGATTATGACAGAAACAATGACGTTTGAAGTATCCCAGGACTTGCTGGCATCACTCAAGATCGGGATTCAGGACCTGGCACAAGAGATTCGTTTGATGGCGGCCATAACTTATTTTCAGGAGAAAAAACTTTCATTGGGAAAAGCGGCTGATTTGGCCGGATGTAATCGGCTCAGCTTTATGGATATACTGGCGCAAAAAGGGATTGTTGTGTTTGATTATGATGAGTCAATTGTTGAAAGTGAGTTACAAGGAGTCGCGCAGTTATCCAAAGGTGCGGCATGATTATCTGTAATGCTACCCCGTTAATTGCCTTTGCCCGTATTGGTCAATTGGCGTTGCTTCGAAAAGTTGTTGGAACACTTGTCATTCCAAACGCTGTTGCCGGAGAAATTGCTGTATACAGTGACATTCAGCACGGGATTATTGATTTGGTACAAGAACCCTGGATTTCAGTTCAAACAGTACAATCGGAAGCTCAAGTTCATTTACTGCTACCGACCCTTGATCCTGGTGAAGCCGAAGTGATTGCTTTAGCGTTAGAGCGAGCAGCAGGATTAGTCCTGATAGATGAACTCACTGGGCGCAAGGTGGCGGAGTCTTTACATCTGACCGTATCCGGTTCTGTCGGGATTTTGATTCGGGCAAAACAGATGGGTGAAATCTCGGCAGTCAAACCGTTTCTTGATGAGATGATGCAAAGAGGAATCCGGTATAGCCCTCGATTTGTGACAGCAATTTTACAACGGATTGGAGAATAATCGCAGTGTTATTATTGATCCTTGTTGTCGCTGAAGTCCTGTAAGTCCTTTCAAGAAAATTTCCCCCCAATGACCTTCGAAGAGTTCCACCGCCTGCTTGAGCCTGATGTTCAGGCGCTGATTGCGCTTCATTACTCCTATGATCCGGCGCAATTTGCCATGCGGTTTCATGGACGAACGGAGCTTCCGGTCAGGGCGATGGCTGAACAGATCGGGTGCCGGCAGAAGGCTGTAAAAAAACTACCAGCACTTTCACAGCACAACCTGCTCTACACTCCGCTCTCGCTGGAGCAGGCTTCGGGAGAGCGGGCGGCGGCATACAAATCTTCGTTTATGTCGGGCAAGAAGGCAATTGATTTGAGCGGAGGCTTTGGCATAGACTCGATGTTTCTCTCCCGCAATTTTGAAGAGGTGCTCTATTGTGAGCGCGATCCGCTGCTCTGTACCCTGATGGAGCATAACCTGAAGCAGTGCGGGATTGGTAATGTCCAGGTGCACCATGCTGACAGCCTCACCCTGCTTGCAGGTTTTCCTGATAACAGCTTTGAGTGGATCTATGTCGATCCGGCGCGCCGCGAAGAGGGGCGGCGTTCTGTCACTCTTGAGTCGGCAAGTCCTGACGTTGTTCTCAACCATGACCTGCTTCTCCGCAAGGCGGCGAAGGTCTGCATCAAGGCCTCTCCTGCGCTTGAGTTGAGTACCCTGAAAGCGACTCTTCCTGCACTTTCGGAAATCGTGGTGGTTTCGGTTGACGGTGAATGCAAGGAGTCGCTGTTGCTGCTTGACCGGGATGCGAAAGATAGTCCGGTGAAGCTCAGGGCGGTTGCGCTTTCGAGCGGGTCGGATGCCGTTGTTGAAGTTTCCGGGGGTCATGATGCAGAACGAGCAGTAGCCCCTTCGCTGAAGGAGTATCTCTATGAGCCGGATCCCGCAATTATCAAGGCGAGACTTTCAGCGGTGCTTGCCCATGATGTTGGCCTTGAGTTTATGAACAGTTCGGTTGATTACCTGACCGGTGACCGCCTCGTCGAGGCTTTTCCCGGCAGGGTGTTTCGTGTCATTGAGAGCATCCCCTGGAAGCCGAAAGCCTTCAGGGCCTTTCTGGAGAAGCACAATATTAGGGGAGCAAGCATCCAGCGGAGGGATTTTCCTCTTTCACCTGACGAACTGCGCAAGAGGTTCCGTCTCAGAGAGAGTGAACAGGCGTTTCTTTTTTTTACCAGAAATGCAAAGAGAGAGCCGGTTGTCGTCTATGCACTCAGAGTGTTTCCTGAAGGTCAATCAGCTCCTTTTGCGCCAGGCCGAAGCGCAAACCCTGGATGCTGACTTTGATCTCCCCTATGCCGAGCAGCCGCATGAACTGATGAAGGATCAGGGTTCCCATAGTGATGACGTCAGAGCGCCCCTCAGGAATACCAAGCGCAATGATCTCTTCATGGTTTTTCACCCTGAGCTTTTCGAGCATCTCGTGTACTTCGCGGTAGCTGAGCGGGTAGTTGTGTACTTTCAGGGCGTCAAAGTGTTTCATTCCCTGACTGACCTGGGCTATGGTCGTCACGGTTCCGGCTACACCGAACACTTGTTCCCTTGCAGCAAAAAAGGGCAGTATACTGCTGGTGAGCATGTTGTTGATCTCTGTTTTTGCCCGTTCAAACTCGCTTTCCGGCGGAGGCAGCATGGTGAAAAACCGTTCCGTCAGCCTTACCGATCCTATGTTCAGGCTCACACTCTCCGTTATACCAGCAAGAGAGCCCATTGATATCTCCGTGCTTCCGCCTCCGATGTCAATCACGAGGAAGGGTTCCTGAACCCGGCTCATACCGGCAACTGCGCCGAAAAAGGTGAGTTCAGCCTCCTCCTCGCCGGAGATGCATTTCAGCGTAATGCCAGTTTCATCCTCAATCGTTCGTATCACCTCAGCCCGATTGGAGGCATCTCTCAGGGCACTTGTGCCAGCGGCGATGATCTTTTCGCTTCCGTGTTCGCGGCTTAGTTCTGCGTACTCCTTCATGCAGGTGATCAAGCGCTCTTGAGCCGCCCGGTCGATGACTTTTCCTGCATCTACATTTTTGCCAAGCCGTACAATGGTCTGGCGGTGGCATACCGGTATGATGATACCTCCTTCCGGTTCGAGGTCGGCAATCAGCAAGAGGGCTGTATTGGTACCGATATCAATGCATGAAACCCGTTTCATAGAGTGATAATAAGACTAACGAGTTGGACGGGATAGTGGGAGGACAAGGCTTGAGAGCCATTCATCTTCGTAGATGGTTTGAACATTTTCATAGTCGAGCCGCTTAAGAAGTTTTTTCAGCCATGGTTCGTCATAGACCAGAATGCCGGAGAGCAGCACTGTGGCTTCGGGTGAGTACTTTCTTATGGCCGGTAGAATCCGGTCGATTACATTTTTGTTGATATTTGCCAGAATCAGGTCATATCCCGTTTTGAGATTCACAATAAGATCCTCTTCTGCATCAAGGAGCGCTATTTGAATATCCTCAGCATTGTTCTGTTCAACATTCTCGATGGCATTTTCCGCCGACCAGGAGCTGTTGTCGAAGGCAAGGATCGGCAGATTGTTGCCGAGCTTCCGGGCTGCAATGGCAAGTACTCCGGTGCCTGTGCCGATATCCATCATTTTTTTGTCTTTCAGTTCCAGTTGTTCCATCTGGCGCAGCATCAGGCGGGTTGTGGCATGGTAGCCGGTTCCGAATGACATTTTTGGATTGATCTCAATGACAATCTGGCCGGGCTTGGGGGTAATCTGCTTGTTTTGCTGGACAATCAGAAAGCGATCTGATATCTCAATTGGCTGAAGGTTGGCCTCCCATTCTGCATTCCAGTTACGGTCGGCTATAAAGGTGGCCTTGTATACAGGAAGTGAGCCAAGCCTTTCGTGCAGGTGTTTCACTATGGCTTGCTCTTTCTTTTCGTTCCACTCCGCTTCCGGCAGATAGGCAAGCAGCCGGTCGTCCTCCTCCTGAAAATACTCTACCCCTTCTGTGGCAAGCAGTCCGATATAGAGTTCATGGAGGGATGGATTTATTGCAAAAGCAAGTTCGATATAGTTGTTCGGAGCTGAATGCGGCATAAAAAATGGCCAGAGTGGTTTGATAGAGTGAAATGCTGAGCAGCAATATAAGAGATTTTCCCCTTGCGCAGCAGGTTTTGCTCTGCCGGAGAAGTGCGCTCAATCAGGTTGGATAATCCGGGCAGCACAGATATAGCGGCGCAGGTAGTAGCTCTCGATCAGGCGGTTGATCATCACGCCCCCGACTGAAGCATGAGCAAAGCTGTCATTGCCCATAAAGATTCCTACATGGTCAATTCGTCCTCCCCTGATACTGAAAAAGAGAAGATCACCCGCCTCAAGGTTTTTTTTCTCAACCAGGGGTCCGAGCAGAGCCTGCTCACCGGCAGTTCTCGGCAGCAGCATCCGGAAGTTTTTTTTGTAGAGGTAGGTTACCAGGCCTGAACAGTCAAATCCGTCAGGTGAGGAGCCGCCGGAGCGGTAGGAGGTTCCGAGTGCGTTGTCAATGGAGTCAAAGAGATCGTTGAGAGCTTGATCAGGTACCCTTAGCGGAAGCGGTCGCCTTACCGTAGCGCCCCCTCCTTCAGGGAGACAGGAGATATACGATTTTCTCTTTTTTAAACTATATTTGCTCTCCCGACTCTCTCCTGAGCCTTTCAGGATCTGGCATCCTGTAACGCTGAAGAGCATGCCTGCCAGTACTCCGAGGAGCAGCAGTGCCCGGCACGGCTTGAGCCATGAGGGGTGTGAATATCTGAAACTGCACTGTTTCATGTTTGCCGGTTTTTTTTTGGCAAACTGCGGGAGTCAGCCTATGGAAGAGATGACAGAAAAGTACGTGAAAAATCGAAAAAGTACGAATAACAGTTAACCTATTTGTTTGAATTGATATGGCGGTGATGAAATTCGGAGGGACCTCCGTGGGGAGTGCCGGTGCGATGCAGCAGGCAATTTCACTGGTTGTCCGGGAGTCAAAGAGAGCTGCGCCTCTTGTTGTTCTCAGTGCATGCAGCGGTATAACCAACAAGCTGGTGCATATTGCCGATGCTGCCGGACGAAGCGATCTTGACGAGGCAATGTGTCTTGCCGGAGAGGTACGAGGGTTTCATCTTGATCTCGTTGAGCAACTGATCAAGGGCGAAGAGCTGAAAAAAGAGCTTTTTGACACAATCGAACAGTTTTCTGCCCGTCTTGAAATGCTTGTCAAGGGCGTTGATATTGTTGGTGAACTGACCGAGCGTTCCAGAGATATGTTCTGTTCGTTCGGCGAGCTCTTTTCTACCACTGTGTTTGCTGCTGCAATGCAGGATCAGGGCTATGACGCAGAGTGGGTCGATGCCCGCAAGGTTATGATTACCGATGACAATTTCGGCTTTGCCCGTCCGCTTAATGACCTGTGTGAAGCTAATGTTACGCTCATGATCGCCCCTCTGCTTGCAAAGGGCACTATGGTCATTACCCAGGGCTATATTGGCTCAACAAAGGGTGGTATAACATCCACGCTCGGCAGGGGCGGTTCTGATTTTTCCGCAGCCCTTTTCGGTGCATGGCTCAATGACAACTCTATACAGATATGGACCGACGTTGACGGTGTCATGACCTGTGATCCAAGGCTTGTCCCTGAAGCACGAAGCATTCGTGTTATGACCTTTTCCGAGGCGGCGGAGCTTGCCTATCTTGGTGCCAAGGTGCTCCATCCGGACACCATTGCCCCTGCGGTTCAGAAAAATATTCCGGTATACGTGCTCAACTCCTGGCATCCCGATGCCAAGGGAACGCTTATTACCAACGATCCGGAACGGCTTTCCGGCAAGAGTTACGGTGGCCTTGTCAAGTCTATTGCGGTCAAAAAGGGTCAGTGTATCATCAACATGCGTTCAAACCGGATGTTTGGTCGTCACGGCTTTATGAATGAGCTGTTTGGTGCTTTTGCCCGTTACGGTGTATCGGTTGAGATGATCTCGACAAGTGAAGTTTCGGTATCGCTGACTGTTGACGAAAAAAGTTTCAGTGAGGAGCTGATCCAGGATCTGAAAAATTTTGGTGAAGTTGATATCGAGCATAATGTAGCTACGGTCAGTGTGGTTGGTGATAACCTCCGCATGGCTCGTGGTGTTGCCGGCAGAATTTTCAGCGCACTGAAAGATGTCAATCTCAGGATGATCTCCCAGGGAGCATCAGAGATCAATGTCGGATTTGTGGTACAGGAGGCCGAGGTGGTTACTGCGGTCAGAAATCTCCACAGAGAGTTTTTCTCCGGCCCCGAGGATGCAGGTATTTTTGAAACACCGGCAGGTACCCCGTAAAAGCGGGATAGCGTTAACGAAAAAAACAAGAGGTTGCAGATGGATTATAAAAAAGCCGGAGTTGATATCAGTGCGGGTGAAGAGTTTGTCCGTTTGATCAAACCGCAGGTTCGCCAGACATTCACTCCCGGGGTTATTACCGATATCGGTGCATTCGGAGGCTTTTTTCTGCCGGACTTTTCAGCGTATAAAAAACCGGTACTGGTCAGCAGTATTGACGGGGTTGGTACGAAGCTGAAAATAGCTATTGAACTTGGTATCCATGACACGGTAGGCTCATGTCTTGTCAATCATTGCGTCAATGATATTCTGGTCTGCGGAGCAAAGCCGCTCTTCTTTCTTGATTACTATGCCTGCGGAAAACTGACTCCTGAAGTTGCTGCTGCCGTTGTCACCGGCATGGTCAAGGCCTGTCGCGATAACGGATGTGCTCTCATCGGCGGCGAAACCGCCGAGATGCCGGGTCTCTACAGTGAGGATGATTTTGATCTTGCAGGATCTATTGTCGGTGTTGTCGATCATGAAAAAATTATCAACGGATCAGCAATAACCGAAGGGGATGTGCTTCTTGCCCTTCCCTCTACAGGCCTGCATACCAACGGTTACTCGCTTGCACGAAAAGTGTTTGAGGGAAGGATGCATCAGACATTTTCCGGTCTTGAGGGTTCTGTCGGTGAAGAACTGCTGAAGGGACACCGCTCCTATCTCCGGGCTATTGAGCCGTTTTTCGGATCGGCAAGTGTCAGGGGGTTGTCACACATTACCGGTGGAGGTCTTCTCGGTAATACCATGCGTATCGTGCCTGATGGATTGAAGCTTGATGTTGAGTGGAGTGCATGGCCTGAGCCGGTGATTTTTGATCTTATCCGCAAGGAGGGCAATGTTCCCGAGGAAGATATGCGCCGAACATTTAATCTTGGAGCCGGACTGGTGATGATTGTTGAAAAAAATGCTGTTGACGGTGTGCGGGCCATATTGCAATCTCAAGGGGAAAATTCGTACATTATAGGGCAGGTATCCAAAGCCTGAGGGGATTTTTTGCGATATTTTTTCTCATACAGCAATAATCAAGAAAGTTTATGGTGACTTTACTTGCCATTTTAGCGGTGAGCTACATCATCGGTTCTATTCCTACCAGCATTATGGCAGGAAAGATGCTCAAGGGTATTGATGTCCGCAATTTCGGCAGCGGCAATGCCGGAGGGACCAACGCATTCCGTGTGCTTGGCTGGAAAGCCGGCCTTACGGTCACGCTTATTGATATTATCAAGGGCGTTATTGCTGCAGTTTCGGTTGTGGCTTTTTTCCGGGAGCACCCGATTGGCACTTTTCCCGACATGAATGAGGTTGCTCTCCGGCTTCTGGCTGGCATGAGCGCAGTTATCGGCCATGTTTTTACAGTCTTTGCCGGCTTCAAGGGTGGCAAGGGTGTCAGCACTGCGGCAGGGATGCTGATCGGTATCGCACCGGTAAGCATGCTTATTGTTGTTGCCATCTTTCTTCTGACGGTCTATCTGTCACGCTACGTTTCGGTAGCATCCATTCTTGCTGCACTTGCTTTTCCGCTCATCATTGCCATCCGCAAGTATATATTTGAGCTTGGCAGCGGACTTGATTACTACATCAGGCTTTTCGGTTCCCCCGTCTCATTCCATGACAGCCTCGACTATCATCTTATGATTTTCGGGCTTATTGTTGCGCTTGCCATTCTTTACACGCACAGGGCCAATATCAGAAGGCTGCTTTCCGGAACGGAAAACCGTCTGACATTCGGCAGGCGTGCTTAACGGCCTGATTATCCGATGAATATTGCTGTACTGGGTGCCGGTAGTTGGGGCACCACACTTGCCGTCCTTCTTGCATCGAAAGGTTATCCTGTTCGGCTCTGGGCTCACAACCCTGAATCCGCAGCAAAGCTGAGAGCTGAGCGCGAAAATCAGCGCTACCTCAAAGGAATTGCTTTTCCTGAATCACTCCAGATTGCCGATCTTCTGCCAGAACTTGTCTCCTGGTCAGAGGTGATCGTTACGGCCGTACCATCGCAGGCATTGCGTGAGACTGCCGCCGGATTTGGCAGCACTTCCCTCGACGGGAAAATTCTGGTCAATGTCGCCAAGGGTATTGAACTCGGCACCGGCAAACGGATGTCGGAAGTGCTGCTTGAGGTGCTTCCCTCGCTGCATGCCGACCAGGTTGCAGCGCTTTATGGACCGAGCCATGCCGAAGAGGTTGCCAGGTTGCAACCGACTACCGTGGTTGCCTCCTCCCCGTCACTCCGGACCGCCGAAATTGTGCAGGAGCTTTTTCGTACCGATATGTTCCGGGTCTACGTCAATACCGATATCATCGGGGTTGAGACTGCCGGTTCGGTCAAGAATATTATTGCAATAGCCGCGGGTATTTCAGATGGTCTGGGTTATGGTGATAACGCCAAGGCCGCAATTATTACGAGAGGACTTGCCGAAATATCAAGACTATGCATCCGTCTCGGAGGTGATCCGTTGACCCTTTCCGGACTGTCGGGGATAGGCGACCTGGTTGTTACCTGCCTTTCGCGCCACAGTAGAAACCGTTATGTTGGCGAGGAGATAGGCCGGGGACGCACACTTGACGATATCATCAGCCAGATGAACATGGTTGCAGAGGGAGTGCTCAGCTCAAGGGCGGTTTATGAATTGAGCTGCAGGCTCGGGGTTGAAATGCCCATTACCCAGGCGGTCTATCAGATGCTCTTTGAAAGCAAGCCTGTACGTCAGGCGATTTTTGAGCTTATGACCCGTGACCCCAAATCCGAACGGGATTAACTGTTTTAGGAACAAATAAATAGCGGTGCCTTCAGGCTTTGCCTCTCTTCGGGTACTCATACCAGATCTGTTTTCCCTTCCCGTAAGCTGCATCGTTCCACTTCGCGATATCCAGATCAATCCGGACCATACCGCAGGTCTCCATACTCTCAAGGTGAGAGCCGGAGAGCAGGTTGGCAAATTCAGTGATGGTCGGGTTGTGCCCGAATATCAAGGCACTTTTGCTGCTCTCGGGAATCTGTTGAACGATAGTGAGCAGTTGATCGGCTCTGCCCTCGTAAATCTCTATCCGTTTAACGATCTGTTCCTGAGGGAAGTTGAGTATTTCAGAGAAAAGCTCTGCCGTTGTTATTGCCCGGTTTGCCGGGCTTGAAATGATCAGATCCGGCACTACTCCCATCTCCTTCAGCACTTCTGCCATGATCCCGGAGGAGTGTTCTCCCCGACTGTTCAGTGATCGGTCGAAATCAGCGGTATGAGCATCCGCCCAGTTTGACTTTGCGTGGCGGACAAGGCAGATGGTTTTCATATGCGGGGTTTAAGGTACTGTTTTTTGAGTTCCATGACTCTCCTGTAGGAGCGGTCAATGCGTTCGTCTGTTATAAGTTTTCTCTCCACGAGAGAGCGGATGATCGCAGTTGCTTTTGTGCCAATAGCCGGGTCCCATGCGGTGTTGTTGCCGAAAAGCAATATATCCACACCGGCATCAATGGCCAGACGGATCGCCTCTTCAAGTCCGTAGCGGTCGGCAATGGCCTTCATCTGCATATCGTCGCTGACTACCACCCCTTTGAAGCCGAGCCGGTTACGGAGAAGATCAGTGATGGTTGATTTTGAGAGGGTTGCCGGATAGATCGGGTCGAGTTTTCCGTTGAAGACGTGTGCTGTCATAATCACATCACGATAGCCTGACGCAATAAGGGTGCGGTAGGGTTCAAGCTCTTTTTCCGACCAACTGTTTGTTATATCGGTGAAATCAAGGTGCGTGTCGGTAGTAGAACTGCCGTGCCCCGGAAAATGCTTCAGTGTGGCAATGATCCCCTCGCGGTTGAATGCCTTGACGGTCAGCCGGATATTCGGGACGGCAACATCCACATCACCGGAAAAGCTGCGCCCGAGCTTGCCGATCACCGGATTGTCCGGATTGACATTCAGGTCAGCTACCGGGGCAAAATTCAGGCCGATATGCAGCGATTTCAGTGTCCGGGCCGTTGTTGCGGCTGCGGCGGTTGTGCTGTCGGGATTGTTGAGCACTCCGAGATGCTCTGCGGAAACGCTCGGGGGAAAACCGAACTTCGCTTTGAGGCGGTTGACCTTTCCGCCCTCCTGGTCAATACCGATCAGAAGAGGGATTTTCGAGAGCTTTTGCAGTTCAAGCGTCAGGCGGGCAAGTTGATCAGGGCTGCTGATATTTCTTGAGGTTGAGTGCAGCGGAACGTCATAGTCAAAGAGCACCACACCCCCGATTTTCCGTTCTCTGATCTCTTCGGCTATGCCCGGAGAGTCGGCTACAGAGAGTCCCCTGAAGCCGATCATCAGCATCTGACCGATTTTAACGGAGAGGCTGTCCGTTTTCTGTGCAGCAAAAACCGGAAGGGCGGTTGCCGACAGCAGGAAGAGGGTTGCAACACTCAGCAGGATTTTTTTCATAGAAATTTTATCCTGCTGTTGTTTTGGTGATGGTCAGCTCTCCCTTTGAGATATCAATAGCAACCGCTTCTCCCTCCTCTACCTCTCCGGAGAGGATAAGCTCTGAGACCTTGTTCGTGATTTTTCGCTGCATAACCCGTTTGAGTGGCCGGGCACCGAAGGCCGGGTCAAAGCCAGCATTGGCAATCCACTCAAGCGCGCCATCGGTAATGGTGAGTTTGATGCGCTGACGCATTGCGGTCTCTTTGATACGGTCAAACTGGATCAGCACAATTTTTTTCAGATCTTCCCGTGTGAGAGGAGTAAAGAGGATGATCTCGTCAATACGGTTGAGAAACTCCGGCTTTACCTGCTGTTTCAGCAACTGAAAGAGCTTCTCCTGGAGGCCGGAAAGCAGGGAGTCACGGTTTACTCCATCAAGTTTTTCCATCTCGGCCTGGATCATCTGGGCACCGATATTGCTCGTCATGATGATGATGGTGTTTTTGAAGTTCACCGTATGCCCCTTGCTGTCGGTCAGGCGGCCATCATCGAGTATCTGCAGGAGGATGTTGAACACATCGGGGTGTGCCTTCTCGATCTCGTCAAGCAGCACCACAGAGAATGGCTTGCGTCTGACCGCTTCGGTAAGCTGCCCGCCCTCCTCATAGCCTACATAGCCGGGAGGCGCTCCGACCAGCCGGCTTACGGTATGAGACTCCATATATTCACTCATGTCGATGCGGATCATGGAGTCCTCATCATCAAAAAGATATTCGGCAAGAGCACGGGCCAGCTCTGTTTTTCCTACACCGGTTGGTCCCAGAAAGATAAAGGAGCCGATAGGGCGTTTTTCGTCACCCATGCCCGCCCTTGAGCGCTTTACCGCTTCACTGACTGCCGTGACGGCATCTTCCTGCCCGATCACCCGTTTGTGCAGCTCCTTTTCAATCAGAAGCAGTTTCTGGCGCTCACTCTGGAGCATCTTGCTGACTGGTATGCCGGTCCACTTGGAGACGATATCGGCAATATCCTCGGCATCAATCTCCTCTTTCATGATCAGGTCACCAGAGGCTTTTTTCTCTTCAATCTTCAGGCGATTCGTTTCAAGGTCGCGTTCTATCTGTGTGATTTTACCATAGCGTATCTCGGCAACCTTCCCGTAGTCGCCCTGACGTTCAAACTCCTCAGCCTGAACGCGGAGATCCTCAATCTGCGATTTGAGGTTGCGGGAGGACTGTATCAGCTCTTTTTCACTATCCCACCGACCCTTGATGACAGTCTGTTCTTCGGTAAGATTTGCAAGCTGTTTTTCTATCTCCTCCAGTCGTTGTTTCGTGTCAGCGGTGCTCATAGTTTTCCGGTGTTTGATTACGGACTGTGAATAAGAAATATTGTTGTAAATTTAAGGCTTAAATGATCAAAGTCACAAAAGGTAGTTAACCTTTAACCGATAAAAGTATAACGGGTAACAACGTGCAAAAGTTCTCCATTGGTTCACTCTCGATTCCTGATCCCTCGACTCCGCTCATTATTGCCGGACCCTGCCTGATTGAAAACAGGACAATGGCGATAAAAACAGCCGAGGAGCTTCAGCGCATCAGCAGAGAGGAGGGGGTTGGTTTTATTTTCAAGGGCTCCTACCGCAAGGCCAACCGCACTTCAGGCTCCTCCTTCTCCGGTATCGGCGATGTTGAGGCGCTTGAAATACTTGACGAAATCCGCAGGACCTATTCGATGGCGGTTCTGACCGACGTGCATGAAACAAAGGATGTGACGCTTGCCTCCCGTTATGTTGACGTGCTTCAGATACCTGCCTTCCTCTGTCGCCAGACGGAACTTCTTGTTGCTGCCGGAGAGAGCGGACTTGCGGTCAATATCAAGAAGGGGCAGTTTATGGCTCCGGAAGATATGGCGCTTGCAGCGGCCAAGGTGTCAGGAACCGGCAACCAGAGGGTGATGCTGACCGAACGTGGATCAAGTTTCGGTTATCACAATCTTGTTGTTGATTTTCGTGGTTTGGCCAAAATGGCTGAATCAGGTTATCCTGTTATCTATGACGCAACGCACAGTCTTCAGCTTCCCGGTGCTGGCAATGGCGTTTCAGGCGGAGAGCGACAGTATGTGATGCCGCTTGCCCGTGCAGCGGTTGCCGCAGGGGTGAATGGCCTCTTTTTCGAGGTTCATCCCGACCCGTCAAAAGCTTTGTCGGATGCTTCCACTCAAATTGCGCTCGATGAATTCGGGACAATTGTCAAACAACTGCTCCATCTCTACCGATGTGTGCAGTCGCTTCATTCACTCTAAATTACGATACCTTTGGCCGGTTTTCAATATTTCGGGATGCAGCCTTCACAGGCCGATCCATCAACAAGAATCGAACAGGCACTTAAAGTTGTACGGGCGGTTGTTTTTCCCGTTGACGGAGTACTTAACGGCGGGAGAATAACCTTTGACAGCCGGGGCGGTGAGCTCTGCTCAATTTCAGTCAGAGATGCTGTTGCCATCAGGGAGGGACTGAAGCTGGGGTTGAAGATAGCTGTTATTTCGGAGCGCAATGCCGAAGGGTATCGTCCCCTGCTCGAAAATCTTGGAGTTACAGATCTCTATCTCAATACTGGTAATCTTCTGACCGCCTATGAGCTGTTCCGTGATGCTCAGGGGCTCAGCGATGAGGAGTGTGCCTACATCGGTGACGATATCGGTGACCTTTCCGTTCTTGAAAAAGTCGGTCTTCCCGTTACTCCGATTGACGGAGCTGACTATCTCCGGAACCGTGTCGGCTACATTGCCGGTTACGAAGGGGGTAAAGGCTGCCTGAGGGAGATTATCGAACTGATTCTCGCCCAGCAGGGCAAGTGGATCTACAACGAGCCTGCTGAAGAGGTAGCTGAAACGGAGAGCTGACCGGTATGGTTGCTGGATATTTTCCCGGTTGTCATTTCGAACTCCTCTGTGTGTCATTCCGAACGAAGAGAGGAATCTCATTCGAGGCGAACAGGAAGAGCGGATCTCTCCCTGCGGTCGAGATGACAGCGTGAGTTGGTCGAGATGACAGAGCGGAATGTATTTGGTTGCCTATCTTTGTTATTTCAAACTTCTTTGTGTGTCATTCTGAACGCCTTCGTGTCATTCCGAACGAAGAGAGGAATCTCATTCGAGGCGAACAGGAAAAGCGGATCTCTCCCTGCGGTCGAGATTACAGCGTGAGGTGGTCGAGATGACAGGGTGGGAATGTATTTGGTTGCCTATCTTTGTTATTTCAAACTTCTTTGTGTGTCATTCTGAACGCCTTCGTGTCATTCCGAACGAAGAGAGGAATCTCATTCAAGGCGAACAGGAAAAGCAGATCTCTCCCTGCGGTCGAGATGACAGCGTGAGTTGGTCGAGATGACAGAGCGGAATGAAATGACAATGGGCTGAGCCGATTTAGCGGGTTGCGGCAACGGCTTCCGGGTTGAGGATCGCTGCGGTTTCGGCAAGGGAGAGCATGCCGACAATATTGGTGCCATGGTTTGGTTCAATGTGCACATCGCCCCGGTATTCAGCTTCATTTTCAAGAGCCTGCTCAAGTGCCGTTATTTTTCCGAGCAGGCTGTATGCGGCTGATTGCGGCGTTGAGCAGGAGACCGGCGGATTCTCCGCCCCATGCAGATAGTATCCTTCAGGCAGCATACCTCTCTGTGGATAGTCATGCCAGTGCGTCATGGAGGCCCCGTAACGGGCAAGATGGCCGGGAAAGAGGGCGTCAGGCCTGATGCTCATCAGAATACTGGCCGTTATGGCGTTCCCAAGTGCATGAGCCAGAATAGTCAGGGTGTCGAATGAGGGCTTTGCGCTGTTTGCCGCTGAAACTCCTGAAGGGGTCTTGAGCCAGGCTCTTCCTGCTGTTATACCGATTTCTACCAGATCATGCCGGGGGTCAAGATGGTTTTTCCGGCATCCGGACCGGGTTGTGATGACGCTTACACTCGGAACCGCGACGAGCCAGTTGTTCTCCTGTACCCGGATTCGTACGCTTCCCTTATTATCCGCATCCTCTCTCCATCCGGAATCATTGCAAAGGGTTGCCGGCTCTACTGCAACCGGCAGTTGCCGGGCAAAGAAGCCATAGCTCATACCGCTACGCTGGTCGAGATAGCGGGCAACGATCCGCTTGTAAAAGTCACTGCGGTATTCAAGCCCTGCCGTTGATGTATGGGTGAGCAGGCATTGGTTCTCGCGCCATAGTCTGCTGCATTCGGCAAAATCCCCACCCACACTCTGAAACAGTTCGGTATCGGTCTTTAGTGTGCCATGCTCAATATCAAGATCTTCCGGTCGGGGTGGCACAACCTGGGCAGTAAGCTTCGGTATGAGTGTGCAGCGGACATCCTCCACAGTGGGAAGAGGAGTGTTGAAGGTGACTACACCTCCGTTCATGGTGCAGATCGTCCAGGATTGGTCGGTAACAAAAATCAGAATATGCACCATGTCGCGAGCGAGCCTCCCGACAATGGCGTCCAGACGCTCCTGCGGCAGGGCTGCGGTGGTGAGCGGTGCCGGTTCATCGTAGATACCGACAATGATATTATTGTATAGTGTTGAGACCCGGTTGATGGCGAGCAGCTTGTCGGGAAACGAGCCCGGAGCAAAGACAACCGTTCCGGGTATGAACCGGCCGTCACTGCCAGAGGCCTCCTCTTCAGAGAGTACGGTAATCTCCAGCGACTCCATAGCCGAAACGAGGGCGCGGCAGAACTTTTCAAGTCGTACAGGGAGTATCGGTGCAGGGTAGATGACCGGTTTTATTTTTCGGCACATCCCCTCAATGTTGAGAGGAGTGTCAGCAGGAGTGCCGAGGAGATGGTGGAGAGTGCTGGAGTTGATACTTTTCAATTGACAATTGACAATGGTTAATGGACAATAACTAATGGAGAGTTGTCAACTGTCAATTGACAATTGTTCATTGTCTTTGCAATTATGTTCGCGTCCCCAGAGCAGTTTGGTGCGGAGGATCTCACAGTAATCCCTTTTTTCATTTGCGACAAGATGGACAAGTTCTGCCGACTTTTTTACCGTGACAACTATCTGCGGTGCAAGCATTTCTACCAGATGTCCGTCGCAGTTGAGCGGGAACTCTCCGTCGGGTGCATCAACCGACACCTCGATTACCTTGTCGTCGCTGATGACGATAGGTCGGACAGTGAGCATGTGCGGGCAGATCGGTGTGATGACAAAGACGCTTGATTTCGGAGCGATAATCGGCCCTCCGGCAGACATGGAGTAGGCGGTTGAGCCGGTAGATGTTGCAATAATGATGCCGTCCGCACGATAGGAGCTGAGCAGCTCGCCGTCGAGCCTGATAACAAAGGTCGGAATGCGCGGATAGGCCCCTTTTTCAATAACGACATCATTCAGCGCCCTGAAAAGCTGAAGGTTACCCTCAACAATGGTTGATGCTTCAAGCTGCGAGCGGTTATGGATAGAGTAGGTGTTGTTCAGTACCTTTTCTATAGCCGAAAACATTTCAGCCTGGGTGAACTCGGTCAGGAACCCGAGATAGCCAACATTGATGCCGATAACCGGTTTGGTCATGGCGTAATGGGAGGTAAAGAGCAGGGTGCCGTCTCCGCCCAGCGAGATGAATGCATCGCACTGCCGGTTCAGCTCCTCGATCGATGCCGAGCGGGAGACTTGCAGTTTTTCAGCCGAAAGGGTTTCAAAAACATACTCTACACCCCGTTCATCGAGCCAGAGGGCAAGCTCGCGTGCAAGATCAAGCGCGTGCTCCCGTGAAACATTGACAACAATCGCAAATTTCATGACCGGTTCATCTCTTTAAGGGTTTGATAAAGCCGGTTGGCTTCATCGAAGCGCGATTCAAGCTGTTCATGGTTGAGGGTCCGGACTTCTTGTGAGAGATCCGCAAGCTCGGTTGAAAACCTTTCCAGCTCGTCAGCAATGTTTTCGCTGTTTGTTGCAATGATATCCCGCCATATCTGCCAGGGGCTTCCGGCAAGCCGGGCAAGAGTTGCAAAGCCCGGTCCGGTTTTGCTGATCGAATCTCCGCAGTGGGTCATCAGGAGGGTCGAGAGCAGTTGAGGAAGATGGCTTGTTTTTGCCACCACGAGGTCATGCTCATCGGCGTTCATCGTGAGTGTCATGCACCCGGCAGATTCAAGCAGCCTTACAAGGAATGCGCCTTTCGGCTCGTCAAGCAACCCCCGGTCGTCACAAAGGATGACTCTCCGGCCATGCAGCAGCTCCTCATGGCTTTCACGATATCCCTGCTGCTCCTTGCCGGCCATCGGATGCATGCCGATAAAGTTCAGCTCAAGTTCCCGTGCTTTACGGGCAATGAGTGATTTTGTGCTTGAGACATCGCTTACAAGCGTTTCGGGCGGAGCTATCCGCTTGATTTCCTCAAGCAGGGCAATATTGATCTCGACCGGTGCTGAAAGAATGATCAGGTCGGCGTTGTAGAGTTCCTCTTTATCCCCGGTAAACCGGTCGAGGCCGAGTGATTCAACGTTGCTGCGGTCGGTGTCGGTAAAGCCGGGGTCAAATCCCTGAAAAAAGATGTTACTCTGTTGGGCAAGCGGAGAGTGCTTTATTGCCCGTAAAAGCGACATGCCGATCAACCCGAGACCGATAAACGAGATTTTCCTGACAGGTGGCGTTGCACTCATGCCCTTAGTTTTGCTTGTTGGCACGGCTTCCGGGAGCGTCAATCGGTACATTCTCCTTGCAGAGCGGGCACTCTTCCGGGGTATAGCTGATCACCTCCATCGAAAGCACTGAAATCTGGTCGTCAGCAAGCCTGACCCGTCCATTGCTGCGGTCAACGACTGATCCTACTCCGACAAGCGTTGCCCCGGCCTCCTTGACAAGAGCAATCACTTCTGCTACCGACCCTCCTGTGGTGATAACATCTTCAATCACCAGAACCCGTTCATTTGGCTCAAGAGTGAAGCCCCGGCGGATCGTCATCACCCCATCCTTGCGTTCCGCAAAAATAGTTTTCACTCCGATCTGGCGTCCAACCTCTGTACCGACAACGATCCCGCCAATGGCTGGAGAGATAACTGTTTCGACCCCTTTTCCGCTGAAATGCCGCGCGATCATGCTGCACACCGTGCCGAGGTGTTCCGGGTGCTGCAGAACTTTTGCGCACTGAAAATAGGTGTTGCTGTGCCGTCCGGATGTAAGCCTGAAATGGCCGTCAAGCAGGGCGCCTGTAGATTTGAAAATGTCAAGCAGTTCAGAGGTACTCATGAATGGTAATGGGTAAGGGTGTCGACAAGCTCTATGCCCTAAAGATAAAGAAGCCGTGCGGAAAAGCTAAATGAAAAACTCCTGCTTTCCCCACAAAAGCTGTCAGAGCAGGCATTGCTTTTGTTTGCCGTAACTCCCGGCATAGGGCATAGAGGGGGGGATGCTCTAATGGTTTATGGATTCCAGATAGTCGGTAAGCATCACACATGCTGCCGCGCTGTCTACTCTCCCTTTTTCCTGCCGTACTTTTCTTGATTTACCTGAAGCGGCAAGGATCTTTCTCGCATCTTTTGATGAGTGGTGTTCATCGATCCGCTCAATCATCAGTTGAGGGAACTCCGCGAGCAGCTCTTCGATAAAGCGGTCAATAACGCCGGTCATGGTGTTTGTTTCGCCGTTGCTGCTCAGAGGGTAGCCAACGAGGACCTTGCCGATCTCGTCGCTGCGGAGCATCTCCTGAACTGTTTTGGAAAGTCCAGCCCGGTCAAAGGTGCCAACCGGCTGGGCGAAGAGCTGGAGCTGGTCGCTTTGTGCCACGCCGATGCGCTTTGTTCCGTAGTCGATGGCGACCACCCTTTTTTTTAGCGTAAAGCCCATGAGAAGAGCATAAATTCATCAACCCGTTTCACAAATGTACTCCCAAGATATAACTATGCAGGCAAATATTTCATAGAACTCCTTTTCTGTAGTCACGCAATAAATTCGAGCATGCAAAACCTTTTTGCTTTTGTGAGTGTTCCACTAAGAACAGCGTTTTTTTTAACCGGATCAACGGAAAGGGGTTTCTTATGGGTTCATGGTCACTATTACTGATGACAGGTATGCTGCTTGCGGGCTGTTCGGTATTGGGCAAGCGGGAATCTGCTGAACCGCCATTCTCGGTGCTTGAAAAGGACGGGGAGATTGAAATAAGGCAGTATGGAGAGATGGTTTTTGCGGAGACGGTTGTTGAAGGAGGATACGGCCAGTCAAGCGGTCAGGCCTTCAGTCGCCTTGCCGGCTATATTTTCGGCAAGAACCGCTCGAAACAGAAATTCTCCATGACTGCTCCCGTGCTTCAGGAGCCTGCTTCGGAGAAACTCTCCATGACCGCTCCGGTGATGCAGGAAAAGCATGGGAACTCCTGGGTGATGTCGTTTGTGATGCCTGAAGGATCTACGCTTGCCTCACTTCCCGAGCCTCTCGACCAAACGGTGAAATTTCGTGAGGTAAGAGCGAAAAAGGTTGCCGTCATCTCTTATTCAGGTCTTCATTCCGAGAGTAATCTCCGGAGCTATGCCGAAAAGCTGACGGTGTGGCTTGAGAAGAGAGGGTACCGGTCACTCTCCGGCCCCAGGGCGGCAAGCTATGATCCCCCCTGGACCATACCGTTTCTGCGCCGCAATGAGGTGCAGATTGATATTGAGTAAGGCCGAAGTCCCCATGAGGTTTTTTCCTCGCCTGATTATTATTACCTTTTATAAACTACAGCTCAATTAAATCAATCCATCAGTATGAAGCCGCTCTACTATTTCATCTCCGCAACGCTTTCGATACTGCTTTCCATCTATATCTTTATTTTTGGAACAGGGGTTAACCATGAGCTGATTGCCATTTTTATCGGGCTATGGGCTCCTACCATCATTGCCCTTGGAATTTTCAACACCCTGCTCGGTATTCTTGATGAGATGTGCTGCGCGCACAAGAGGATTGAGGGAAGGCAGACGGGCGATGACCGCTAACATTTATCTGTTATGAAGCACTTTGGAGCAGTTGCGCTTGTGGGTGCTGGGGGGTTTCTCGGCTCTGTGGCCCGGTACGGGGTGGCGCTGCTCTTCCTTCCACTTGCTCCGGGCTTTCCCTTTTCAACCTTTGCGGTCAACATGCTTGGCAGTTTTCTTATCGGATTGTTGAGCGAGCTTGCGGTTTCGACCACTATCGTCTCTCCTGAAGCGAGGCTTTTTCTTGTTACAGGATTCTGCGGAGGGTTTACAACATTCTCCGCCTACATGTTTGAGCATGCTTCGCTGATGAAAGATGGTCAGCTCTTTTATGCAGGGCTCTACCTTTTCGGCAGCATTGCCGGAGGGATTATTGCGATTTATTCAGGAATGCTTTTTGCAAAAATCTGGTCATAAAGGAGTCAATTATGGAATTTCACAGTTCAGAACTGCTGCGCATTTTTGTGGGTGAACAGGTTCGATTCGGTCACAACCCGCTCTACGAAGAGATTGTGCGCGAAGCCCGTCTGCATGGTCTTGCCGGAGCTACGGCATTGAAAGGGGTGCTTTCGTACGGTCATGACATGCTGATCAAAACCTCCAAAATCATGGAGTTCGGCACCAACCTGCCCATGGTTGTCGAGATTGTAGACTTTCCTGAAAAGATAGAGAGTTTTTTGCCGAAGGTTGAGCAGATGGTACGCGATGCTTCCGGACGGGTTATGGTGACCCGTGAGCAGGTACAATCCGGAATTATTGAATAGTTTTGTGTGGAGGCGCCATTGCTGTGAGGAATTGAAATGCGTAGTAAACAAAAAAGGGAAGCCGTGAGGCCTCCCTTTTTTGTTTTCTGTGTAACAGGAACGGGTTACTTCTGGGACTCAACAAGTGCGTTGTAGTTCGCCTTGATAGTCTTTTCCAGATCGGCATCGGTGTGAACCGCGCTGATGAACATTGCCTCAAACTGCGACGGGGCGGTGTAGATGCCCTGATCAAGCAGAGAGTGGAAGTACTTGCCGTGCTTTTTGGTGTCGGCCGTGATGGCGCTTGCATAGCTTGTTACCGGAGTTTCGGTAAAGAAGAGGCAGGACATTGATCCTACGCGGTTCTGCACATAGTTCAGGCCGAGCTTTTTCAGGTTGTCGCTGAAGCCGGCTTCAATGATCTGTGCCTTTCTTTCGAGTTCCGGATAGGGATTCTCATCCATAAGGATTTTCAGTGTCTCAAGACCTGCGGTCAGTGCCAGCGGGTTGCCTGAAAGGGTTCCTGCCTGGTAGACGTCGCCGAGGGGAGCAACACGCTCCATGATTTTGCGTTTGCCGCCGAATGCGCCAACTGGAAGGCCTCCGCCGATGATCTTGCCCATGGTGGTGAGATCAGGTGTGACGCCGTAGAGGCTCTGTGCACCGCCGAGTGCTACGCGGAAACCGCACATCACTTCGTCAAAAATCAGCACAATTCCTTCCTGGTCGCACAGCGTGCGAAGATCAGCAAGGAAGCCGGGCTTAGCCGGAATAACGCCGGTGTTACCTGCAACAGGCTCAATGATGATTGCGGCAATGTTGCCCTTGTTCTCGTTGACGAGGAGCTTTACCGACTCAATATCGTTGTAGGTTGCGTTGAGGGTATCCTGTGCGGTACCTTTGGTGACGCCGGGGCTGTCAGGTGCTCCGAGCGTGAGCGCTCCGGAGCCAGCCTTGATGAGGAAGCTGTCGCCGTGACCGTGGTAACACCCTTCAAATTTGATGATTTTATCGCGGCCGGTGTAGCCTCTTGCAAGGCGGACTGCCGACATGGTTGCTTCTGTTCCGCTGTTGACCATGCGGACCATTTCAAGAGAAGGGACAATCTTGCAGAGCAGTTCGGCAATTTCAATCTCCATCTCTATCGGAGTGCCAAAGCTGGTGCCGATATTTTTCAGGGTATATTCAAGTGCGGCGGTGATTCTCGGGTGCATGCTGCCGAGAATGAAGGGACCCCATGATCCTACATAGTCAAGATAGGTGTTGCCGTCAACATCGGTCAGGTATGCGCCTGAACCTTTTGCCATGTAGATCGGCGTTCCGCCAACGGATTTGAATGCCCGTACCGGAGAGTTCACGCCGCCGGGAATAAACTTCTTTGCTTTTTCAAAGAGTTCAGCTGATTTGGTTAGTTGAGGCATGTCTGACAGATCGGTTTAGGATTGAACAAGAGGTTATAAGGGTAATAAAATGTCTCTTAAGATAGAAATAGTCAGGCAGATATAAAACCCCAAAACCATTGATACTCAGAGAGGAGCCGCTATTTAACAAGGATTTGTGCGACGATTGAGATGTTTTTTTTCGATCGGGCGTGTTCCATATGCAGAGAACAATACTCCTGCAAGAGTGTGCAGAGGGCATCAATATCTTCAGAAGGAGCCATCATGGTGTCACCGGCAGGATGGCGTTCAGATTCCAGGGCGTTCAACTGCATGGCCATGCGTACCGGGATGACTCTCTTTTTTATGCTGCTGTCGTAAAGAGCTGCGGGCAGGGCAAGTCCGCCAGGGTTCATGACAAAATAGATCTCCGTCAGATTCATCTCCCTGATTGCGGTCGAAAGTTCCTCACCGCTGAAGACGCAGTTTTTCAGGGAGGGCTGAAACCCCATCACGGAGACCAGGCGGAGCAAAAACCATGCGTGGAGCAGCCTGAAATTGATATTGTTTCGATAGAGTTGCTGAAGGGTCACCGCCAGCAGGTTGAAAAGCGGCAGGTTTTTCTCATCGTTCTCCGTGCTTGTGCGGATCAGATCGATAATCTGGTAGAGGACGGCAAAGCGCTCCATATCCGGATCGGGAACCATCGGACTTAAAACAAGGTTACCATCACTGGCAAGGTGAATGTCGCGGTTCTGTTTTTTATAGAGCACAACATCAACCACATTGCCGGCACTGAAGAGTCCCGAGAGTTTATTTTTAGGGTTGCGGGCCCCTTTGATGATGACGGAAATTTTGCCGAAATCCCTGGTGTAGAGGGCGCAGATCTTCGACTGGTCGCGGTATTTGACCTCCCGAAGTATCACGGCCCGGGTTTTGACGATCACGGCTTCAGCTTTTTTATTTTCGTAATTATAAGTATATACGTTAGCCCTGCTTCGATAAGGCGGGAGAACTTTTCAACACGGATCTATCCCGAAAAAACCGGGAAATCACCAACAGTTATAATAGTCAGAACACGAATATAATTAAGGAGATATACATAATATGCCAACCTATCAGTATCGCTGTTCAAGCTGCGGAAATGAACTTGAAATAGTCCAGAAAATGAGTGACGCCTCGCTGACCATCTGTCCGAAATGTGAAAAGGAGTCATTTGAGCGGGTTATAAGCGCGGAAGGCGGATTTGTGCTCAAGGGTTCCGGTTTTTACAAAACCGACTATAACGCCAGCAAGCCGGCTCCGGCTCCTTCGCCCTGCTCAACCGGTTCATGCTCTTCAGGCTCCTGCCCTATGGCAAAATAACGTTCAACGTTGCCCGATTTCGAACCGTTCAGGGAGAACAGATTATTGAAAAGCCTTCCCCGGAAGGCTTTTCTCTTTTCCTGACGTAAACGGATTCTCGCTCTCCCGCCAGACAAATTTTGAGAGATTTATGCTTTTGTCTCCCCGGAACCTTTCAGGGTACTGCTTTCCTTCAACACTGCCGATTACCCTGACCTGCTTGAGGATGCCGTCAGTGAAGAGCATCCTTATCACGTTGCCGCTTGAGTAGTTGACACCTGAGGGTTTTCTTTTTTCGTCATAGAGGTGGTAGAGGCTCTCTGCCTGGGTGGTTGCGGTGATGCCGGTTATTTTTGAATTATTGTTCAGCTTGATGACCATTTTTTTGCTGCCGAGCTGATCGTACACTACGGGAGAGCGGGAGAGGGTGTCCATTGCTGCAAAAAAAGCATTTCCCTGAACCTGCATTTCATCAATTGTGCTGCTTTTTGCTTTAGTAGCCGCCTCCTTGAGATGCAGAAGAATAATGTCGCCACTGATCTGCTTGTGTTCATGCCAGGCAATGGCATCATCGTAAAGCCAGATCTGGCTGGTGCCTTTGTTGACCACTGCTTTACGGGCTTTGGCGGCAAGTGAGCTGTTCACCATCCGGCTCCGGACGTTGCCGCTGAGTTCACCAGTCTCCCTGTCGGGCCAGTAAACGCCGCTTTCGCTGTATATCTCGGCGGAGTTATCGGTTATGAATACGTTACCGGTAAGAACGATTTTATTCTCCGCTTCGTAATTGGTCGCCCGGTCGCATTTCAGGGTTATGTTGTTATGCTGGAAGAGTACATTGCCAATGACGGAGCGGTAGGCGCCGCTTTCACTCTCTCCGCCTTCAATGGTATCGGCATGCTGGAGAATAATTTTCTTATTTTCCGCCCTGAGTGTATTATGCTGCAAAACCGGAAGCAGGATTATGAAGCAGGCGAACAAAATGCTGACCGGAATAAATTTTCTCATTGTGCCGTTTGTTGATATGTTGTGCCTTGCTCTCTAATGTAACAAAGCTTTGTTTTTACTGTGAAAAAATTACTCCTTGCAGCCGGGGGCAGGCCTGGCGCTCTTCTTCTCGCTCCGCTTTATGACGCGCTTAAAAAAAACGGAACCTACGAGCCTATAGCCCTTCTTGCTTCGGCCAAGGGTGCTGATGCGTTGAGCAGTGACCTTTGCACCTGTTTTGGTATTGGTGACGACGTTAGAACCATTCCCCTTCCTGAAGGCTCTCCAGTTCAGCAGCTTTCCGCAGCCATGGCCTCCATCGAAACCGCTCTGCTCAAAGAAAAGCCAGATCTCGTTCTGGTCTGCGGCAGCGACAATGTCGCTCTCGGCGCGGCCATCGCCGCCGCCAAGCTCGGTCTGCGGGTTGCAGCCGTCGATGCGGGACTTCGAAGCTATGAACGCTCTGATGCCGAAGAGGTCAACCGGGTTGTTATTGACGCCATGGCCGAGTTTCACTTTGTCAGTGAGCACAGTGGTGAGTACAACCTGATCAACGAGGGGGTTGCCGATGAAAAGGTCTTCTATTCCGGCAACCTGTCAATCGACTCCCTTGTCCGTCTTATGGAGCAGGCAAACAAGGAGAGCGCGACGGCAGTCAAGGGGATAAAACCCAAAAAGTACGCGCTGGTACTTCTCGGCCAGGGAGTTTTCTCTGCCGGTAAAGAGCATCTTGGTATGCTGCTTCGTCTGATGACTGATCTTGCCGCTAACATAACGGTAGTCATGCCGCGCATTGCCGGATTTGACGCACTGCTCAAGGAGCATTTGCTTGATGCGGCATTCATCTCCATAGAGAACCTGAAGCTGATTGATCCACCATCCCATGCCCTGCTCCTGACCCTGCTGCGCGACTCGATGCTGCTCCTTACCGATACTGAAGAGTTGCAGGCTGAAGCCACAGTGATGAATGTGCCCTGCCTCACCATGATGGATACATCCTCGCGCCCCTCTACAATCGAAATCGGCACCAACGTGCTTGTCGGTCTTGACGAAGAGGATATCAAAAGCCGCATCCACGACATTCTCCATCCCGGTTCGCACCAGCACATCACCAGCCGCTCAAAAATTCCCGAAAAATGGGACGGCGCTTCCGCCCCCCGCATCGTCGCCGTCCTCGACAGGCTGCTGTGAACTGCTTTGGAAGAGAAGGTGCGGGATTTCGCCCGCACCGACAAGATTCTCTCCACCTTCATCAATTTTCAGAAGCACCTCTACCAGAGAACGGAGGCAGCATAACCCGTAGCGACCAGCCAAGTCCTTGGCTGTTATATGTCGGGATGAAGCGGGACAAACTCCTTTGGTACTGATTCAACCATCTTTTTGGTCTCAATCAAAAACCTGTCGTTGATTGACGGTACTTTTGCTTTGTAAGCTTTCAGCTCACTGTAGGCGCTTTCAAAAATCTGCCGGGCTTCTTCCGATTTGAGGAAATCGGTTATATGCGCATCAGGGCCATATTTCTTTTGGTACTCTGAAAATCCCTTTTCCAGTTGGTTGCAATAGATGATATTTGCCCTTTCGGAAATAACCGGGCGAGGATAAGGCAGGTAACCGTTCGGCAGGGAGGATGAATTCAGTTGCAGCCGTTCAAGGGCTTTGCCGAATCCCGGATCACCTTGACCGTATATGGTGTTGTGAACCTTTTGCAGTGTCATCATGCCGGAGCACTGGGCACATGGCTCCAGTGTTGTGTATACCGTGTATCCATCCAGATTTTTGATATCCGGAACCTTCAATTTGTGTTGCCGGTCGGCATTCAGTTTTGCAAGATATCCGAGCATCAAACGAACCTCGCCGTGCTGTGTTTCATTGTGCGTAACTGTGTTGCAGTTCCTGCCCCAAAAGACCAGTCGGCTGTTCAGGGAGTCATTGCTCAGGAGAACAGATCCGATATTGTAACCGCGTGCATTATCTTTTTGCCACCCTTTGTACACAACAGCATAAGCCGCCAGCATGCCGATATGGTCTTTTTCCGTTTTCCAGTATATGGCGCTTGCGTTGTCATTCGATTGTGTATGCTCTCTGGCTTGAACTGTCGGTACTCCGACCAGTGTTATCATCACAACAGCACCGAAGAGGTATCGCAGATAAAAACGGCTCTTTTTCATGTTGTCAGATCGTTTGATTGTTGATGATGATTGAGCGGTATCAAGTTTGTATGGCTTTCGTTATCGGTTTCTAAAGCAGTATCTCCTTGAGTAGAGGGCGAGGTATGAAAGTTTCCGCTTCTTTTTTTGATTTATGTCGTAAAAGTAACGTTTTAATAATGTAATAGCGAAAATAAAAAGGGGGGGCAGGCCGTCGAAAAGAGAAGAAAATAAAAAAACACGGTACATTTATTGTAACAGCAGTCGGTCTTTTTTGTAATCAGTCGTTATGATACCAATACGCCGGACATCGCTTGAACGTGGGCAGGCGTTCAGTTTTTCATGCAATTGCTGCGGGCAGTGCTGCCGGGCAAAAAAAATACAGGTTAACCCTTACGAGACAGCGCGTCTTGCCAGAAACCTGGGGATTTCAGCAACGGAGTTTATTGCCCGTTATACAGCGGACAACGGCTCTTTCCTGAGATTTGATGACAATAATATCTGCATCTTTCTTAGCCTGGAAGGGTGCTCTGTTCATACTGACCGACCTCTGGTCTGCCGACTCTACCCTCTTGGAAGGCATGTCAATGAAGTGGGTAACGAATGGTTTTCGGAACTGGAACCGGAAGCTGAATGCAGGGGAGAGTTTGGCAGAGGGAGAGCCATTGCTGATTATCTTGAAGATCAGGGTGCCGGGGATTATATGAGAGCGGCAGAGAGCTATCTCACCATACTGTGGGCGATGATGAACGCTCTTGCCAACAGCGATGAATTGCCGCAGAGTGACAATCGAGACACGGAGGCTTTTTTTTCAAGTGGCGGATGGCTTGATATGGATAAGGCGGTCGAAATGTATTGTCTGGAGAGAGCGGTCCCGATTCCCGAACAGGATTTCGAGCACCACCCAACGCAGTAATCGGGTTTCGGAATAAATAAATAGAGGTGCCCTAAAGAGAATAGCCCTCAAAAAGCTCAGGGTCGACGCTGGTGCCATAGAGGTAGGTGCCCCAGTGGAGGTGCGGGGCGGTTGAGATGCCGGTGTTGCCGACGTTGCCGATAACTGCTCCTGCCTCGACTGATTGGCCCTCTTTAACCTTGATGGCTGATAGGTGCATGTAAATGGTGGTGACTCCCTGGCCGTGGTCGATGATTATGGTGTTGCCGTGCACCTGAAATCCATCCTCTACCCTTCCTGTCAGCACGACTCGACCTTTTGCGGTACTTTTTACCGATGTACCCTTTTGTGCCGCAATATCAATTCCCTTGTGGTAGCTCTCGACCGGTCCGTCGTTGTAGGAGCGTTTAAGTCCGTAAAGACTGCTTGTCCCTCCCTCAACGGGGCGCATGAAGGTTCCGGCAAAGAGAGGTTCGGGTGTTTCGGTATGCAGTGCGGCCTTGACTCTTCTTAGTTCAGTTTCAGTTGCCTTGAGCGTTCGTTTTGTGGTATCAAGCGTGATCCGTTGAACCGGCCTGTTATTCGCTGTGACCCGCAGCGTCAGGCTCTTTTCATATACCCCTTGACGTACCAGAATTGTGTGGCTACCCGGCGGGGCAAGGTTTTCGACAGGGAGGAGTGCTCTCCAGGAGTTGTTCGGCTGGCGGAACATCTGGAAGCTGCGATCCATAAAGCGGAGTTCAGGCTCGCCTTGAGCGCCGGTTACCGTGACGATAAAAAACTGGCCCTGCTCCCGTTCGAGGTGGGCAACACTCAGTTGAAATGGCTCTTCACCGCAACCTGTTTCTGGGAAGGCGACTGCTGCGAGCAGAAGAAGGAGTGTGAGGAGCTTTATCATCACTGTTATTTTCAGATAATGGAAAGATCGTAACGTGTTATTCCTTCCTGATTGCGGATCACCATTCTTTCACGTTTCAGTTCGACGGTACCAAAGCTGAATTCGGGGTGTGCCTGCCTGTTTACAAAGGCGGGAAGCACAATAAAGTGTTTGCCGTGCTCTTGCAGGTAGCCTCCGTAGTGATAGTGGCCGCTGATGCAGGCTTTCATGGCGGGTGAAGCGGCAAGCAGTTCAGCGATTTCGCTGTGGTTCCAGAGGAGACCATGTTTTTCGTCGGTTGTTTTCTGAAAGAGCGGAAAGTGGCAGATGGCGATTGCTTGTTCACCGGCCATTTCAGCCGCGGCAAGCTCGCTTTTCAGCCAGACTATCTGCCGGGAACCGATGGCTCCGCAGTAGTCATGCAGCCATGGGTCTATCTCAAGCCGGCTTTGAAAAAATTCAAGGGTACGCTGATCTTCAATGCAGTCCGGAGTGTTCAGCACCGATATATCCATACCATGGAGCACGATGAAGCGGAACCCCTTTGCGGAAAATGAGTAGAAAGGTTTACTCATGCCGAGAGCAAACAGCAGCTTGTCCCCAGGCTGGGCGAGGCAGTGGTTGCCGATGACATGACGGATGGTGCCCGGAAACTCCTGAATGATGTCGAGCACCTGCCTCAGCTCTTCCTCACTCTCTTCGTCACTTCCCCTGATGATATCGCCAAGTTGCAGCAGAAAATCAACCCCGTATTTTCTGCTGTTCTCAATCCACTCCCGAAGTTTTGCCGCCTCTCCGGGATTGCTCTTTGAATCGTAGTGAATGTCGGTCACAACCCCGAACCTGACAATTGGAATATCCCCGTAGCCCGGCATCAGAGCGTCTTTATTAATTGTCGTGAGTTCCTAAACCCGTGGAGACGGAACAAATGATTACAGATGCTCATCAGTCGCCGAATTCGGATAGGTAGTGCTCCATAAACTCATCAAGATCGCCGTCAAGCACGGTCTCTACATCAAAGCGCTCGTAGTTGGTGCGGTGATCCTTGATGCGCCGGTCGTCAAGCACATAGCTGCGGATCTGGCTTCCCCACTCGATTTTTTTCTTTTTGCCCTCAATCTCCCGCTTTTTGGCATCCTCTTCTTCCCTCTGACGCTGGTAGAGCTGTGCCATGAGCATTTTCATGGCGCGCTCCCTGTTCTGGAACTGTGAACGCTCCTCCTGGCATCCGACCACAATACCTGTCGGGAGGTGCTTGATGCGTACGGCGGTTTCAACCTTGTTGACATTCTGGCCGCCCTTGCCGCCGCTGCGGAAGGTCGAGAGTTCAAGATCCTCCTTGCGGACCTCGATTTCAACATCGGGAGGTGCTTCCGGATAGGTGTAGACACTGGCAAAAGAGGTGTGCCGTCTTGCATTCGAGTCATAAGGGGATACACGAACCAGCCGGTGAACACCGTTTTCCGCTTTCAGGTAGCCGTAGGCATAGGCTCCCTGAATTTCAAGTGTTGCGGTTTTGATGCCCGCACCGTCACCCTCCTGATAGTCGTCGGTATAGATCTTAAAGCCCTTGCGTTCAGCCCACCGCATGTACATACGATAGAGCATTTCCGCCCAGTCCTGGGCCTCGGTGCCTCCGGCTCCGGCATGAATGGTGATGAGTGCATTACCCGCATCATCCTTGCCCGAAAGCATGTTTTTAAACTCAATGGCAGCAATCTCCTGCTCGATTTCAGCAATGGCAGTGGAAAGTTCATCGGAGAATGATTCATCCTCAAGCTCGGATGCGATTTCCAGCTCATCAAGGCATACCTTCTCCTTGGCAGCGAGTTTTTCGTACCCTTCTGTCCAGGTTTTGTGCTCGTTGAGCTCTTTCAATATCTTGTGGGCCTCTTTCTGGTCATTCCAGAAGGCCGGGTCGGCAGTTATTTTTTCAAGATCCTCTACTTTCTCTTTGCGCTGATCGACGTCAAAGATACCCCCGTAACTGTTCCAGGCGGCGATGTATCTCCTGCAGTCGTTCTTTTTGTGGTTCAAACATGATGATTATGTGATAATATTTAAATAGAGGTCGCCCTAAAGAATGTCATTTTACCCGAAAATCCGTCATGAGTGCAGGGAATCTGCCTTAATCGCTCTCATTTCATTCCTGATACTCGTTGTTTTGACGTTGTTGCTCTTGCGGGCTACACTAAAGGAACAATTTTTTTCAGGAGAAATCAAAGGAGTCGTTGAGGTTGATGATTTATCAGCTTCTTTGAAATTAGAAGAGTATCTGAGCAAAAAAGTAAGGGAGTTTTCATATTTTCCATTCTGTTGAAAAAAACAGGGGGCAGCATCGGGATCGGTCGCACCTTTTTTGAGAATCCAATCCCTTGATCAACTGCTTTATGGCCGGAAAACTCCCGGTATCCAACCAGAAATCCTGAAGATGAACAATGCGTTCCGCCGGTCTGTCCTTCAAACTGTCAAACAGGAATTTGACGGTCGCCAAAGGGTTGTTATAGAAAATGTTTCGCCTGAACTTGACGGGGGTAAATACCCGGCAAAAAGTGTGGAGGGCGGGTTTGTTGTTGTTGAGGCCGATATCTTTGTTGATGGAGCCGATACGATCACAGCTAAACTCTGTGTACGGCATACCGGAGCTTCCCGTTGGCAGCATTCAGCGATGGCCACAACCGGCAATGATCGCTGGTCGGGCACTCTTTGTGTCGGCAGTCCAGGCAGTTATGAATATACCATTGAAGCCTGGGTTGACCATTTCGAAACATGGAAAAAAGGGTTGATCAAAAAAACAGAGGCAAATCAGGATGTTTCGCTTGACCTGCTGATTGGCGCTCTTCTGATTGACGGTGGCGTGGCAAGATCTACTGCCGCCACCGCAGTAAAACTCAAGCTCTTTGCGGATGCTCTCCGTTCAGGCGAGAGGGAAGAGTCTGTTGAGGCTGCTCTTGACAGTGAGCTTGCAGATCTTATGGCGCAGGCTCCCGACAAGAGCTGTGCTGCTCTCTACGAAAAAGTACTCAGCCTGACGGTTGAACAGAAAAAAGCAGGATTCAGCTCCTGGTACGAGATCTTTCCTCGCTCATGGGCGTCTGAGCCGGGCAGGCATGGAACCTTCAAGGAGTGCAGCCGGATGCTGCCGATGATTGCCGGAATGGGGTTTGATGTGCTCTATCTTCCCCCGATTCATCCGATAGGCTATGCCAAGCGCAAGGGAAAGAACAATGCCCTTGTTGCTGCTCCAGGGGAGCCTGGAAGCTGCTGGGCTATCGGCAACAGCGATGGCGGCCACAAGGCGGTTCATCAGGAACTGGGTACCCTTAAAGATTTTACGGAGTTCGTGACTGAAGCGGAGTCGAATGGCATATCTGTGGCTCTCGATATTGCTTTTCAGTGTTCGCCCGATCACCCGTGGGTGAAGGAGCACCCGACCTGGTTCCGGTGGCGTCCTGACGGGACGGTCCAGTTTGCCGAAAACCCTCCCAAAAAGTATGAGGATATTCTCCCTATCGATTTTGAGAGCTCCGACTGGCAGAACCTCTGGATTGAATTGAAAAGCATCTTTTTGTTCTGGATTGAGCAGGGCGTGAAAATTTTCCGCGTTGATAATCCCCATACCAAGGCATTTGGTTTTTGGGAGTGGGCTATCGCCTCCATCAAGGAGGAGCATCCCGATACGGTATTTCTTGCTGAGGCCTTCACCCGTCCAAAACTGATGGCCCGGCTTGCCAAAGCAGGGTACAGCCAGTCCTACAGCTACTTTACCTGGCGCAATACCAAGCATGATCTTCAAGCCTATCTGCATGAGCTGACAACCTCTGAATTGAGGCATTTCATGCGCCCGAACTTCTGGCCGAACACGCCTGATATTCTCCCCGATGAGCTGCAGAGCGGTAACCGGACAACTTTCACTATCCGGATGGTGCTTGCAGCAACCCTCTCCTCCAATTACGGGATGTACGGACCGGCTTACGAGCTTTGTGAGCATCTGCCTGTTGCCGCAGGGAAAGAGGACTATCTCGATTCCGAAAAATACGAGATCAAGCAGTGGGATCTTGACCGTCCGGGCAATATCCGTGCTGAGATTACCCGCATCAACCGGATCCGCAAGGATAATGCGGCCCTTCAGCAGACCAACGAGATCAGTTTTGTCCGCATAGAGGCCTCGGAAGGGCATGAGGATGACTATCTCATGGGTTATGTGAAGCGGAGTGCGGACAACAGCAATATCATTCTTACCGTAGTTAACCTCGATCACTCCAATACCCGTGGCGGATGGCTGCGCTTTCCGCTTGAGCTTTTTGGACTTTCGCACCAGCATCCGTTCAAAGTTGAGGATCTGTTGAGCGGCATGAGTTACGACTGGAACGGTGAATGGAACTATGTGGAGGTGAATCCCTGGGTGATGCCGGCGCATATTTTCCGGGTTACGCTCGGCTGACACAGCACTTTATTTTTAGCAGAATATCTATCAATTATCATTGTCTATCTAACACCATCATCATGTATCAACCCGAATTTCTCTGGTACAAGGACGCAATTATCTATGAAGCGCATGTCAAAACCTTTTTTGACAGCAACAATGACGGCATTGGCGACTTTCAGGGGTTGCGCCAGAAGCTCGGTTATCTTGAAAGCCTCGGCGTGACGGCAATCTGGCTTCTTCCGTTTTATCCCTCCCCCCTGCGTGATGATGGTTACGATATTGCTGACTATATGACAGTCAATCCCGATTACGGAACACTGGAAGATTTCAGGGAGTTTCTTGATGAAGCGCATAGCCGTGGTCTGAAAGTCATTACTGAACTGGTAGTTAACCACACCTCTGACCAGCATGCATGGTTTCAGCGTGCAAGAAAAGCCCCCGCAGGCTCTCCGGAAAGAGAGTTCTATGTCTGGAGCGATGATCCGAACAAGTACTCTGAAGCCCGTATTATTTTTCAGGATTTCGAGGCTTCAAACTGGACATGGGATCCTGTTGCCGGGCAGTATTTCTGGCACCGCTTTTTCCACCATCAGCCGGACCTGAATTTTGAGAACCCTGCCGTTCATCAGGCGCTTTTTGACGTGCTTGATTTCTGGCTCGGTATGGGTGTTGACGGGCTCCGCCTCGATGCAGTGCCCTACCTCTACGAAGAGGAGGAAAGCAACTGCGAAAACCTGCCGCGCACCTACGACTACCTGCGCAAGCTTCGCACCTATGTCGATGAGCACTATCCGAACCGCATGCTTCTTGCCGAAGCCAACCAGTGGCCGGAGGACTCCGCAGCCTATCTGGGAGAGGGCGACCTGTGCCACATGAACTTCCATTTCCCTCTGATGCCGAGAATGTACATGGCTCTGGCCACAGAGGACAGGTTTCCGATTATCGATATTCTCGACCAGACACCTGAAATCCCCGAAAACTGTCAGTGGGCATCGTTTCTGCGTAACCATGATGAGCTGACCCTTGAGATGGTGACCGATGAGGAGCGCGACTATATGCGCCGAGTCTATGCCAATGATCCAAAGGCGCGAATTAATCTCGGCATCCGTCGCCGTCTGGCTCCACTGATGACCAACGACCGCCGCAAGATTGAGCTGATGAACATCATGCTCCTCTCACTGCCCGGAACCCCGGTGCTTTACTACGGTGACGAGATCGGTATGGGTGACAACTTCTATCTTGGTGACCGTGACGGTGTACGTACCCCCATGCAGTGGAACTCGGATCGCAACGCAGGATTTTCACGTGCCAATCCACAACAGCTCCTTTTGCCGGTCATTATTGATCCGGAATACCATTATGAGGCGGTGAACGTTGAGGTACAGGAGAGCAATGTCAACTCCCTGCTCTGGTGGATGCGTCACGCCATCGCCACGGCCCGCCGCTACAAGTCTCTCAGCCGGGGGACTATCGAATTTCTGCAGGTCAACAACCCAAAGGTTTTGATCTTTATCCGTCGCTTTGAAGATGAGACCATGCTTTCGGTCATCAACCTTTCACGCAATGCCCAGGCGGTTATGATCGACCTCTCAAGGTTTGAAGGCTATATCCCCGAAGAGGTATTCAGCCTCAACCGCTTTCCAAAAATCCGAAAGGCACCTTACATGGTGGCACTCGGATCCTATGGCTATTTCTGGCTGAGGTTTGTTGAGGATAGTGAAAAAGTTGCCGGACGCCCTTTTCTTGAAAAGCCGTTTGCTTCTGTTTCGCGCTGGCAGGGCCTCTTTACGGGGAAGAACCGCGAGCTGCTTGAAACCGAGTTGCTGCCGCAATTCTATAATACGAGCCGTTGGTTTGGGGGGAAGGCTCGTAACATCATGCGCATCAGTATTGTCGATACCATTCCTGTTGAGGGGATGTCGCAGGCAAAGCTGCTCATGACTGAAGTTCGCTACTCCAGCGGCGAGAATGAACTCTATCAGCTTCCGGTCTGTTTTACACCGCTTTCTGACCTGAATTTCTCTGACGATAATTTCCACAGACGGGTTATTGCAAGAGTTGTTGTAGGTGGCGAGGATGGGTATCTTTGTGATGCAACCTTCGATAACCCCTTCCTTAACGCCCTTTTCCATCTTGTGACCGGCAGAGATGGCTGGATTGGCAAGTCAGGCAGGGTATCGGGAACAAAGGCAGTAAAAGCGGGCGCTTTTCTTGATGAAATATCCGGTCAGGAACCGGAACCATCTCTGATGGGAGTTGAGCAGACCAACACCTCAATCAGGTTCCATAATGATCTCTCTTTCAAGCTCTATCGCCGGATTGAAAACGGAGTCTCGCCGGAAGTTGAAATGTGCAGTGCCCTCAGTGACAGGACAGCCTTTGCCAATCTTCCTCAGTATCTCGGTTCGCTGAACTATGAGCAGAGCCGCAATCGCCGATACTCTCTTGGTATTCTTCAGTGCTTTGTCAAGAATGAAGGGGATGCATGGCAGTTGTCGCTCGGTCATCTCAATCGCTATTATGACGACGTTCTTGCCAAAAGAAGCACCGGTGTTGCTCTGCCGGAGCTGCCTGCGCTGAGCGGTGAACCGGTGAAGATTCCTGCGCTTATGCACGAGCTGATTGGAGAGGCTTATCTCGGCATGATTGAAAAACTTGCAGAGCGGACGGCTGAAATGCACCTCTCCCTGGCATCGCTTGAGAGTGATCCGGCATTTGCTCCCGAATTCTTTACTACGCTTTACCAGCGCTCTATTTATCAGGCTATGTGCGAGCAGGTCAAACGCTCCATGATCCTCATCAGGGAGATCATGCACCGTCTGCCTCATGGACAGCAGGAGCTTGCCGCTCTTCTTGTGCAGAAGCAGGACGAGATCATACGGCAGTTCGATCCTGTCCGTCTGGAGAAAATCGATACCCTGAAAATCAGGATTCACGGAGATTATCATCTTGGTCAGGTACTCTTTACCGGTAAAGACTTTGTCATCATCGATTTTGAAGGTGAACCTGCCCGACCGCTCTCTGAGCGCAAAATCAAGCGTTCGGTCTTCCGCGATATTTCAGGCATGCTCCGTTCATTCGACTATGCCGCATGCAATGTGCTGATGGAGAGTCATTCGGTGATCCGGCCCGAAGATCGTCAGGCTCTTGAGCCGTGGGCCGAACTCTGGAGCTTCTATGTTGGTCAGCACTTTATTGACACCTATTTTGAGAAAACCAGAGGGAGTGAAATTGTTCCGCAGGATCCTAAACAGCGTGAGCATCTGATGCGTGCCTATCTGATGAACAAGGCTGTCTATGAGCTGAATTACGAGCTGAACAACCGCCCCGAATGGGCAACTATTCCGCTCAGAGGTATTTTGAGGCTTCTCGAGCTTTAACAATCCTCTCTTCTGAGGGCCGGAAGTGCTGACGGCGAGCACTTCCGGCAACTTCAGGGCACTTGAATACCCCGGCCATGCAGGAGTATATTTTTCAGACATCGGTAAGCGCAAGATACCTTCTTCTTCCGCCATCAGCCTCCGGTCCGGCCCCGCTTCTTGTGGGGTTTCACGGGTACGGCCAGCGTGCCGAAGATGCGCTTGACCAGCTCTCAGCTATTCCAGGCTCTTCCGATTGGTATTGCTGCGCCATCGAAGCCCTGCACTCTTTTTATACCTCTTCCGGCAGTGTGGGCGCAAGCTGGATGACCAGCCGTTATCGAGAAGAGCGTATTGCAGAGAATGTTCACTATGTTGACGGGGTTATCCGGCAGATAAGGGCTCAGCACAACACAGATGGACGGCTTGTTTATCACGGTTTTTCGCAGGGGGTCGGCATGGCTTGTCGTGCAGCCCTGCTTGGAAGTCACCGTGCGTTTGGCGTTATGCTGCTCGGTGGCGACATCCCGGAGGAGCTTGAGCTTCAGGGCAGCACTCTTCGGGTGCACCTCGCCCGAGGAAACCGCGACAGAATCTACTCCCAGGAGCAGTTCGAGCTGGACAAGGCACGGCTTCAATGTGCGGATATCCCTTTTTCGGCAACGCTTTTCAATGGCGGTCATGGTGCTGGAGAGGAGTATTTTGCTGCTGCGTCGGAGTTTCTTTTTTCGGAGTGAACGCAGGAGGGAAAAAAACAGTTAACCATTGTTACAATTGTTGGGTCTCACACATTTTGCACACTATATTGGCGTAAGATTTATCGAAACAATCATCTCCAGCAAGAGGCCGGTCACAGTCTGACACGGGGAGGTAGAGAAGAGAACAAAAACTTACGTAAACTGATTTAGAGCTACATCCTTATGGTCGTTGTCCGGCGTCGCTGGTTTCAGTCCCCCTGGGAGTTCAGGGAGGCATTTCTTGTTACCGCTATTGCAGTTATTGCGGGTTTTATTATTGAGTATCTCGGTGCAGGGAGAGGTGTTCCTTCGCTCCATCAGCCGGTCAACGCTATAGCACTTGCGATTTTTGGTGTTGCCGTGCTCGGTGTTGGGCTGGCATTCAGGAATAACGCTGTTGTCCAGTGGCTGGGAGGTATTCCCCTCGGGCTTGCTCTTATTTTTGCGATTGCCGTACTCTCATTTATCGGTGGTGTTCTGCCACAGGGAGAGGCTGCTCCCGACTCGCTCTCAGCCCTGCTGCGGATAAACCAGATTTTTTCAAGCTGGCCTTTTGCGTTGACGGTGCTCTTTTTTCTTGCCAATCTCGGCTTCGGGCTCTCATGGAAATTGTTGCCGTTCAAGATGCAGAATCTTCAGTTCATTCTCTTTCATGCGGGCTTCTGGCTGGCACTTGCCTGCGGTGTTTTCGGCAGTTCCGATCTCCAGCGTTTTGTTGTGCCGATTGAAGAGGGAAAAGCCAATAACCTCGGTTATTCCATGAATAGTGATGTACCAACGAAACTTCCATTTTCTATTTACCTGGAGAACTTTTCACTTGAAGAGTACCCGCCCCAGCTCCTGCTCTATGATCCGCAAAACGACAAGCTTCTTGTTGAGCGCTCACAGGCGATTATTCAGGTACGCAAGGGTGTAACTGCATCATGGAAAGGGGTGAATGTGAACGTGCTCGATTATCTGTCCTACGGGCTTCGAGGGGCTGATGGTGTGCCGCAACCTGCTGACCAAACAGCAGGGATACCTTTTGCCAAAGTACAGGTCACCTCAAATGGAACGTCGTTTGACACATGGATCAGCACGGGAAGTCCGATGCTTAAGCCTGATGCGGCTGATCTTGGCGGGATTCTGCTGATCATGGTTCCCGGATCGCCGAAAGCATTTAATTCTGCAGTTTCAATTCAGGGTGAAAATGGTGAACAGAAAACCGCAACTCTCGGGGTTAACCAGCCGTTGTCGTTTAACGGATGGAAGCTCTACCAGATGGGTTATGATGAGAAAATGGGTCGGTGGTCACAGCTCAGTCTGATCGAAGTTATTCGTGACCCCTGGCTTCCGGCAGTCTATCTTGGTTTATTTATGATTATGGCAGGTAATATTCTCTTTTTCTGGAATGGTATTAAACGTTCAGAGGTCTCATAATGGTAATTGATTTTACAACTGCGGCCATTCTGGCTATTGCCTGCTGGGCGCTGGGCTCACTGCTTGATCTGTTCGGGCGAAAGAGCGCGGCACTGAAACTTCCGGCTTTTCTGCTCTCAATTGGCGGCACGTTTATCATGGCCGCATATATTGCCATCTACTGGAGTTATCTTGGTCGTCCACCACTCAGAACACTTGGTGAAACGCGTCTCTGGTATGCAACACTTATACCGCTTGCAGGATTTCTTGTAGAGTACCGCTGGAAGATCGCATGGCTGAAATACTACTGTATGGGTCTGGCCGGATTTTTTCTTGTCATTAATCTGCTTCATCCCGAAGTGTTCGACAAGACACTCATGCCGGCACTCCAGAGCCCCTGGTTTATTCCCCATGTTGTTGTCTATCTTGTCGGCTATGTACTCCTTGCTGCATCATCGGTTGCAGCACTGCACAACGTCTCGCTTCAGTTGAGGCATAAAAAAAATGATGCCGGTGAAACTGCCGCTCACTATCTGGCTCTGCTCGGTTTTGTGCTACTTACCTTTGGTTTGATATTCGGTGCGCTCTGGGCCAAGGAGGCATGGGGGCACTACTGGACGTGGGATCCGAAGGAGACCTGGGCATTTCTTTCGTGGCTTGCCTATCTCGGTTATCTTCATGCATTCCGCTACAAGATTGATCGATCAAAACTCCAGTGGTACCTGGCACTCTCTTTTATTGTGCTTCTGGTCTGCTGGTTCGGAGTAAACTATCTGCCTTCAGCACAGAACAGCGTTCATACCTATACGCAAAGCTGATAAGGTATTGATCACAGCAAGGCCACTCTTGTTTTTTTTGTTTGCCTTGTTTTTTAAAGTCGATAGAAATTGTGTATTATGCCTCTCAGAGAAAAGTACGGCTTTGCCGGGCATCTTTTGCTGAAGAAAATCTGTGAGAGGCGATCTTTGTTTGCTATAAATCAGAATATGATGCTGTTTACCGTAAAATGCGGGATTTTTATCCTGTTTTTCATCTCCCTGTTCAGCAATGCGATTGCTGAACAACAGGTTGCGGTAAGCACAAAAGTTACGATCTCAATTTCGCAATCAGCGATTGAGTATTTTAATAAGCAGCGCATGGCAGCACTGAAATCGATGTCTGACACTCCCGCCCCTGTTTCCGCAGTTCAGGATTCATCCGCTACCCGTTCCGGACAATCGGCCCCTGCTTCGCAAGTTTTCTTTTGACTCTTTCCTTACACCTTTTCCCTTGAGACAATAGTGGTGCCGCTGATGCGCATTGATTGATCTCTATTGAATTCTTGAAACAGGTATCGTATTGCTTTGCGGTTTAACGGGTGGCGATCCCGATTTCTCTGCCCTTCTCCTGCAAACAGCAAGCATTTCCGTCCATACAAGCTGGAAACAGTTGTCTGTCCATACTCATCATTTGTCTTATAAAACGATATATTCTGATGTAAATGAGACGATTATTGATACGTGCATTGTCTCGCCTTCTTTCCCCTGTTTTGTGATGCCGAAATTTTTTATAAATGAGAAATATGAGCTTAATCCTTCTTCTGTAAGGTTTTCGTGACCCTTTTGTTGGTTGAATGAGTAGAAATAACAGCGATTCTGATTTCTTTGGCCCGATAGTTGATGATTATGAGTAAAGGGGGCGAACCCTGTATTTCATTGATCATAAAGTATATTGTAACCAAAGGAGCGGGATAACTATTATGAAACACCTCAAAACAATCCGGATTATAGCTTTTGCTGCGGCACTTTGCGGAGTGTGGGGAGTGCCCTCATCAGCGCGTGCATCAGATGACCACCATTCGGATTCGGTTTCAAGATCGGGGAGATCCACTGTTACGGTCAAGATGCCAGAGTATCTGGTTCTGCACTACTACAGCGCAGTTGCCCTTAATTTGTCGGCAACATCGTCAGGCGAGTCTCAGTCCGGGGCTGCGTTGTCGGCCACCTGGACAACTCTTGGTGATACATCTCAGACGCTTGCAGCATCAGCAACAGAGGTTGGCCCGTTATCAGTAAATATCACACTCAAGAATGCCTGGGCGGTTGCCGGGCTCTCGAAAAGCGGAACGGCAACAGTATCGATTACCGGAACTGATTTTCTTGCAGCAAGAGCCGGTTCGACATCAAAGATCAATGTCAGTGGCTACACGCTCTCTTCAACCAATGGTGTAGGTGGATCCGTTTCAGGCAGTACGATTACCATGCAACTGCGTGGAGTTGCCGGCCAGACCGAGAGTGTTGGAGATGTGAAAATGAATCTTAATTTTATGAATACAACTGAATCCGGTGACCATACCGGATCGTTCACGATTACAGCACAAACCATTTAACGGTCAGGACCCATATCCTGTTCAGTTATGTATACAAGAGTACAGAGAAATGAAAGACAGGGGTTCAGAAAAGCGAGCGGCGCCTTTGTTCATGTCCTGAAAACCCTGACGCTGATTATAATGCCTCTTTTGATGGTGAGTGTCATGACCACACCGGCAGTTGCAGCGACGGCCAGGATCGTCTCCGGTAGCTCTGTTTTTACCATGACGTCTGCACCGATTACATTGTCAAATATAAAACCGGCAACAGAGCTTGGACTGGGGAGTACAACAGCCTATGCAACTGCTCAGGTTCAAATCGACTGGATTGCACCGGGGGCAGATGCAACACTCTCTGCCGATAACACTTATACTTCCCAGGTACCTCAAACCCGAACTATTGATCCCCTCTGGACCTGGAAGTTTCAGCTTGATAATTCCAATACTCCCAGCGTCAACGTCTCCTATACGGTAACGGGACTGAATGGTCAAGCGGGTGTGTTTTCAAACTCTCTTGATCCAACCTCAACCATTGCCGTAACGGTGATTCCAAACGGTGTGACAGCAACAAAAAGGACAAATAAGAGGTGGACATTGACGGATTCTGTCAATATTTCATTTAACTTTGGGGGTATCAAAAATTCTGGCTCCTACTCCGGTACGGTTAAAGCCACCATAACCTCAGTGAACTTTCAATGAAACGCATTGTAACGCTCACGTTTTTTCTGCTGCTCTCTTTTGTTTCATGGAGGCCGCTTTGTGCGGAAGATCCGCCTGGGCAGGTTGCGGTCTCTCCAGCCATGTTTGAGCTGAGCATCGGCTCAAAACCTGTCAATGAGTCCATACGGATCAAGAATCTGAAGAAAAATCCGGTAATACTCAAGGTGGATGTATACAACTGGACTCTTGATGAACAGAATAAACTGAAGATCATACCGCCTGATTCTCAGTCGCTTGACCAGTGGATGGTGATCAATCCGGTGAGCTTTACTATTGATCCCGGTAATGAGCAGGTAATCAGATTCTCCATTCGTCCCCGTACGCTCCCAAATCCGGGTGAGCATCGCGCGGTTATCTATTTTACAGAACAACCCTCTCCTACAAACCCCGGAGGTGTGGAGATACTTTTCAAGATCGGTGTAGGAGTTTATGGATATGCCGAAAAGGTTCAGCGCTCTACTCTCCTGCAAGGCGTTACGCTTGACAAGGCGGCAGGCACCCTGAAAGTGGATATTCAGAACAGTGGAAATGTGCATACCCGACTGAAAGGTGAGTATGCACTATGGAAAAAAGATGGGTTTCCCGGTTTCAAGTCCATAGGAAGCTATATGAACTGGCCTCGTGATAAAAAGAGACCGGAGTGGTTTATCGGATCCGGCAGTATGAACAATACCCCGATACTTGCTGGCCAGAGGCGGACCATTACTACCAAGTTTGATCCACCTGACAAGAGTATCAGTTATATTGTAACGGTTAGCGGTACTATTGATGGTAAAAAGATTGAAAAGATTTTACAGTAGTTTAAACTGTAATTCGAAGAGCCTATAAGGCGTTTATCTTCTCTTTTTCAGGTTTATGCTGCGTTATTTTGTTTTTGTTCTCCATATCGCACTTTTTGCGCTCTTCTCTTCCTCTGTGGCAGTTGCGGAAGAAGCAGGCTCTTTGCCCGCTCCGAACCCTGTTAAAACACCCTCTCCTTCCGTTCAGGCAGCTCCATTAAATGAGAAAGTTTCTTCAGGTATGGAGCGACTGCTGGTCGGTATTTACATTAATAACCGCCTTGAAAAAGAGGATACCGTTTTTCTTGAAAACAAGGAGTACTGGATTCCGTTGTCACTGTTTCTGGAAAAAACAGGATTAAAAGAGGAGCGCCGGGCAGGCGCTACGGCATTTTATCCGACGAATATCGGTGTCATCAGTTTCAATACTGCCAGGCTTAAAGAGTTTGATGCGGTTCCCTGTATTTCGTTTACAGATCTTAAAACTACTTTTCTTGCCTCCCCCGAGTTTAACCAGCAACTTTTTGCTGTTATGCTCACTATTCCATGGAGTGCCGGTTCCCCAAAAAAAATGGGTGCCAGAACAGCGGATATCCTTGCTCCGGATCGCTCAATTTCATTTATCGGCATTGAAGCATCAGCCGACTACGACTTCAACTCTGATTTCAATCGTAATCTGCAGCTCGCAAGTGGAGGACGGTTGTTGGGCGGCGTCTGGAATATTACTGCCGCGACCGAAAGCGGATCAGCATTTACCCCTTCACGCTACCATTGGACAACTTTCAACAATAAACTTGCGCTTCGTTTCGGTACAGGGTATTCAGGAAGTTATTCGCTGATCGGTTCTACAAACATGACCGGGGTGCAGATAGGCTGGAATAACCATTCGATTATGCGACAGCTTGATGCCGGGCAGGATAATGCAAGTGAACTTTTTCTGAACATTGATGCCAGCCAGTTAAGGACTATTGAAGGCAACGGCCCCCCTGCAAGTATCGCTGAACTGCGTTTTGACGGTGAGGTATTTCAACGTCAGCGCATTGGTCTGGATGGAAAGTTCTATTTCGAGAACGTCAGGATGTCTACAGACCTTCGTAAAACAGAGGTCTATATCTACCTTCGTTCCGTCAATGAAAAACCAGTGAAGGTAATCGACTTCAGCCAGTCAGTTGCGGGAAGGGCACTGCCTCAGGGCGAGCTGCTTATTCGCGGCGGACTCGGAAAAACCGGTAATCTCCTGAACCAGCAGGAGCGGGCTAACAATTCTGACGCTGCTTTCGGCAATGTGCTTTATGGCCTGCACAGCAGAGTCACCCTTGAAGCAGCAATGCAGTTGAACCCGTTAGCACAATCATCAGACCTGCTCGTTGGCACAATATTCTCTCCCGGAGCAAACTGGAATGCCGCACTTTACGGGGCCAGATCAAATGAACGCAGTGCTGCCGATATAAGGGTTGAAGGTCATTACACAACGTGGAGCGCGGCATACTGGGGAACCTTTCGTCAGGACCATTTTGCCTATGATTTTCAGGAAAAAGATATCAACCATCTGTTCCGATGGGGAGCATCTCCCTTCCGGCAATTAGGGGTGCAGATTATTGCGCACTATGAAAAACTGGGGGATCGCTGGCCTGCCCATTATGTTTTGCCCGCAGTCAGCCTCTACCCTTTTTCCCGGCTTACACTCAGTGCGACTCCGGATGATTTTGAGAACTACCGTTATGAGGCCGGCCTCCGGATAGGTGATTACAATACCCTGCGCTCTATCTATCAAAATGATATTATTTCAGTTGACTATCAGCGCAATTTTAGTGATCACTTCAATGTTCGCCTGTTAAATGATTATCACCGGATCTATAAAACAAATGTCACCAATCTGGTGCTTAACTGGTATCCAAAAAACAATACCAATGACCTGATTGAGACGGCTATCTCCCGTTCGGCCTCCTCATTTGGTGTTGCCGGGTCATGGACGCGTTATATCAATACCGGACTCAGGGTTGCCCTTCAGTATGCCTATCAGATGAAGACCGTTACCAATATTACGATGGGCGATGTGAATGCCAACGTTATTATCCCTGAGACACAGAAAAATATTGCACTCGCTATTTCATGGGATCTTGGATGGTCGAATCGGGGCCTCTTTCCCATCAATCGCAATGCAGTTACTCTTACCAGAGGCGCTATTGCCGGCTCCCTTGATATAGGAAATGAAACAAAGCTCTCATCTGCAGACATCAATAATATCAGTATTCTGCTCAATGGTCGTCAGATGCAGCAACAGCAGATTGATGGATCGTTTTTTATCGGAAGCCTGAAGCCCGGAATCTATAATGTTGCAGTTGATCCCGAAAAACTGCCTATTGAGCTGGCTGTTGATCAGAAGGAGCGTAAAGTTGAGGTTAAAAGCGGCGCGGTGACGGCGCTCACCATTCCGGTTTATGCCGAGTTCGGTGTTGCGGGATTTGTGGCTGACGCATCAGGTAACGGTGTTGCCAATGTCCTGCTCGAAGTCTCCGGAAAGGAAGGCAAGACCTCAGTCAAGAGCTTTACCAATGAGTTTGGTTATTTTCGTGCTGATACCCTGCGCAGCGGATCATACAGGATTACTCCGGTCTCAGTTGGTGGTCGTCCAATTCTTAAGCCACTTCCTGTTGACATCACGATCAAGGATGATTTTCTTTTTGATGTCAATATGACTATTGTTGTTCCTCCCCCCCCGCCTCCGGCAGAGGTTCCCGCCAGCGAGGTGGCTCCCTGAGTGAAGGGGAAAAGGGTGAAAAGTACGGTTCAGTAATGTTTTAACTATCAGCCATGACTTTGTTCAATAAACTTTTCGGAGAGAAAGAATCTCCTTCACCCGATATTAAAATCGGCGGGCATTATGGCGGCGGGATAATCTTTTTCATCGACAGGAGTGGCGCTCACGGTTGGATTGCCGCCAAAACCGATATGGCTGGCTCCTCTACGGGCATAGCCGCAATGAAAGGGTTGTCAGAGGGGTTGTTTAACTGGCAGGATGCCGTTGATGTGTGTAAAAAATCAGAAACCGGCGGTTTCCGCGACTGGATATTGCCCAGCAAGGAGCAGTTGAACCAGCTCTATCTTCATAAACGGGTTGTTGGCGGTTTTGTGCATGATTCAGCAACCTACTGGAGCTCTTCGGAGAGTCTTGACGGCGGCGGCTGGATAAAAGCCGGAGTCTGGATAAAGGATTTCAGCTCTTTCGGTTGCCAGAATACGGAACCGAAGGACGCCTACAACCGTGTCCGCGCCATCCGGGCGTTTTGACGGAGATTCTATGATTACGGATTTTTTGTTATCAATCGCCTTGCGTACTTTAATGGTAGTCGTGCGCGGTGGCTCAAAAATAATATCTTCCGATTGCGTTAATTTCAGGACGTACCCCTCTGCACATTGACAGTATAATTACGGATTCTGTATGAGCCGCCCGGCAAAGGATGCTTGCGGAATGGAACAATTCAACTGCAATAACCAATAGACGCTGTATTAATTGAAAAAGAAGCATTGAAACTTACCCTCCAGGAAAGGGCTCTGCTTGCTGACCATTTTTTGCAGACGCTCGGGGGTGACGATGACAGGGTCATGAAGGCTTGCGCTGACCAAGCGGAACGGCGCCTTGGTTTGTTTCTCAGCGGTGAAATTGAAGCGTTTGACGGAAAATCAGTCGTTGATTCCCTGCGGAAAGGTTTGGGATGAACTATCGCATCATTTCGCTCGCTGTCGAGGATTTGAGCGGAGCAGTTAGATATTATGATAGTCAAAGCTCCGGTCTTGGTGCTGATTTTCTTGATGAATTTGAAGCATCAATGAGCAGGATTTGCCAGTGCCCTGAGGCATGGCGAGTCGAGATAAAAAGTATTGGATAAAGGATTTCGAGGCTTGCTACTTTTTTATAATACTTGCAGTATTTGATGTTGTCCAATGTCGAGCATCTACATAGCCCTACAGGATATGAAGGATACATCGCTACTGATAGCAAAAATAGGAAATGGTAGGATGTTCGGAGGTTTTTAAGATATATCAAAAAAATACTTAAATTGAAAGCAAGGGCGTGCATGCAAGGCTTGCTTAGGTGGTTAGTCGCTCTCTAAAACTATACTACGGTTTTTGCTGATGTGTTGACGGCGCTTAAGCATTGAATTCAATTTGTTAGCAAACAAGGAATGAGTATAGATATCGCTAGTTTTATTGTTGTTTTTGTTGTGAAAAATAAGTATTTGATTTATTTGAAATATTTAATGTAATGAAGCGGAATATAATATACCCTAAGCAACTCAATATAACACCGATAGCGGAAGCAATTATTGAGATTAGGTTTGTTTCTGGATTGCCTTCTGCTGCTATTTTTGGGACACTTTATAATCAATTTAAAGATCAATATCCTGAAATTAAACAGCTACCTATTTTAAATTTGCCAATTAATATACGAGAGCAAGAAGAAAGTTTGAAATATCAACCACACTATCATCTTGTTTCTGAGAATTTCCTGATCCAGATCGGATCTAGTGTTATTTCTATTAACAGTGTGGATAAGTATTTGGGGTGGAATAGTTACACGAAAAAAATAGACGAATTTTTAGATCTCATCGAGAATTCTGGTCTTGTTGAAAAGTGCTTGAGAATAGGTGTTAGGTATATAAATGTATTTGAAACTAATATTTATGATGGTTTAAACTTGAAGCTAGTTCTTAATGATGATAAGTTTGAGGCAATTCAAAATAATATTAGGAGTACTTACATGCGGGGCGATTATTTAGTGAATATAAATATTGTAAATGATGCCCGATTGTCCCCAGATTTAAACGCTAAAAAAGTGTCTGTTTTTGATATAGACGTTTATAAGGATATGGATGATGAATTTATAAAAACAAGGGTCAGGGAGATTATTGATAGTGAACATTCTATAGAAAAAGAGGTTTTCTTCGGTTTCCTGACTGAGGAGTTTATTAGTAATTATGAGCCTACATACTAATCTAAGTAGTGATGAATTTGCATTTGCCTAACAATGGGACGACCACTGGTCGAATTAAAATTATACCGACAGTTATTACTGCCTCTGTACTCCTTTCGTGTAATCAATTTTGTACACAAGGTGTAGAGACGAGTTATGAATCCCTTGGTATCCCTATTGCAGCAAACTTATTTGGCGAATATAGGAATATTATTGATCGAGGATCGCATATGGATGATTTAATAGTTATCCATAACTTTACGAGTAAGTTACTATCTGAATCGATTGATATTCCTTCTGAATTCGCAAAAATCTTGCAAGATCAATTGTTTGATTTGTTATGATTGATTTTGATGAGATAAAGAGGTATTTGCCAACTTATCTAAATCCTGAGTCTAAGTTGGATTTAATGAAATCCCTTAAGGATTTTCCGAATAATATTGATAAGCGCATGTATTCTCTTAGGTCAGATGACATAGTTTATCAAGGAGATGGGCTAGAAGGATTGTTGTTGATTAATCTACCTGATACGAAAATCGTTAAGTCTCGAGGGATGATCATCTCTAATACATGCGATTCAGACTTAAGAAACCAAAGGCCAGCTGCTTTGTCTTTATGTTATGCTCCAATAGTTAGCTTGGATAAGTATATCTCAAAATTAAGGGAATTTCGTGTGGCTGATGAGGAGAGAATACAGGCGTTTTTGGCTTCAATAAAAAAACAGCTTATCACACAGATATTTTATTTGACTAGTCCTAGTCCGACATTAGGGGATTCAATTGTGCTTTTTGATAAAATAAACTCATGCCATAACGAATCAGTTGATAGGTCAGATTTAAATAAACAACGGCTTTTTTCTTTGAGCAATTATGGCTTTTATTTGTTTCTGACAAAACTATCAATTCATTTTACTAGAGTAAATGAGTCAATAGATAGGAATCTTTAAGCTTGTATGGCTATTTTATGTATATAGTGTCAATATTAAAAATGAAAAATATTAAATTTATCTCATTACTTTGCTCAATGATGTTGATATTAGCCGGGTGTTCGACACAAAAAGAACTGATGTATCCAAGGTTAACGGTGTTTAATATCCCGTCACTTGGTGCGGTTAATGTTTCGGAACTCGGAGAGACGCTGGTGAAGAAAGGAAAAATATATGAATATGATGCGATAATCTTACAGAGCCAAGCTTCAGCAAGAGTGTCATTATTAAGTGGTTTAATAGTGTACCCAATTGGCACTTATAAGGCTGCTTATCGCGATAGAGAGAGAGTATATTACTTGTCTGATCTCTTGTTTAGTTCACAAGGGCAACAGGAACTTGGAGGTTTTAGTATTAGAAATGATAATCCAATGGTTTTAGAAGCATACCTGAAAAGTCAGTATAATTCACATCATATAATTGATCCTCAGCCATCCTTTGTCATGGGGAAATCTATCGATATTAATAGCCCAAACTTTAGTCAAGAACTTGTTTATAATGGGAGATCAGGTAGTACATTAAAATTTATATACAGAGAATTTGCGGATAACAATATGCGAGCGCCATTTACCCAAGAATTACTGTATGATCTTAACGATAGCTCAATAATTGGCTTTAAAAAAGTCAGAATTAATGTCATTGAAGCAACCAATACTAAAATTAAATATACCGTTCTTTCTGGTTTTCCCGATGCATTTTGACTTGACGATTATCTGGTGAGATATGGTTTATGCAATAAATCAAGATTGGATAAGGATGGGGTATTAAATTATAATATGCTAACATCTTGTCTTTCGTTTGTCAAAAAAGCTATTTTGATAAACAATACGAAATTTAGCTTGGTTGTCTGAGACTCCTATCTATCTCGATCTGATGCCTTAGGCTTTTCCCTGATCCCGCTTTAATTCGCGCGAGCTGGCGTGATACGTTTTTCATCCATCTCTTTACTGTTGTATTTAATATCTAACTTAAGTATTTATACCTTGCTCTGATATAGATTTTTGAGGTTTCAGGAATATGATTTTGAATTTCATTGCTATTAATAGAAAAATAGATAGACGGAAGTTCATTGTGTCTAGCTATACAGGAAGGTGGCTGCGTACTGGTTTACGGTAAATGAAAGTATTTGTTGTTGTTAATCTGATGAGATTATTGTGCTACAAAGTTGAGTCTATGCGTTGTCGATGGCGTTATTAATCGATATGGGTAAATTTCTCGAAGCCCTACTTTGTGAGTGAATTGATCTCTTTTGAAAAAATATTTAATGGCTCTGCGGCGAGGTTTCTTATTCCTTTCTTCATTATCCTTTTTCCAAGTATTATCATCTATTTGCCTATACAAAACATGTCAAAGATCGTGTTCAGTATCTCCTCGTTGATGACTGTGCCGGTGATCTCTCCGACGTAGTCGAGGGCTGAGCGGAATTCAAAGGCTATAAACTCGGTCTCAGCGTCGCTGTTTATTTATGCAGACCGTTCAGGCTCTATCAGACAGGTTCAGTAGGAACCGCCAGGCGGGTACGACGTTGATGGTTCCTGCTTTGACCTGAATCTGTTCATCATCCCTTCGAGTTACGATTATCCCTTCCGTCAGCTTCAGTTCGGCCATAGCTTCGGATAGTGCGGTGATCTCCCGTTTACGGGTTTGTGATTCAGCCAACGACTCAGAGACCTGTACCAGTATGCGGGAACGATTCTGCTGCTGGACGATAAAATCAACCTCCCGTCCGGCCTTTGTTTTATAGTACCAGATATCAGGAGTGATCCTGCGAAGTGCTATAAATACGAGGTTTTCCAGCAAGTGTCCTGAATTGACAAGAATGCCCGAGCTTACCGAGGTTACCAGAGCGTGATCGATGCAGTAGATTTTTTTCGGGTTGGTGTTGGAGCGAGCCAGCGAAGCATCGAAAATGCGTACCGAAAAAAAAATATAGGCATCCTCAAACCACTCCAGATAGTCAGCAACAGCGGTTTTCGGCACCTTGTGCCCCAGCGATTTGAGATATCCGGTGAGATTATTGATCGAATAGAGTGATGCGGTGTTGTCTGCAAGCCAGTGGGCCAGATCCTTGATTGCTTTCGGGTGGGCTATGTCGTGACGCTCGATGAGATCACGGAACAGCATGGCATTGAAATACTCCTGATGGGTTTTTATCTGTAACATCCGGTTGAGTCCTGCTACTTCGGGAAAGCCTCCTGCTTGCCAATACTCTTCAAAGGCCTTTTGTATCTTCAGGCGGTTTTTGGTTGAGAGGGATTCCGGGGTTTCGATTCCTTTGAAATCAAGGAATTCCTGAAATGAAAAAGGGAACATCTCCCAAGAAAGAGCCCGGCCACGCATTTGGGTTGCTATCTCCCTTGAGAGCATCTGTGCGGAAGAACCGGTGATGTAGATTTCACACTTTTCAGTACGCATCATCCGGTCAATGAATTTTTCCCAGCCGGGAATGACCTGTATTTCATCGAAAAAGCAGTACACTTTTTCCGTGCTTTTTTTATTCGGATAAAGCGAATAATAGACCTCTGTAATGATACCAAGAGTTTCGTGTTGCAGGTTGTGCAGCCTGTCATCGAAAAAGTTCAGATAGAGGATATTCTGCCGGGGTGTTCCTGCAACAAGCAGCCGCTTGATGATCTGGAACATGAAGGTTGATTTTCCGCTTCTGCGTACTCCTATGCAGACCGTAGCTTTACCATCAACAGGGGTAATCTCGACTTTACGCAGTACGCCAGTCGGGAGGTCAAGCTCCTGAAAATCGAGGATTATCTCTTTCAGTATTTCCTTCATAATTGCTTATCCGGTATTTATTCTTACCGGTTAATATAACAAACTGGTAAGAATAAATACCAGTTAGCGCTTTATCTGGTATTTATTCTTACCGGTTTCGGGGTTATCCTGCCCATTGCAGGAAATCTATTTTCCTATGCAAAACTGGTCGAAGATGGTGTTGAGTATCTCCTCGTTGATGACTTTTCCGGTGATCTCGCCGACGTAGTTGAGGGATGAGCGGAGTTCGAAGGCTATGAGCTCGGTCTCCGAGTTGGTGTTGATCAGTCCGCGGGCGTTTTCGAGAGCGTCGGTGGCATTTCTGAGGGCCTCGTAGTGGCGGAGGCTGGTGACCAGCACGCTTGCCTCATGCAGCTTGTCGAGCCCCTCAACCATACGGCTCATCATCTCTTTCAGTGCCTCCAATCCGTCACCCTTTGCAGCAGAAATTCCGCATACATCACAACCTGTTGTTTCACGCAGCTCTTGAATCCTCTCCATGCTATCGGAAGCAAGGTCAATTTTATTAGCCGCAACAATCATCCGTCCATTCCGGTACTCGCTTTTGAATTCAAGGATTCGGGTAACCTCATCCGCATAGTCATCAAGCGTGAGGTCGAGGATGTAAACGATGAGATCGGCTTCGGCTATTTTGCGGTAGCTCCGCCTGACCCCTTCATGCTCAATCTCCTCCTCTGTTTCGCGCAGGCCCGCTGTATCGGTGAGGCGGAACATGGTTTTGTTGTAGAGAAAGCACTCCTCAATGTAGTCACGGGTAGTGCCGGGCATGTGGCTGACAATCGAGCGCTCTTCGCCGAGAAGCGTGTTGAGCAGGGTTGATTTTCCGGCATTCGGTCTGCCGGCAATGACGGTTGCAACTCCCTCCTTCAGTATCCTTCCGTGCTGGTAGGAGTCAACAAGCCGAACCAGCTCCTCCTGCAAAACCCCAAGCTGCTGCTGAAGCTCAATCCGGCTCTGGAACTCTACATCCTCCTCGCTGAAGTCAAGCTCAAGCTCAAGGAGAGCACAGGAGCGCAGAAGTTGCTCGCGCATGGTCTCAAGGCGAAGAGAAAGCGTTCCCTGCATCTGGGTTACCGCCGTGCGGAAAGCCGATTCCGAGCGGGCATGAATCATCTCTCCGATGGCTTCAGCTTGCAGAAGATCAATGCGGCCGTTCAGGAAAGCCCTGCGGGTAAACTCTCCGGGTTCTGCAAGGCGGCACCCCTCATCAAGCAGTACCTTCAGCAGGTGCTGCACAACTACCGGCCCTCCATGGCAGGTAAACTCCACCATATCTTCCATCGTAAAAGAGTTCGGTGTACGGAAAATGAGCGCAACCACTTCATCGATCAGCCCTTCAGAGTCATGAACGGAGCCGAAGTGGGCAGTGTATCCCTTTGAATGAGTAAAGCGGAATGCCGGGTTCTTCTTTTTGCGGAAGATACGCTGTGCGATATCGAAAACCCCTTTTCCGCTAATCCGGACAACAGCCAAAGCTCCGACTCCAACAGGCGTTGCAACTGCGGCTATCGGGATATCCTGTTCGGGTAATCTGGCGGAGGTTGAGGGCATGGTTGAATGTTTAGGCGGTGGATAATCCTTTCCGGAAGTATAAGGATAACAGGCAAGAAATTGTAACTTTAGCTCATCGCTATAAATTCTCTTCCGTGCTTCGATTGCTTCGTTTGTTCCCTGCCATGTCGGGATCGGTATTCTTTACGACTACCCATAGCGATGACCTTCATATGCAAGTTTGAAGGGAAATAAAATCATAGATACAATGTCGCAAAACAGTCCGATTGAGCAGTTGAAAGCTGATATCTCTTCAAAGAAAGAGCGCAGCCGCCAGGAGCAGTTTGAACGGGTGGTGAGTCTGGTAAAGGTGCTTCGCCAGGAGTGCCCCTGGGACCGGAAACAGACTCCGCAGTCCCTCGCCCATCTTTTGCTTGAGGAGAGCTATGAACTGGTTCATGCTCTTGACGAGGGGGATGAGAGTGAACTAAAAAAAGAGATAGGCGATCTTTTTCTCCATCTCTGTTTTCAGGTGGAACTGGCCGGGGAGCGCGGTGCATTCTCTTTTGCAGATGTTTTTGACGCGCTCTGTCATAAGCTCATCAACCGCCATCCGCATGTATTCAGTGACGTTGTTGCCGAGACAGAGGGAGATGTGCTGAAAAACTGGGAAACCCTGAAAATGCAGGAGGGTCGTCAAAGCCTGCTTGATGGAGTGCCGAACGCTATGTCAGAACTCCTGCGGGCATACAGGGTTCAAAAAAAGGTCTCAGGCGTTGGATTTGACTGGTCAAGTGATGAGGGGGTGCTCGAAAAGCTTGTTGAGGAGATCACGGAGTTGAAAAATGCAGAGAGTAAAGCGGAGCAGGAGGAGGAGTTTGGTGATATCCTTTTTACCATAGTCAATTACAGCCGTTTTCTTGATGCCAATCCTGAAGATGCACTCAGAAAAGCTACCAACAAGTTCATGGCCCGTTTTCGCTCGGTTGAAGCTCATGTGCAGAGATCAGGCCGCGACTGGAAGGCCTTCAGCCCGGAAGAGCTTGATGCTTTGTGGCAGGAGGCAAAAAGGTGTCAGGGTATTTTTTAAGCATAAATTAAGGTAGGGTTAAGGATTCTTTAATTGTTTATTTGCTACAATTAAAACGGGTTAGGTGATGCGTTGCATAGAACCGCTGACCCTGCCGGTACATTACGTTGTAGTATATGATTTGAGATGGTGATGATGCAGATGTTTTTATGACTGTTCATGAGGGCGCCGATGATTACAGCCTGTTACTACTCTTGATGGGCCGGCATTTGATTTTATTGATACCCCTGTGTTACCTGTTGTTTTGAGGAACAGAAGTAATTGTGTCTCCTGCTGTGATTATCAATCAAGTAATGGGCGCCCTAATATTAACATCTTTCTCTACTCAATGAGATCGCATTCAAAGGCAAAATCAAACCGTATAGGCAGAGTGCTTTTAGGTGCAGCACTTTCCCTGCCTTCGGTGCAGTTTGTCTATGCTGATGCTCCGCCGGAACGGGGCGTGGTAAGCATGAAATATCTTAATTATCAGGACAGCCAGTCCGGAGACACTGCCCTGACGGCAGGGATGCAGAGAGAGCGGATAGCGGTGAATGCGATTTCATTGATGGTAACCGTTCCAATAGCTGGTAAATGGTCAATTGCAACGTCATTCATGGAGGATTCGGTTAGCGGAGCCTCTCCGGCTTATCACTCCTCAGGATTTCCTGCAAATAACGGGGTATCCGGAGCATCCGGGGAGTTGCGACATGCCGGAGATCTCAGTCTAACCAGGTACTTTTCAAAAGGAACGCTGGGAGCTGGTGTCAGTTATTCAAAAGAGTCTGATTACATCTCCCGCAGCGGATCATTGCAGGGGAGCTGGTCAACAGAAGACAAAAATACAACGGTTAATCTCGGAGGAAGTTTTACCGATGATATCATAAAGCTTGATGCTTCCAATGTGGTTGCGGTCAAGAGGCAAGTTCCGGATGAAAAGAAGCAGATTATAGCGGGGCTGCTTGGTGTTACCAGAGTGCTGTCGAAGAGTGATATTGTTCAGTTCAATCTTGGTTATTCCAATGGAAACGGTTACTACACCGATCCCTACAAGAATCCTGACCAGAGACCGAGGGATCGCAACAATATGACCCTCTTGACCCGGTGGAATCACCATTTCAAAGGCAGTGACGGCACAATAAGGTTATCCTGGCGTTATTACTCCGACTCGTTTGGTATTCGGTCGCATACGCTTGGAGGAGAATATGTGCAGCCGTTGCATCACGGCTGGACGATAACCCCACTGCTTCGTCTCTACACGCAGTGCGGGGCTGATTTTTATGTGCCTGTCGGTCCGGCGGAGCAGGCAAACCCCTCCATAGCGACACAGGTTCCTGCCGGGGCTCTTTTTTATACGGAAGATCAGCGGCTTTCTGCTTTTGGTGCAGTTACTGCCGGGGTTAAGATAAGCAAACAGTTGAGCCGTGAATGGCTTGTTGACCTGAAGATCGAAAAGTATGAACAGCGTCAACAGTGGGCTCTTTTTGGTAATGGCGATCCGGGAGTGACGGCTTTCCATGCCAGAAGTTTTCAGGCCGGTGTTTCACGGCAGTTGTGAGCGGAGGGTTGTTTTCTAAAAAAAGCAGTTATGAATATTTTTCGTTTTCGCTTTCAGGCAATGAAAAGCAGTTGTGAGCTGGTCATTGTTGCTGAAAGTAAAAGTAAAGGGCAGTCGATAGCTACGCATGCGATTGCGGAGGTCTCAAGAATTGAGAGAATATACTCTCGATACAGGCCGGAGAGTATTATTTCTCGTATCAATGCCGCCGCCGGACAGGATTTTGTTGACTGTGACAGTGAGACTCTGTCGCTGCTTGATTATGCGGATAAGCTCTATGAACTCAGTTCAGGGTTATTTGATATTACCTCCGGGGTGTTGCGCAATGCCTGGGACTTTACCGGGGCTGAACTGCCTTCGCCGGAGAAACTTTCAACCATACTTTCCCTCATCAACTGGAAGAGTGTGGAGCGTCGAAATAACGAGGTTCGTTTGCCGGTTGCGGGAATGGAGCTTGATTTTGGTGGAATTGGCAAAGAGTATGCAGCAGATAGGGCAGCGACAGTTATTAACGGCAAAGGGGTCAAGTATGGGTATGTCAATCTTGCCGGTGATATACGGATTATAGGTCCAAAGCCTGACGGTACACCCTGGGTCGTCGGTATTCAGGACCCACGTCACAAGGAGAGAACTATTGCCTCTATTCCGCTTTATTCAGGTGCACTCGCCACGAGTGGAGATTACGAGCGCTTTTTTGAAGCTGGAGGTAAACGATACTGCCATATTATCCATCCCCGTTCGGGATATCCGGTCACTTACTGGCGATCGGTAACGGTTGTGGCGCCGTTAACTATTACTGCGGGAAGTTATTCGACCATAGCTATGCTGAAAGAGGACGAGGGTTTGGCTTTTCTCAAAGAATCAGGAATGGACTATCTGGCAGTGGACAAGTTTGGCAAGATATATCACAATAATAAATAAAGCGGATTTCGCACTATTTTCAATAACGATGATGACTTGATAAGCTTATGAACCATTATTCATTCAGGAGAGCAGCCTCTGTTATTGCTGTTTTTATGCTCCTCTGCACTACTGTTACTGCTGCTCTTGCTGCGGAATTTCTTGATCCGGATCAGGCATTCAAGCTACGGGCGGAGCTGAGCAGTTCCAAAACGATTTTGCTGAATTGGGATATAGCCAAAGGCTACAAGCTTTATCGGGATAATGTGAAAGTTACGGTTGAAGGCGGTCATGCGAAGCTGCAGAATCCCGTTATGCCGAAGGCAATCACCATTACTGATCCTACAACAAACGAAAAACTTGCAATCTATCATGACAAGCTGTCGCTCACTCTGCCTGTTGTCAAAGCGGATGGAGTATTTACCGTGAATGTCGAGTATCAGGGGTGTGCTGAAGATGGGCTCTGTTATCCTCCCATAACCAAGAGTTTCAAGTTTGATCCAGCCAAGTCGGGTCTTTTGGCCGCGACAGGCGATCAGCCGGTTACCGATGCAGGATCAGTTACTCCGCCAGCAGATCAGCCGGCAGCACCTTCATCAGTTGCTGTGCCTGAAGCAAAGCCGGCTGATAATGATCTTGATCTTGCGAAATCGACCCTTGCAGGGGGAAGTCTCTGGAAAATCTCACTTGCATTTCTTGCGTTCGGTCTGCTTCTCTCCTTTACCCCCTGTGTGCTTCCGATGATTCCTATTCTTTCTTCGATTATTGTTGGTGAGGGGGATGTTACCCGCCGTCGCAGCTTTTTAATGGCGCTGGCTTACTGTCTGGGCATGGCATTAGTCTATACCTCTCTTGGTGTTGCTGCAGGACTTGCCGGTGAAGGGCTTGCCGGTGCATTGCAAAAGCCCTGGGTATTGATGGTATTTGCCCTTCTGCTCGTGGTACTCTCGCTCTCAATGTTTGATGTCTATCAGCTTCAGATGCCGGCTTCCATTCAGAACAAGCTCAATAAAACGTCAGGAAATCTTAAGGGTGGGCGCTTTGTCGGTGTCTTTTTGATGGGCTCTTTGTCTGCTTTGATCGTCGGGCCATGTGTTGCTGCTCCACTTGCAGGCACTCTCGTTTACATCAGCCAGACGAAAGATGTTGTGATTGGTGGACTGGCTCTTTTTTCGATGGCCATGGGTATGAGTGTTCCTCTTCTGCTTGTCGGATTGAGTGCAGGAAGTCTTCTGCCCCGCGCCGGAGCATGGATGATTGGTGTCAAATATGTTTTCGGACTTCTGTTGATTGCTGTGGCGATCTGGATGGTCTCTCCGGTTATTCCTGCTCCGGTGGTCATGATCGCATGGGGAGCATTCACCATTCTCTGTGCAGTTTTTCTCGGAGTTTTTGATAAACATGCCGAAAAATCAACGATTGCCCAGAAGTTTGGTAAAGCTTTTGGTCTTGTACTCTTTATTATCGGTGTACTGGAACTTGTTGGTGCGACCTCCGGTGGCACCAATGTGCTGGAACCACTCTCGCAGTTTCACGGCTCCACGACCGCCGCTTCAGGTGAAGAGAAAAAGGTCACTTTTACACGTATTCGCACCTCTGCAGAGCTTGACCAGGCTCTGCAGAGTGCAAAAAAGCCGGTCATGCTTGATTTTTATGCCGACTGGTGCGTTGCCTGCAAGGAGCTGGATAAATTCACCTTTCATGATCCAAAGGTCATGTCGCAGTTTGAGAATATGACACTGCTTCAGATTGATGTAACGGCTAACAGTGCGGATGACCGGGAGCTGATGAAACGGTTCGGGCTATTCGGCCCTCCCGGCATGATCTTTTTTGATGCATCAGGCAAGGAGATCACGGAGAGCAGAGTTGTTGGCTTTCTTGAAGCTCCGGCTTTTTCCTCTCATCTCAGCAAGTTTGTGACGGGCAGTTGAGATTGATCATTTGTTGAAAAATTGCCGGTTTATTCATTCTCGCCCCGTTCTGTGCAGCCCGCCCGGAACGGGGCGAGCTGCTTTCAGCCTTAAGCGCATTCGTACAGTTGGTTGTTCTGAACAGTTCTGTTTATCTTGGCTGTGAGGGGGGCCATCATTTTGATAGTGATACGCAATCTGATAGCAGAGTTATGTCCTTTTATACACAATTTGCTCCGTATTACAGTCAGGTATTCCCCTTCAGGGATGAGGTTTACCGTTTTCTCAGGGAATATGCCGGAGAAGCGGGAAGTGAGCTGCTTGATGCGGGATGCGGGCCGGGCTTTTATTGTGGCAGGTTTGCCCATGATGGTTTTCGGGCAACAGGAGTTGATCTGGATTCAGGGATGATAGCTGCAGCCATGCAAGCCTTTCCCCTGGCTACATTCCGCTGCATGGATATTTCGGCGGCAGGCTTACTTGATGCTACATTTCAGATGATCTACTCAGTTGGTAATGTGCTGGCATATCTCTCTCTGGAGCGGCTGCAGCCCTTTCTTGCTTCGGTTTATGAAAAGCTTTCGCCGGGTGGAGTCTGGGTATTTCAGGTTGTAAACTGGGACTACCTGCTTACCCTGCAGGAGTATACTTTTCGGGTAAAGAACATTGGATCCGGGGACGTGGAGTTTCATCGCCGCTATCCTTTAATCTCTCCCGCTTGTGTTACTTTTGAAGTTGAGCTTCTCTCAGAGGGCAAGAGGCTTTTTCATGAAGAATCGACGCTCTATCCCTTATGTGAGGAAGCGTTTTTGCAGCAACATGTTGCGGCAGGCTTTTCGATCGAGGGTGTGTATGGCGGTTTTGACAAGCAGCCGTTTATTAAAAGCCGGAACTCGGCTCTGATCATGGTTTTTCGAAAGAGGGATCTCAGTTGAACGCTTCAATACGCACGTTGGCAGTTCCCTCTCCATAGAGCCCGATCTCTCTTGCCGCAGCAGGCGAGACGTCAATAATTCTTCTCTTTACATGAGGGCCCCGATCGTTGATACGAACGACCACATTTTTCCCATTGTCGAGATTGGTCACTCTTACACTGGTTCCGAAAGGAAGTGATCGGTGTGCGGCGGTAAAATGATTGCCGTTAAACGATTCTCCGCTTGCTGTTTTTCTTCCCTGAAATTTTTTCCCGTAATAAGATGCGGTTCCTTCGGCGGCAAGGGAGTGCTCACCGGAGAGTCCAGGGAGGATTTGTGTTGATGATGCCGGATCTGCTGTAAGGTTTTGTTCAGGAGATGAAACGTCGGATATAATCTTTTCGGAATGCCGGGCAGTGGTTGCAGCATCGAGAAGCGAAACATTCAGTATGAAGCAAAAGAGAGCTGGAGTAATGAGGAGCAAAGCGTACCGGAGAGTGTTGCGTTTGTTTTTCGTAATCATGCCATAATCACGTTATGAGCGTATGGTCCGAGATTG